>JAILZB010000243.1 GCA_023512725.1 Chloroflexota bacterium | reverse complement strand
GCGGTCACCATAGAGCGCCTGGTAGAGCGCCCCGATGCTCTCCCCTTCGTGGATCCGGTAGATCGCCTCCGCCATCAGCCGGGCAACCGGGAGCACGGTGACCTGGGGCAACCGCTGGGTGACCACGTGCTGGGGCAGGCTATCGGTCACGATCAGTTCGCGGATAGGAGACTCGCGGATCCGCTCGACCGCGCGACCAGAGAAGAGGCCGTGGGTCGCCGCCGCGTAGACCTCGATCGCCCCGTGCTCGATGCAGAGCTGGGCTGCCGCCGTGATCGAACCCGCGGTATCGATCTCGTCGTCCACGACCAGCGCGCGCATCCCGCGGACATCACCAATCAGGTGGTCGGCCTCGGTGACGTCGGTGTTGCCCAGGCGCGACTTGGCCACGAAGGCAACCGGCGTCCCGAGCACCTGGGCGAAGTTCTTCGCGCGCTTGGCAAAGCCCAGGTCGGTCGCCACCACGACCAGGTTCTCCCACTGCCGGCTGGCAACGTAGTTGCAGATCAGGTGGAAGGCCGTCACCTCATCGACCGGCACCGTGGCCGGGAAGAAGCCCTGGATCTGCCCGGCGTGGAGGTCGAGCGTGAGCACCCGGTTCACCCCGGCCGCAACCAGGAGATCGGCGATCAGGCGCGCCGTGATCGGCACCCGCGGCTGGTCCTTCTTGTCGGTGCGGGCGTAGGCGAAATACGGAATGACGGCGGTGACCCGCCAGGCCGAGGCACGCCGCGCCGCCTCGATCATGATCAGCAGTTCCATGATCGCATCGTTGACCGAGCCGTTGGGTAAGACTGCCCCTGGCTGGACGATGAAGACATCGCGGTCGCGGACGAGCTGCTCGTACTTGACGAACGTCTGCCCGTTGGTGAAGTCGAACAACTGCCGCTGGCCGAGGGGCAGGCGCAACTCCTGGCAGATCGCCTCGGCCAGAGCGAGATGGGCTCGGCCAGAAAAGAGTGCGATCTCCCGGCTCACCCGTGGTCCCTCCGCGGCCTGCGCACCTCTCTGCGCAGTCTCACCTCGAGCGGGCACCCCTCCGCGCGCCCGGCGTGGCCTCGACCTGCTCCCGCTCCAGCACGTATGATATCACGCGACTGCTGCGCTCCGGCAGCGCTTCTGAGTGGAGGCCGCCCCATGGCTGATCAGCCGAAGTCCCGCCCCAACCGGGTGTACTTCGACAAGAAGCGGCGGAAGTGGATCGCCGAAACGCCTCACGCCCGCTGGGAGTACGACAGTGAAGACGCTGCCCTCCACGGTCTTGCCCGGCTGGTCGGCGGGATGACCTCGCCTCCGGCAGTGGACTACCAGCGTCGTCAGGGGACACTGCTCTAGGCTTCCCCCACCCTGGCGAGCGCGATCTAGGCGAAGCGGGAGAAGTCCCAGGTAGAGATCTTCTCCGGCACCAGCCGCATCAGCTGGGGTGCGGGGAGTGAGCGGACGTACTGGTAGCCCGGGTGGTCTTCCGTTCCGTAGTAACGCTGGATGAGGAACTGCCGAAAGCGGACGTGAAATTCGTCCTCCGGCAGGAACTCCATGTGCCCCCAGATGATGATGCCCTTGTATTCCTCCTCCCGCGTCCCGGAATCGACGCAGAAGCAGACCTGGTTGTTCTCCAGGATGTTGCGAAAGCTCTTGCGGGTCTTCTGGGTGCCTAGGTAGATGGCGTGTTCAAAGACGACATACCAGATCGGCTTCACATGCGGCCGGCCGTGCCGGTCGGCGGTGCCCAGCCGGGCTACTTTCTGCTCGCCCAGATAGCGCCACCACGCCACCGGGATCTCCACTGCCATTGCTCCTCCGTCTCGTCCTCGTCTCGCTCCATCCTACCGCGACGGGCAGCGATCGGGTACCGTATCCCCATGGTCCGTTTCAACACTGTGGTCAACCACCGTGGCCCTGCCGATGACCCTGAGGCGATCGCGGGCATCCTCGCCCGCGCCCGCGCGGCGGAAGCCGCCGGCTTCGACGACCTCTCCTACGCTGACAACGTCGTGGGCGACGTCTTCCCCGCCCTCGTCTTGCTCGCTCAGGCAACCGAACGCGTCCGGCTGATGACCCGGATCGTCGGGGCGTTCAATCGCTCACCGGTGCTGATCGCCTCGGGCGCCGCCTGGGTCGACCGCCTCTCCGGCAGCCGCTTGACGCTCGGCCTGGGCGCGAGCCTCCCCCAGGTCACTCGCGAGGTGCTCGCCATCACGTTCGACCGGCCCGCCGCCCGGATGGCCGATACCCTCCGCCTCGTCCGCGCACTGCTCGGTGAGCCGATGCCAGGTATCGAGCGCCAGCCGGACGGCTCGCTCCGCTACCACGGCGCAGTCCTTCAGGTCGAGCGGGCGCGGACCGACCTTCTTCCCCGGGGACGGGTACCAGTCCTGCTCGCCGCCTCGGGGCCACGGATGCTCCGCGTTGCGGGCATGCTGGCCGATGGCATCATCCTGGAACTCAGCACGCCTCAGTTCGTGCGCTGGGCCATTGCCCAGGCCCGGGCGGGAGCCAGGGCGAGCGGCCGCACCCTCGACCACTTCGAGGTGCTCATCCAGTCGCCCTTTCTCCGCCGGGCACCCGCTGGCGACCTTATTGCTGCTAATCGCGAGGGGCTTAGCTTCATCCTGCGCCATGCCATGCGTCCCCAGTTCCAGGCCCAGTGGCAAGCCGCCGGCCTGGCCGAACAGGCTGCCTGGGTCACGCGCACCTACCAGACCGCTGGCACCCCGGCGGCTCTGCAAGCGGTGCTCGACACGATGGTCCCCGCGATGGGCGTCCGCTGCGACGACCCGGCCACCTTCTTCACCTGGCTCACCGAGAATCGAGCCGCTGGGGTCACGACCTTCGCGGTGCCCTTCGACCTCGAGCGGATCCTGGGCGTTCGCCTGGAGGAAGCGCGGCGGGCCGTGGCCGACGTCAGAGTTGGCTCTTAACCCGCTCGGCGAGCCGGCGTGTCATCCCCACGACCGCGGCCAGTTCATCGACCGGCGCTTCGCGGATCGCGGTGACCGAGCCGAAGTGGCGGAGCAACGCCTGCTTGCGCCGGGGGCCGATGCCGCGGATGTGGTCCAGCTCGGACTCGAAGGTAGTGCGGGTGCGCAAGCGACGGTGGTAGCTGATGGCAAAGCGGTGGGCCTCGTCGCGGATGCGCTGGACCAAATAGAGCGCGGGAGAAGTCACCGGGAGCAGCACCGGCTCGCTGACGTTCGGCAGAAAGATCGCCTCCTCTTCCTTGGCCAGGGCAGCCAGGGGTATGCTGGTCAGGCCGAGGTCGCGCAGCACGTCGGCCGCCGCGCTCAACTGGCCTTTGCCACCATCGACAATGATGAGGTCGGGGCCCGGAAAATCGAAGCGTCCGTCAGCCTGCGTGGCCGTCCGGCCAGCCTCGGGCGCCGCCAGATACTTGAGGCGACGGCGGAGCACCTCCTGAAGGGCGGCGACGTCGTTCGGCCCGGTGAGCGAGCGGATGCGGAAGCGGCGGTAGTGCGCTGGTTTCGGCCGGCCATCCTCGAAGACGACCATGCTGGCAGCCGTGGCCGTTCCCTGGAGGGTCGAGATGTCGTAGCACTCGATCCGGTGCGGCGGGAGGGGCAGGCCGAGTGCTTCGGCAAGCTGTTCGAGGGCAACCCCCTGCCGGTGGTCGTCGGCCAGCCACTTGGCCCGCAGCTGCTCGAGCACCTGCCGAGCGTTCTCAGCCACCAGCTCCACCAGCTTGCGCTTGTCCCCCTGGCGCGGCACCTGCAGGCGCACCTTCTGGCCGCCCCGCTTATCGCGCAGCCAGGCTTCGATCACCTGCTCTTCGTCGAGCGGGTTGGGCAGCAAAATGTGGGGTGGCACCTCGGGTGCCTGGTCATAGAACTGCTTGACAAAGCTGGCCACAATCTGGCGGCCATCTTCTTCGCTCGTCCCCTGAAGGATGAAGTGCTCCCGCCCGATCAGGCGACCATTGCGGATGAAGAACACCTGGACGCAGGCCTCGCCGTTGTTCCGCGCGAAGGCGATCACATCCTGGTCTTCGCCCCGCGCTGAGACCACTTTCTGGCGCTCGGCCACGCGCTCGACCGCCTGGATCTGGTCCCGCAACGCTGCTGCCCGCTCGAACTCAAGCCGCTCCGCGGCGTCTTCCATTTGCTGGCGGAGCCGCTTTACCACTTCCTCGTGGCGACCTTCGAGGAAGAGCACGACCTGGTTGATCACATCACGGTAGCCCGCCTCGTCGACCGCCCCGATACAGGGACCCAGGCAGCGCTTGATGTGATAGTCCAAGCACGGCCGAGGGTCGGTCCCCGTGATCACCCGGTCGCAGGAACGATACGGGAAGAGCTTGTTCAAGAGGTCCAGCGTCCGCCGCACCGAGCCAACGTCAGCATAGGGGCCAAAGTAGCGCGCTCCGTCATTGAGCAGCCGCCGCGTAATGACGACCTTCGGGAACGGCTCGTTTGTCACCTTCAGGTAGGGATAGTTCTTGTCGTCCTTCATGACGACGTTGTAG
>JAILZB010000242.1 GCA_023512725.1 Chloroflexota bacterium | reverse complement strand
GGGGGGGGGGGGGGGGGGGGGGGGGGGCCCGGGTGGGGGGGGGGGGGGGGGGCGGGGGCGCGACCAGGATACACGGTTCGACGCGTCAGCGGACGCCGACTGGTTGACTGGCAAACTCGGGTGCTACCTGCTCCATGAAGAGGCGCATGGTGCGGAGGACCTGGTGGTGAGGCATGTGCCCAAAACGGGGCCAGACCAGCATGTGCTGCATGCCCGCTTCCCAGTACGGTTGGATGCGCTCGCAGACCGTCTTCGGTGAGCCGATGATGGCCGCGTTGCCCATCCAGCTATCGATCTCCTCCTCGCTGATGTCGTCGGGCAGCTTGAAGTCGCCAGCATTGGCCAGGGCGGACTTGGCCAGATAGACCTCGATGTGCGGGCGGCTCTCTTCGATCGCCTGGTCGTCGGTCTCGGCGAGGAAGAGGAACTTAAGAATACCGGTCCAGTGCATCGCTCGCGCGATGATGTGCTCGGGGTGGCCGGCTGCTTCCATCACCTGGCGGTAGAAGGTTAGCCAGCGCCGCGGCTCGCCGTGGGTGTAGCGGCCGAGAAAGGCGGGGAAGCCCCGACGGGCCCAGCGCTCAGTGGAGGCCTGGCTGACGACCGCGCGGATCAGCAGTGGGTGGGGCTGCTGGAACGGCCGGGGGATGATCCGGGCGGCGCGGGCGTGATAGTAGCGCCCGTGATGCTCGAAGCCGTCCGGGCCAGCCGTCCAGGCGGCCAGCAGGAGGTCGATCGCCTCTTCAGTCATCTCGTTGCGCTCGTTCAGCGGCACGCCGAAGCCTTCGAACTCGAGCGGCCCGTTGCCCGGGGCAATCCCAACGATCAAGCGCCCCTCGCACAGGTTGTCGACGAGGGCGGTCTGGATGGCAAAGCGGATGGGGTGATGCAGCGGCAGGATGGCGATCGAGTAGCCAATGCGGACCCGGCGCAGGCGCTGGGAGAGGGCAGCCGAGAGAACGACCGGGTCGGCATAGCTGTTGTAGTCGGTGAAGTGGTGCTCGGTGAGCCAGACGCCGCTAAAGCCAAGCTCTTCCGCCAGCTCGCACTCACGCAGCGCATCGCGCGTGATGATGTAGTCGTGCTCGGGGCCGGGCGTTTGGGGGTTCACGTAGCAGCCGAAGTGCATCCTTCCTCCTCGTCCGCAGGGCGCAGTTCGCCGTAGTGGAGCACGTTATCGGGGTACCAGGCGATGCCCCGCACCCGGCGATGGACAGCCAGAGCAAAGCCGGGCGCGGCCAGGGGCACCAACGGCACGTCCTCGGCGAGCAGCCGCTGGGCTGTGGCGTAACAGGCGGCGCGCCGGGCGGGATGAGCGGTGGTCAGCCCTTCGCGAACGAGGGCATCCACCTGGGGGTTGGCGTAGCCGAAGTCGTTCCCCTCGGAGTCGGAACAGTAGTCATGGGCGAGCTGGTAGCCAGCATCAGCCACCATCGGCCCGGCATCGACCAAGGCGGCCTGGTAGTTCCGCGCTGCCCGGCGGGCGAAGTAGGCCTCGGCTGGGAGCTCGCAGACGGTTGCCGGCAGACCGATCGCCGCGAGCGCTCCAACAAGTCGCTCGGCCGTCGGGCGGTGGGTCGGCAGGCCAGCGTTGCAGAGGATCTCCAGCTGCCAGCTGGTGGGCGGGCCGGCGGCATCCAGCTCCATCCGCGCTCGCACCGGGTCCTCCCGATAGGGCCAGAGCCGCTCATCGTAGCCAGCGACGATCGGCGGAAGGTACCCTCGCCAGGGCCGGGCGACCCCGTGAAAGACGTCCTGCAGAATCGTCTGGTACGGCACTGCAGAGGCGATGGCCCGCCGGAGGTGGACGTTCGCGAGGGGCGTCCCCCGGCACTGGAGCGCTAGCCCGAAGACGCTGGTGCTGGGGCCGAAGACGACCTGGAGGTGAGCAAGCTCGCGCAGCCGCAGCAGCTGGGGGATGGCAAGTCCTAGGGCGTGGTCGACCGCGCCGCGGGCGAGCAGGCGTTCGCGTTCGCTGGCATCTGCCACCACCTGGTAGACCACCTGGTGGAAAGCGGGTTGGCCGCGATAGTAGTCTGCGCGCGCCCGGAAGGTCATCCTTTCACCAGGCCGGACTTCCTCGACGGTGTAGGGGCCGAAGCCGGCGGGATGGGCAGCCACGAACCGTTCAGCCCAGGGGTCATCAGCGGTCGCCTCCTGGCGGAGCAGCCGCGAATCGAAAATGCCGTTCATGGGGAAGGCGCGCGTATCGAGGAAGAACTCGCTCGGCGTGGCCAGGCGGAAGCGCACACGGCGCCGGTCGAGCACCACGACATCCTCCGGTGAGCGCAGCCCCGCCACTTCAGCCGTCCAGCGGTAGTAGCCAGGGACGTGAAAGCCCCGCTCGAGGGTGTAGCGAACATCCTCCGCCGTCAGTTCGTTGCCCGCTACGCTCCGGACCACTTCCCGAAGCAGCATCTCGATGGTACGGCCATCGGCACTGACGGTCCACGCCTCGGCCAACCGGCCGACGAACCGATCCGGGCGGCCGAGGGCAGCACCCAGGATGCCGCCTGGGTAGGGAAGGAGCTGGTAGCCGAGCAGGCTTTCGGAGAGCGTCGGTTTGATATCCATGGTGCCAATGCCGCCGATCTCAAGCGTCGGCGAGAGTGCCGGCACGGCAACGCGGAGTCTGGCCATTGCATCCTCCCACTGCGATTGGATTGGATGCGAGCCGCCCGCTGCTGTCAACCCCGCCTTACTCGATGACCAGGGCGGTGCTGGCCTGGGTCGTACCACAACTGACCGTCACGCGCGCCGTGCCCCGTGGGGTCGTCGGCGAGATGGTCCACTCCCAGCTCGCCTGGCCACGCTCATCGGTGATGGTGTTGTTGAGCCCAGCTGCTCTGCTGGGGGTGCCCGCAGGCGTGAGGTAGAGGATGGAGCACGGCTGGCGCGGCTGGCTCTGGATCGTGACGCGGGCTCGGCCTCCGGGGGGTGCCCCCTCGACCTGGAGAAAGGCCACGTCGGAGGTGGCAGCGCCGGTGGAAGTCGGGGAGGGGGGAACGGTCGCGACGCTACGCACCCCGCCCTGGGCGCGGCAGGCACCTTCCGTGCTCGTACCCACAATGAGCTGGCCGTTCTGGCAGGTGAGGTAGTACTGGGTCGGGGATGCCGTGGGGGAGGGAAGCGCAGGCAAGACGACGACCGCCGGCGGCGGTTGTGGAGGTGGGACGGGAATGGTGGGAACAGGGGTTGGGGGAGGCTGCTCCGCGGACAGCTCGAGCACGTGCTCGGCAAGGGTCGGGCGGGGGAGGGGCAGCAACGCCCCCAGCGCGGTCGGAGCGAGCAAGATGCCACTCAGGACGGCTCCCGTCACGACTCCTGCCGCCAGCACTGCGCCGAACGCGCCCGCGAGTGCGAGCAGCAGGAGCCCCCGGGGTGCCAGGTTCACCACCAGCCGCCGAGCATCTGGCGATGGGTCGACCAGACACACGTCTGCGCCCCCAGAAACCACGGTCCCAGCGCCCATTCCGTCACCGGCTCCCGCACCACCCAGCCCGTCTCGATCTCGGCGATGTGCGCACACGGCGCAAACTCCAACAGCTCCCGCTGCAGCGCCCGATACCCCTCCGCCTGCGCCCAGGATGGCGCCTCCCGCACCGCCCGCAGCCGCTCCTGCCACTGCGGTGCCACGATGTTCTTCCCCCCCCACATCCCCAGCGGCGGGTCGTAGTCGTGCGCCAGGTCGTACAGCGGTTCATAGAGCGCGTGCCCACACTCCTCCTTGAACCAGAGCGGCACCTTCGTCCCCATGGGCAGGCTCGTCTGCACCCGCACCTCCACCCGGATGCCCAGCGCCAGCAGGCTCTCCCGCACCACTTCCCCAAAGCGCAACGACTCGGCCGAGGGCTGGATGTAGAGCGGCACCTCGAACCCAGCGGGATAGGCACTGGCTGCCAGCAGCGCTCGCGCCCGCTCGAGGTCGGTGGTGTAGGGCCAGAACTCGGCGGTCGAGCAGGCACTGACACTGGGGATGGGCGAGTACGAGGGGCGAGCGTAGCCGTGGTAGACGTCCTGCCAGATGCGGGGGTAGGGGAGGGCGTAGCAGATGGCCTGGCGGACGCGCTGGTCATCGAAGGGCGGGGCGAGCCAGTTGAACTCGAGGGTGGCGTGGTTAGCGCGGGTGCGAATGAGGCGGTAGCCGGGACGGTGGAGGAAGCGGGGGTACTCGTCGGGGTAGAGGCCGAGGAGGAAGTTGGCCTCGCCGCGTTCGAGGAGGCGGAAGGCCTGCTCGCGGGTGGAGACGCCGAGCTGGGTGATGCGGGTGAGGGGTGGCCGGCCGGCCCAGAAGTCGTCGCGGGGGCGGAAGTGGAGGGAGGTTGGGGTCTGCTGGTCGAGGGTGAAGGGGCCGAAGCCGGCGGGATGGTCGCTCAACCAGGCGACGGCCCAGGGGTCATCGGGGGTGGCATGCCGCTTCGCCTCGGTCGCATCGACGATGTTGTTGGTGGCAAACGAGGTGTAGGCTGGGAAGGAAGGGTTCGA
>JAILZB010000241.1 GCA_023512725.1 Chloroflexota bacterium | reverse complement strand
GGAGTCGATGCACCGGCTGAAATCGCTGCCTCTCCTTGCGGCCATCATTACCTTTGCCTGTGCACCCACCCCACCACCCGGACCCACTGCCCCTGCGAGCGGTGCCCCCAGTATGCCTACCGAGCGCCGTGCGAGGAACCAGATCCTGCAAGTGGGCAAGACAGGTCTCCCGCTCAATGCGAGCCCGGAAAGCTCGGCGCTGAATAACGACGTGATGGGCACCGCTTTCGACTCGGTTCTCCGCTTCGGCCCAGGCTTCGCTTACCGACCGGGTGTTGCTGAGCGCTGGGAGCTTCAGGCAGCTGAGAATACCTGGCGCCTGACCATCCGCCGTGACCTTGTCTTCTCCAACGGCGAGCGGCTGACCGCCGAGGACGTTGCCTATACTTTGAACACCATCGTGGTCCAGCGCTGGCCCCAGTTCGCCAACATCTCGCTCGTTAGTCGTGCCATCGCCCGCGACGAGGTCACCATCGACGTCCAGACGCGGAGCCTGGATGCCATGCTGCCGAATGCGCTGCCCAGCATCTTCGTGGTCCCGGCCACCTACCACGCTGCCAACCCAGCTGAGTTCGGGCTCCGGCCGGTCGGCTCGGGGCCGTATGAGCTGGTGGAGTACCGCCCAGCTGACCGCGCGGTTTACCGTTTGCGACCGGGCTACCGCCATCCCTACCGCACGCCGACCGTGACGGAAATCCACTTCTTTGCCATCCCTGACTTGGGCCAGCAACTCAACGGCCTACGCGGCGGCGAGCTTGACCTCGTCTCTGGGACCTTCCCCGTAGACCAGGTGGAGAGCCTGAGGGCCGCTGGCTACCCGCTGCTCGTCCAGTCAGCAGGCGTTTCGGCGGCTCAGTTCCTCCAACCCGAGATGGACTACTTCAACTCGCCCGTGAAAGACCTCCGTGTCCGCCAGGCGCTCAACTATGCTATCAACCGCCAGGCGATCGCGGAGAGCTTCTATCGCAGCTACAGCGAGCCAGCCAGCCAAATCGCGGACAAGAACGCGCCCTACTACGACCCCAGTCGGAAGCCGTATCCCTACGACCCGGCAAAAGCGAAGCAACTGTTGGCAGCAGCTGGCTACCCGAACGGCTTTGCTCTCAGCGGCGGGATCGTCTTCTCCTCGCTGAATTCGAACCCAGCGCTGGTGACAGCGATGCAGGGGATGTTCCGCGAAATTGGGGTCGAAGTACCCGTCCGTCAGATGGAGCAAGCGGCCTTTACCGCCCTGATGCTCGGCGGTCAGGGCCCTCGGGGCGACCTTTCTATGCTCCAGATTGCCGATGCGCTGGGCTCCTTTGCTCAGCTACCCAACCTGTTCGACTGCTCGCGGGAGGGGTTCGCCCGGCGCTGGTGTAACCCCGAATTCGATCGGCTGTTTGTCGCTAGCAAAGGCGAGCCCGACCCTAGCAAGCGCAACGACCTGCTGCGTCAGGCTCTGGCTGTGATCGACGCTGACGTTCCCTACGTGCTTCAGGTGACCGTTCCCCACTTCACCCTCACCAACCCGAAGATCCGTGGCTTCGAGTGGCCGACCCGGAGCTTCTACGACTTCGACGGCGTCTACCGGGTAGAGTAACACCGCTTCCCCCCATCGCCGCAGGGCCAGCGCTGTGCTCTCCTCCCGGTCATCGGCGGGTGGCTCTCCCCGGGGCCCAGGGCATGGCCAGCCCTCCTCCTCACCAGCGAGGCGGGTGAGCATGGTGCCCCGCCGGCCCGCGGCGGTCTCCCCTGCCCGGCTGGGAAGGGGGGTTGGCCGCGTGGCACTTCGTGGGCTTCCCCGCTCTGCCGCCGGGCGGCCGGCTGGGATCTTGCTCGCTTTCCCGCCGGAGAGGCCGACGAGCAGGAAGGGGCTACAATGGCTCCCATGAGCGTGACAGTCATCCGCCCAGGCTGGGTTGTGCTCGCCGAAGGCGGTCGGCTGGTGGCCCGCGAGGAGCTGCAGCTAGCCCTCGACGGTGACCGCATTCTGGAAGTTGCCCCCCACCTACCCGCCGGCGATCAGACTATCGAAGCGCCAGGGAGCGTGCTCCTGCCTGGACTGATCAACGCGCATACCCACCTGGGCGTCTCACCGCTCGGTCGGGGGCTCGTGGAGGACCGCGATTATCGACGCGTTCCCTTCTATATGGCAATTGCCGCGGTGACGAGTATCGCCTACGAGCCCGACTTCGCTGCCGAACTGCATGCGCTGATGGCCGCCGAGCTGGCCGGGCTAATCCGGAGCGGCGTGACCACGGTGGTGAGTACGAATGCCGCTGAGGTCGGCTGGCTGCTCGGTGCGTTGGATGCCGCTGGCATTCGGGCCTACGCCGGCCCGATCGTGCCCAGCGCGCCTCAGGCCCGCGGCATCACCGACGACACCGGCCAGGCCGTGCGGCTGGCTGCCACCGCCGAGCAGCTCCGGGCCGACATCGCGACCGCACGCGCTCTCCACCAGCAGTACGACCAGGGCCCGGGTGGGCGGCTCCGGGTACTGGTGGGGCCAGCTAGCGCCGAAACCTGTCCCGACCCCTTCCTGGTTGAGCTGGCTGACCTCAATCGCCAGTGGGGTGTGCCGCTGACCCTTCACCTCGCCCAGAGTGACTACGACGTTGCTGAAGCCCAACGCCGGTTCGGCGGCTCCTCCGCTCGCCATCTCCATGACCTGGGCATCCTCGGCCCGAACCTGATCGCCGCCCATGGTTCGCTGTTGAGTGAGGACGACCTTGCCTTGCTGCGCCAGGCCGGGGCGAGCATCGCCCACTGTGCCAGCCGGAAGGCAAAAGAGGGGGTCTTCAGCCCCTTTCAGCGCTATGTCGAGCAAGGAGTGCGCGTGGTGCTGGCCACCGATGCGTTCACTACCGATTTCATCGAAGAGGTCCGCTGGGCCGCCGTGCTGGGAAAGCTCGCCTTCGGCTCGACCGCACGGCCGACCGCTGCCTCCACCCTCGCCGCGGCGACGCTCGAAGCGGCTGCTGCCCTCGGCCGCGCTGACCTCGGCCGGATCGCTCCCGGCCTCAAGGCTGACCTGACCCTCGTTGACCTCACGAACCTCTTCGTCGCCCCCGTGCGCGACCCGATCGGCTCGCTTGTCTACTACGCCTCCGGCCGCGAGGTGAGCCACGTCTGGGTCGACGGCCAGCTGCTGGTACGCGCGGGCTCCCTCACCACGCTGGACTGCCAGGCAGTGGCCGACCGTGCTCGCCGTGCTGCCGAGCGCCTCTGGCACATCGCCCGCGGGCGGGGTCGGCTGCAGTTCGAGCACCGCTGAGCAGAGCACCGCTCGGGCGACAAGCCTCCCCCGAAAGGGAACCTGGAGGTTGGCTCCAGCGTCTTACTTTGTGAAAGAAGGCACAAATCGCGTGAGGGCAGCGCGAAAGGAGCAGCGATGGGAGCTGAGCAGAACAGCCGACCACGGGTGGTCATCGTCGGTGCGGGCTTCGGTGGACTCTGGGCCGCCAAGGCCTTGGCAAATGCGCCCGTCGAGGTGGTGCTGGTCGACCAGCGCAACTTTCACACCTTCTTTCCGCTGCTGTATCAGGTCGCTGCGGCTGAGCTCGAACCGCAAAGCGTCGCCTACCCGGTGCGGACGATCTTTCGGCGCCAACGCAACTTCCGCTTCCTGCTGGCTGAGGTCCAGCGCATCGATCTCGCCACGCGGACGGTCCTCACCAGCCGCGGCCCGCTGCGGTACGAGTACCTGGTCCTCGCCCCGGGGAGCACGACCAACGACTTCGGGGTGCCTGGTGCCGCTGAGCACGGCTGGCCCCTACGGACCCTCGAAGACGCGATCGCCCTGCGCGACCAGATCCTCTCCCGCTTCGAGCTCGCCGTCAGCGAGCCTGACCCAGCCCGACGGGCGCGCTTGCTTACCTTTGTGATCGTCGGGGGTGGGCCGACCGGCGTCGAATTTGCCGGTGCGCTCAGCGAGCTGGTGGCAGGGCCACTGGCCAAAGACTACCGCGAGCTCGACCGGCGTGAAGTGCAGATTGTGCTCCTGGAGCGCGCGGAGCGCGTGCTCGCGGCGTACCCAGAGCCGCTCAGCCGTTGGGCCGAGCGTCGCCTGGAACAGCTTGGGGTGACGCTACGGCGTGGAGCAGCGGTGACCGCTGTCGACCCGGATGGGGTCTGGCTGGCGAACGGCGAGCGGGTAGAAGCCGATACGGTGGTCTGGGTGGCCGGCGTACGCGGTGACCCGAGCTTTCCCGACTGGGGGCTGCCGACCGGCCGGGGCGGGCGGATTGTCGTCGCGCCGACCCTCAATCTTGTCGACTTTCCGACCGCGTTCGTGGTCGGTGACGCCGCCTTGCTCCCCGCTCAGCCGCTGCCAATGGTAGCCCAGGTCGCCATCCAGCAGGGGAAGGCTGCTGCTGCCAATATCGTCCGCCACCTGCGGGGCGAGCCGCTGCGGCCGTTCGTCTACCGCAACCTGGGCGACATGGCGGTCATCGGTCGGAACGCGGCGATCTTCGTCCGGGGGCGGCTCCACTGCAGTGGCTTCCTCGCCTGGCTCCTCTGGGTCGTCGTCCACATCGCCAACCTGATCGGCTTCCGCAACCGTCTGGTCGTGTTGACCAACTGGGCCTACGAGTACC
>JAILZB010000240.1 GCA_023512725.1 Chloroflexota bacterium | reverse complement strand
ACCCAGCCCTACCCCGACGACGAGATAGACCAGGCTCGTGCGCACCATCCAGACCGAGAACCGATCCATTGCGGCGCGGCCAGGCGTGGCGGGGAACAGCGGCCAGGCGAATGATAGCGCGTGGCGCGGAGAGGCAGCCGGGGGAATTCAGCGGGAAAACTCGGCTCGGGTTGACAGGATGGAGTACAGTTAGGGCGGCCGCGAACGGTCCTAGCCCGAACGGGGGAAAGGCAAGAATGCGACGCCGGCGACGACGCGGCCGGCTCTGGCTCTGGCCGCTCGTCATCCTGACCTTTGGCGGGGTTGCGCTGCTCGTCCCGCGCTTCGTCGATGCCCTCCCGGTGCTTCCGCAGACGGCCCGCGGTCGCGTCATCGATGAGTACACCGGCCAGCCGATCAGCGGCGCGACGGTCCGCACGGCCACCCAATCGGCGACGACCTCACTCGAAGGGACGTTCTCGCTCCGCGCCGATGAGCACTACCGCATCGAGGCTGAGGGGTACCAGCCCCGCGAGGTCAGTGGTAGCGACCTCGCCGCGGTTGCCTTGCGGCCAGCGGTGCTCGCAGGAGGGATCGTCGATGCCAGCGATGGCCGACCGATCGCGGGCGCGCTGGTGGCCACGGCCGAGGCGACTACCCGCTCCAACGCGGAGGGGATCTTCCGCCTCCCCAATCGCGACCCGGAGCCGGTGGTAGTTGTCAAAGCGCCCGGCTACGCTCGTGCCATCCTGCGGCCCACACGCACAGCCCGGCTCGATATCCAACTCGTGCGCCAGCCGGTGCGCGCGGTCTACATGAGCGCAGCAACCCTTGCCTACGACAGCGGCCGCGAGCAGCTGCTCGCCAGCCTGGCGCCCAACGGCCTGAACGCCATCGTCATCGACCTGAAGACTGAGCGCGGCACCCTTTCTTACGCCAGTGCGGTCCCGCTCGCCCGCGCGATCGGAGCCACCTCGCCCACTGCGCCCGACCTCGGCAGCTTGCTCGCCCGTCTGAAACGGCAGAATATCTATACCATCGGGCGGATCGTTGTCTTCCGCGACCGTGTGCTCGCGAGCGCTCGGCCAGAGTGGGCAGTCAAGGACCTCTCTCGCGGCGGGGCCATCTTTACTGACCGGGATGGTGGCCAGTGGCTAGACCCCTTCCGCCGTGAGGTCTGGGAGTATCACGCGGCCCTTGCCGAAGAAGCTGCTGCGCTCGGCTTCGACGAAGTCCAGTTCGACTATCTGCGCTTCCCGATCGATGGGAGTGGCGAGCACCTCCAGTACAGCCAGCCCTCCACAGCCGAGCACCGGCGCGCGGCGCTCCAGGGCTTTTTGACCCTTGTCGCCGAGCGGACGCGGATGAGCGGCCTCTTTGTAGCGGTCGACCTGTTCGGGTACGTCGTCTGGAACAGCGGGGAGCTGGGGTACGGGCAGGACCTCGAGCACCTCGCCCCACTGGTCGACTACCTTTCGCCGACCCTCTACCCCTCGACCTTCGGCGGCGGCATCCCCGGGTTGGGCGACCGCAACGGTGCCATCATGAACCCGTATGAACTCGTTCGCCGCAGCCTTGAGGAGGCAAAACGCCGTCTCAAGGGCGATGCCCTGAAGCTCCGACCCTGGCTGCAGTACTTCGACGATTATCCCTATCAGACCGGGAAGCGCTACGAGGCGCCGGAGATTACGGCGCAATTGCGGGCCGCGGTCGAGGCGGGGGCTTCCGGCTGGATGTTCTGGGACCCGACCAACCTCTACGCCCGCGGCGGCTTCGAGCGCCGGCCTTAGCTGCCGTTCATCAGCCAGCGCACCAGCGGCCCGAGCAACGCCGTGCGGTCGCTCGGGGAGACGGCTTCCAACCCGAAGGCAAGCACCGCCGAGCGATAGGCAAACTTCGGCCGCCCCTCCGGGCTGGTGACATCGGAAACCCGCAGCAGCCCGAAGGTGCCTCGCTCCCCCTCCAGCAGGGGATGGACCGTCTCCGGGGCGAGATAGGTGTCAGAATCCTCGCGGTACACATCAAGCAGGGGTGCCTCACCCTCCCCACTCAGGGCGAAGCGCTGGCCTGCCAGCGGCGTTCCCGGCGCGCCACGCACCTCACGGGGAAGTGGCGCCATCCCTCGCACCACCGCGCCGAAGTACCCGTGGAAGAGGCGAGAGCGCCCAAAAAGCGGGTCCTGCATCGCCCGGTTCGTATCGGTCGCGGCGGCCACGTCCGCCCCTGCGAGGAGGAGTGCTCCGCCCCCGTTGAGATAGTCGCTCAGCACATCCTGGTCCTGCTGAGTGAGGGAGACCCGGCCGCGGAGCACCGGCGACTCTCGGCTGCCCGTCAAGAGGATGACCGCTCGGTACCGTTCGAGCGCAACCAGGGGCGGCACCCCCACCTGGCCCGGACGCCGCGGCTCATCGGCATCGAACAGGTCGTAGGGGATGGCGAGCGCATCCAGCGCCGCGCGGTACGCTGCAACGGTGTTCGGCAGGCCACCATCCTCCGAGCCATCGTTGTCCACCAGCAGCACTGCCCGGTCGCGTGCTGGCACCACCCGCAGCCAGAGCGGGAGATGCAGGGGGAGTGGGGCGGCAATCACCACGTCGCCACCATACTCGCCGGGTGTGAGGCTGCGTGTCTCGAGCGTTAGGCGGAGTTCGACCACATCGCCGGCTCGCGCTGAGAAGGCTGCCGGGTCGATGGTGAGGGCAAGTGGCGCGCCGGCTGGCTGGTAGCTCACCTGATAGTCGCCGGCGGCGAGGACCTGCAGTCGGAGGCTGCGGGTCAGCACTGGCCCCGCCGGAAGGGCACCCAACGCCATGCTCGGCGGGTCTGCCAACAGGGGGGTAGCCGCCGCTGCCGCCACGTCAACCCGCCCGGCACCCCGGGCAAGCGGTCCGGCGAGCGCGCCGTCTCCCTCCCACACCGCTCGGTCGGCGGTCAGCATCAGGGCAGCGCGGACCTGCGCAGGGGACCACTCCGGGTGCGCCTGGCGTAACAGCGCCGCAGCGCCAGCTACGTGCGGCGCCGCCATGCTCGTCCCGGAGACCTGGCCAAAGCCCGCCAAGGGATTGGACCCGCTACCGTAGCCGGCCGAGACGATATTCACCCCCGGCGCGACCACATCGGGCACCAGCGTGCCATCGGGTGAGGGTCCACGGCTGCTGAAGCTTGCCAGCACGTTCGGCGCACTCGCTACCACGCTCGGGCGTGGCTCCAGCTGCAGGCGGACTTCCGTGCCGTGCTGCCGCACCCAGTTGAGTAACCGCTGGCCGGCCGAGCGGGTCACCAGCCCGACCGGGATGTTAATCTCCTGCCCCTGGCCGCCGAAGCCATCGAGGAGCTCCTCGCTCGTGTTGATGACCAGCATCGCGGCGGCCCCGGCCTCCTGGACGTGGCGCGCCTTCTCAATGAAGGGGCAGGTGCCCCGCAGGACGAGAGCCACGGCGCCACTCAGCGAGCCAGCCGGCAGCGGGTCACAGGCCGAGCGGGGGTCATCCACCTGGACCGGCATCACCGGCAAGGGCGCGGTGGGCGCATTCAGCCGCGGACCCAGGGTACTCCAGCTGTACGCAACGGTCGCGAGGTCAGCCGGCACCGGAGCAGGGGCGAGCACGCGCACCACCCGCGGCGCGATCTCCCGGCTGGTCGTTACGGCGCCAACGGAGATCACCCCTGGCGCGCTGGCCGGGCTGTTCGCCGTCGCCAGGGCTGGCCCGGCGTTCCCCACCGCGTTCACGACCACTACTCCTGCCCGCACCGCTGCCGTCGCTGCTCGCGCCATCGGATCGGGCCAGGTCAGGGTCGCCTGGTAGCTGGAGCCCCAGGAGTTGTTGATCACATCCGCTCCGTCGCGGACGGCATCCTCCAGGGCGGCGATCAGCTCGACCGTGAATGCGTTGCCGGAGACAAAATCGCTCTCCGACTGCGAGGGGTAGAAGACCCGGTAGTTCATCAGGTAGGCGCCGGGGGCTACCCCGCTGACCTCGACCTGGACCCCTTCGACGGTCGCGACGACCCCGGCATTGCCCGCCACGGTCGCGGCGACGTGGGTACCGTGGCTATCGGCCCGCGGGCCGGGCTGAGGCGTATCCTCGCCCGGCTGAGGGGGGTCGTTCGGTCGGAGGTAGACCCGGGCGGCAATGACCTTGGGGGTCGTGAAGCGGGTATCGCCCTTGGGGAAGCCCGGGGGATACTCGTAGCCCCCGGGGTGGAAGGAGGGGTGGGGGGTGTAGATCCCACTGTCGATGATCGCAACTTTGACCCCGGCGCCCGCATCACGCGGGCTCTGCCCGATCTGGCGCCAGAGGGCTGGGGCCCCGATCTGCTCGACATCCGGCGCATTCAGCAGCCGATACGGCCGGTCCGGGCTCACCGCTTGCACGCCTGGCACGCTGGCAAGGTAGGGCGCCGCCGTGGCCGGCGCTCGAACGGCGAGGGCATTGAGCAGCAACGCGTACTGGCGCTCCACCTGCACACCGGGCAGCCGGGCCTGGATCCGATCGATGACCTGCGCCTGCTCAGCCGCCACCTGGGCAAAGGCCGCCCGCGCTGCTGGTGACTCGACGTCAAGCCGAGCGCTCGGTACGGGCCGCGCGAGGCCAGCGCGCCCCGTTTCCTGGACC
>JAILZB010000239.1 GCA_023512725.1 Chloroflexota bacterium | reverse complement strand
CGGCGCGCCGATGACGCCGAGGATCTCGCGCGCCGACGCCTCGGCTTCAAACGCCCGCGTGTCGACGTCGTACCCCAAGGCGCGCAACCGATGCAGGATCTCCACCGTCTCTGGCATTCCGATGCGGTGTTCCGCCAGCCGGCCGGCGTCGGCGAAGATCTCCTTGGGTGTGCCGCACATGGCGACGCGGCCGTCAGCCATCACGTACACGCGGTCTGCCAACAGGGCCACCTCGTCCATGTTGTGCGAGACGAACACCACCGTCAGTCCCTCGTCCCGGTTCAGACGCCGGATGCGGGCGAGAAGGTCGTGGCGAGAGCGCGGATCGAGCCCGGCCGTCGGCTCGTCGAGAACGAGGATCTGCGGCTGCAGGACCAGGATCCCCGCCAACGCCACCTTGCGCTTTTCGCCCCCGCTGAGGGCGAAAGTCTCCCGATCCTTGAACGCATCAAACGGCAATCCGACCATCTCCATCGCCCACCGCGCTCGCCGGACCACCTCGGCATGGGCATCCACCAGGACATCACGGGCCGTTTCGCGGCACCCCTGCAATGATGCTGGTGGAGGCGACAACAGGCGCATTGCCATGCGGCCAGACGATCTGAATGCGGGCATCCAGCCCCCGCAGCGGAACATGGAGGCGGTACTCCGCTCCCGGGTCGGCGCGGAAGAGCAGCCGATCACCCTGCCGCTGGGCCGCAACCGGCGCATTCTCGCGCTGGAGCACCGCGTGCTGATCGAGCGGAGCGCCCGTGTAACGTGCGACTGCGAGGTCAAGGTCGGCGGGGGTAGTCACCCGCATGCGGAGACCATCCCGCCAGCTGAGAAAGAGCTGGGTGGTGGTAGGCGCCTTGAGCGCGAGCCGGGCCTCACCGATCTGGCGACCACCGTAGAAGGCGAGGTCAGCGGCGAGATAGCGGTAGCGCAGGCCATCATCTTCGGGTTCCAGCAGCAGTTCCCCAGGCTTCGGACCGCCGCGGGTCAGGTAGGTGGCCAGCGCCAGCGTGGCAGTCACGACCGGCTTGGGGGAACCATCCGTCCGGAAGAAGCCGAAGTTGTCCTCCCGCGGGTTGCCTACCGGCGGCAGGTCGTCCAGCATCCATTTCAGCCCGCCCGCGTGGCCAGCCTGCCAGAGGTGCAGCCAGGTCGCCGCTTCGAGCACCGCGGCATCGTGCGGGTCAACCTCCGCGGTGCTCCAGCCGAACTCGGTCAGTGCCACGGGTCGGCCCGGAAACGCCTCCCGCAACTGGTCGAGCACGCGGAGGTTGGCGCGGAAGCTCTTCAGGCTGGTGCCCGGGTAGCGATGGATGGAAAGGAAGGAGAGCACCTGGTTCGCCGGCAGCAGCGCCAGGATCGGGTCGTTATAGCCAACGGTGATCAGGCGACCCGGGTCAACGGCACGGATCGCTTGGACTTGCGGCTCTAGCCAGGCAGCCAGCGTGGCCGAGTAGGCCTCGATGAAGGGCTTCCACTTTGCCGCCTCGGGGGCGCTCAAGTATTCGCCGGTCGAGCGCTCCTCACCGGCGGCGGTCCAGGTGGCGGCTGCCGCCAGGAATTCGCGGTAAATCTTGTAGGTGTTCGCCTGCCAGTAGGCCTGCTCGCGGGTCAGGCGCGCGGGCGCAAGCGCCTTCCCCTCTTCCTCCCGCCAGCGGTCGACCTCAGCGAGCGGCATCCGCTCCCCGTAGCGTTCGACGATGGTTCTGGTCAAGAGTGGGGGGGTGACCCCAGCGGGATAGTTGGCCACCACCAGGGTACCGTACTTGGGCTCGTTCTTGAGGTCGTAGGCCAGGATCTCCGCCCGGTTCCGGTAACGCTCGGCGATGCGGCGCGCGGTCTCCGCTACCCGGCTCAGATCATCGTCGGGGTAGTCGAAGAGGGTAAGGATGACGGCCAGCTTGTGCTTGGCTGCCAGGTCGAGGAACGTATCGAGCTTGCGGAAGTTGCCGGCTGCAATCTCCCGCGGCAGGGGCGACTGGACGAACACCCGCACCGTGTTCAGCCCGATCCGGGCCGCCCGGCCGAGATCAGCATCGAGCCGGGGCGGGTCCCAGTTGGCATCCTCCCACATCTTCCAGGCTCGGTCAGCCGGGCCTTCATAGTTGAAGCCCAGGAGGAAGAACGGCCGACCATCCGGCCCAAGCAGCTTGCCATCGGCCGTGACCGTGAAGCTGGGTGCTGCCCGCACGACTGCCGGGCGGGGGAGCAGATCCGTCAGCAGACCAACCAGCATGCCACTGACAAGGAGTACCCGCACTGGGAGGAGCCAGAAGCGAGGCGCCATCGCTGGAAGCCTAGCAGCCAGGCTGGCGAGGTGCAAGCAGGAGTGCCGACGGCTGCCCACCAGTCGACCGACACCTAGCGCTCTGCCACCAGCTCCCAGCGTCCGTCACTGTAGAGGACGTGGAGCCCGCGACGCTCGGTGGTGAGAACGGTGGCTCGCTCGAAGGCCTGGATGGTGAGCTGAACGGGACGCGGCTCGCCAATCGCCGGACCGAGGAGAATGCGCAGGGCGGGATGAGCGCGGTAGGTCTGGAGGAACGGCGGTGGTGGCTCACCGGGCGCCGGAGCAGCCATGGTGCGGGCCCCTTCCGGCTCTAAGAAGGTGAGCCAGCTGCCAGCCGCCAACACGTAGACCCTCCGGCTCTCGTCGCGTCGGAGCATCACGCCGTTCTGGAAGGTCTGCTCACTCCCCGCGAAGGTCGCGGCCGGACCGGTTGGGCAGCCGATCTTACCCGGGAGCGCCGGGTCCGCGGTGTAGGTCTGGCCGATGCGGCCGGTCAGTGCTGGGCAGCCAGGGGTCGGGGTCACCAAGGGCGCGCGGACGACGCTCAGCGGTGCCTCGGCTACACTGCGGGGCGTGCTACTCGGCGGCGGGGTGGCCGGAGGGCGGGTCGGGCCCGGCGGTGGCGGGGTAGGTGAGGGGGTTGGACCGAGCGGCAGGGGAGTGGAGGTGACTGGCGGCAGCGTCGGGCTCGCTGGCAGCGGGCTCGGCGTGGCCAGCGGGGAGGTTAGGTCGGGGGATGGTGGGGCGGTCGAGGTCGCGGCCGGCAACACAATGGGTGGACGGGGCGAGGGCTCCGTCGGAGGGGAAGTCAAGGGTGGACGGGGCGAAGGCGCGAGTGGTGGCAGGGTCGGCGGCGGTGATGGGGTCGGCGAGGCGAGGGCCACCAGCGCCGCGGGGGTCGGGCTGGACAGTGGATGTACCTCACTAGCCCGGCCGTCCGTTCCGGCTAGCAGCTCTTCCCCCGTCAAGAAGGCCCGGCTGATGGCGAAGAGCAGCAGCACGACCACCGCCGCCGAGAGAAAGCCAGCGGCGAACGCGCGCCAGGCCAGCTGCCTGCTGGGCCGGGCGAGGGCGATCCGCGTCATCACGGCCGGGCGCAGCTGGGGTGGGGCTGGCACGACGGGTAACGACCGGATCGCCTGACCGATCTGGTCATAGAGCGCGAGCGTCTGGCGACACTCGGAGCAGCGGGCGAGGTGGTGGGAGAAGGCACGTTCCTCTTCTGGTCCGAGGAGGCCGTCTCGGTAGGCCGACACCCGAGCGCGGTCACATGCCACCTAGGCCTCCGACCGCCGGGGCTCGCTGCTGGCTTCCTGCTCGAGGGCCAGCCAGAGCCGCCGGAACTCTTCCCGGGCGCGGAACAAGAGCGATTTCACCGCCGAGCGGGAGGCGCCCAGGATCACCCCGATCTCCTCGCAGGACAGGTCCTGGTATTCCCGAAGCAGCAAGCAGGTCCGGTAGCGGGGCGGCAGCCGATTGAGCACTTGCTGAACCCGGGCACTATCCTCAAGCCGCAACGTCTCCCGTTCGGGGTCGTCGCTAGCGACCTGACGCGGATGAAAGGCGGCCACAAACGTCTCCCACGGCTGCCAGCGGATGATCTTGCGCCGGCGCAGCTCATCGAGACAGGTGTTGGTGGCGATCCGGTATAACCAGGCACCCAGGTTCACCTCACCCGAGAGCTTGGGCAACGCCTGGTACGCCTTCAGGAACGCTTCCTGGGTGAGGTCACTGGCATCATCCGGGTTGCCCATCATGCGCAGGACGTAGTTGTAGATCGGCGTCTGGTACCGCTCGAAGATCGCTTCGAACGAATCCTGTGATGGCGCCGCCGGTTCATCCGGCATATCCGACCTCGCGCGGCGGCGGCCCGGCCCTGCAGGGCGCCGTGGCCGCATGACGCCGGGCGTCGCCTGGCAGGTCAGAGACCCGTGAGACGGAGGAGCAGCCCGTCCTTCCAGTATAACGAGCGGGGAGAGGAGCGGTTGCGACGCGCTTGCTCGCTGCCACAGTACAATTGGATCCATGGAGCCTTCAGCGCCAGAACGCACCGTCGCGGCGATCGTAGCGAGCGGGCAGGCAACCTCGCCCCCGCCGCCGAGCGATGTCACTGCCCTGACCCAGGCAGTGAGTGCAGCCACTGGCCAACCGGTTCTCCCTGCTGCTCCTCTGCCCCACACTCCGCACGTTGAAACGCTGCGTGTCGCCCTCCGCCGCCTCGGGGTACCCGAACATGCCGAGCCACCCGCCCCCCCTCCGGACCCGGCAGCCGTGCTCACCGCCCGTCAGCGCCTGGAAGCAGCTACCCAGCGCTTGCTCGAACTGGAGCGCGAGC
>JAILZB010000238.1 GCA_023512725.1 Chloroflexota bacterium | reverse complement strand
GGGTGAGGGCATGGGCGCTCCTTCAGACACGATAGTCCACCCGCCCGGGAGGGGTGGGCAACGCAAGGCGAGGGAGGGGCGTTTCCTCAATCGCACCGCCTCGCTGGCGCGGGCGCCGTGCTGACCAGGCTGGGGGCGACTGACTGAACGGCTGGCGTGAGTCGAAGCCCCCACTGAAGCGCGGTGCGACTTCGAGTACGAGTTCGCGTCCATCCGCCGGCCGGAGCGCCTGGCGTAACTCGGCGAGCCCGGCCTGCACCAGGTCGCGCGCGGCATCCTCTACCGCCAGCCGGACGTGCACCCCCCCCGTGCCAACCTGGACGGCGACATCGACCGTGCCCAGGTGCGGCGGCTGCAAGGTAACGTGGAACTCACCGCCACGCTGGAGGCGGGGGAGGATCTGGGCGGCTAACTGGGCGGCCACGGGCTGTTCCCCTTCCGCGAGTGAAGGGGTTGGCGGGGCGGCTGCCGGGTTGGCCGCTGAGGTCGGTGGGGGCGGGGCGAGCGGTGGCAGCGCTGAGAGGGGGTCGGCAGGCTGGTGCCCGGCCGCGGGGTCGTTCCTGGGGGGTGCTCCGGTCAGCTCCACCACCAGCGCAGCGGTCCTCGTTGGGGAGTGCCCTGCGAGGGGCGACTGGCCGAGGGTGAGGGTGGCAGGCGCAGCGATGTCCTCGCCAGCGAGGGTAGCGAGGAGGGCAGCAAGGTCGCCGACCGTTGGTCCGCTCGGGCTGCTCTGGCCAGGCTGAGCGAACGGTGCGGGTCCCCGCTCCGGGAGAATTGCCAGCGATGGTACTGGCAGGGGAGGACCAGGCGCAGCAGGAGGTGCTCCGGTGAGGGCGGGAGGGGAATCCATCGTCAGGGCGGCTGCTGCCGGTTGGGAAAGGGCCGCCAGAAGGAAGGCAAGGGCGTTGGCCTCCAGGGCGGCTTCGGCGACTCCCGGGTCCTCCGGATGCTCCACCGGGCGGTCTGCAGGGGCAGGAGCCGGTTCCCCGGCTGCGGGGTTGTTCGTGGCGCGTGCGAGCGCTGTCCCGAAGTCGCTCTCCTCGCGCGGACGGGGTGCGGAGGGGGGTGCGGAGGGAGCGGGAACGAGGTCGGCGAGGATGACCGGTTGCATCAGAGGCTCATCCGCATCACTTCCTGGTAGGCCTCGACGATCTTGTTCCGCACCTGGAGGGCGAATTGAAAGGCGAGGCTGCTCTGCTCCTGGGCAATCATGACGTCATGCAGGTCAACGCTCTGGCCACTCGCGAGGGCCTCGGCCTTGGCGTCCGCTTCGGCCTGGAGGGTCGAGAGCGTTGTGACGGCATCGCTGAGCATGCGGCCGAACAGGTCGGCGCTGGCACTAGCCGGTGTGACAGTCGGGGGTGGTGTCGGCAGGCTGGTCCGGTTCAGCGGGGAGATCTCAGGCATCACGCTGCTCCTACTTGCCGATTTCCAGCGCCTTAAGCGCCATCTGCTTGGCCGCGTTCAGGACGGTAACGTTCGCCTGGTAGGCCCGGTTGGCGGCAAGCAGGTCCACCAGCTCCGTTGCCGGATTGATGTTTGGGTAGGCCACGTAGCCCTCAGCGTTGGCATCGGGGTGGGTTGGGTCGTAGACCAGCCGGGGCGGTGTCGGATCAACGGTGATCTCGCTCACCGCGACGCCCGCGGTGGCGGTCCCACTGCCACCGCGGAGGCGGTCGAGCAGCAGGCTGAAGGGCGTCGCCCCTTGCGGAAGAAAGCGGACGACCTCGCGCTGATAGGGACGGCCGTCGGCAGTGCGGGTCGTCTCGGCGTTGGCAAGGTTATTGGCGATCACATCGAGGCGGATGCGCTGGGCCGTGAGGCCGCTGGCGCTCGCGCGGAGGGCGCTCAGGAAGCTCATTCCACACTCCCGCTGGTGCTGGCCTGACGCTACGTCGCCGGGGTGGGCAGCACTATCGGGAGTTCCCCTACCTCGCGCGGGCAGGGCCCCCATCGCGCGAGCGGTTGGACCCCGCTAGGACCAGTCCCGCGGGTGAGCAGGACTGACGTCCCGGGAGAGCGTAGGACTGGCGGCGGGAAAGATCGGGACGAAAACCAGGACCGATTTGCCGACGATCGGCACTGCTCCTCGTGGAGGGACAGCCGCTAGAGTGCACACACCAACCCCTTTCCACTGCAGGAGGACCCATGACCGGTGGATTGGTGACACGTGAGCGCCCGCGCGATTCCCTGGCCGAGCTGCCCTGGCTCGCTCCCGTGCGGGCGACGCTGCGCCCCTCGTTCCGACGCATCCGCGTGCTCCTCGCCGATGACCATACCCTCTTTCGCCAGGGAATTCGGGCGATGCTGGAAGTGGTCGGTGAGTTCGAGATTGTTGGCGAGGCGGCGGACGGGCGCGAGGCGGTTCAGCTGGCGGAGAAGCACGATCCCGAGATCATTGTGATGGATGTCTCGATGCCGCTGCTGAACGGCCTCGAGGCCACCCGCCAGCTCAAGCAGCGCAAGTGCACCGCCCGGGTGCTCGCCCTGCTCACCGATCCCCAGAGTGAGGTGCTCTACCAGCTGCTCGCGGCGGGAGCAGCCGGGTGCATCCTGAAGGATGCCGACGCCAGCGAACTCATCCGTGCCCTCAGCGAGATCCACCGCGGCAACACTTATCTCTCGCCGGCCCTCTCCCAAACGATGGTCTGGGACTATCTCCACCTTGCGCAGACCGGCCAGCGCAAGTCGTACGAGGACCCGCTCTCGGCCCGGGAGCGGGAAGTGCTGCAGCTGATCGCCGAGGGGTACAGCAACCAGGAGATCGCCGGGATGCTCTATCTCTCGGTCAAGACGGTCGAGGCGCACAAGGCACACATCATGGAGAAGCTCCGCCTGCGCGGCCGGATCGAGCTGCTGAAGTACGCGCTCAAGAAGGGCCTCATTTCACTCGATGATTAGAAGGGAGGGCGATGATGAGGTCTGGTCTGCGCCACCGGCGGAAGCCGGGCTCTCGCCCCGGCAGTGGGCGCGCATGATCCCGCTCACGCGCCTGGACGGCAGCCAGATCTACGTGAACGCCGAGCTGATCGAAATGCTCGAAGAGACGCCCGACACCGTGCTCTCCCTGACCACCGGGCGCAAACTGGTGGTCAAAGAACGGGCGGAAGAGGTGAGCGAGCGCATCCTCGCCTATCACCGGAGGGTGCGTGGGGCTGAGCGCGAGCTGACGGTCCGAACAGGGTAGTATCATGCAGCTCACCGCCATCCTGGGCATCATCATCGGCTTCGCGGGCGTGATCGGGGGGAACATCCTCGAAGGCGGCAATCCCCTCGAGCTGCTCCAGGTCCCGGCCTTTGTCATCGTGGTGGTCTCTTCCCTCGGCATCACGATGCTGGCCAACCCCGGGAGCAACGTGGCTGCGGCACCGCGTGCCCTCCTCAAGTTGTTTCGCCGGCCGGACAACAACCCGCAGAGCCTGATGCGACCATCACCACCCTGGCCGAAAAAGCGCGCAAGGAAGGCCTGCTCTCACTTGAAAGTGAGGCGCAGACGATCACTGACCGCTTCCTCCAGAAAGGCATCGAGCTGATCGTCGATGGCACCGACCCGGAAGTGGTGGCGGAGACCCTGCGGAACGAGCTGGCGGTGATGGAGAAGCGGCATGAGAGTGTCTACACCGTCTTCGAGGGGATGGGTGGCTACGCGCCGACGATGGGGGTGCTCGGCACGGTGATCGACCTCGAGAGCATCGCTCGAGCAGTAGGACGCGTGCCGGTCGGGCCTGCCGGCCGGGCCTTCGTGCTCGATGCCCAGGGGCGGGTCGTCGTCCATCCGGATGCGGCCTACCTGCTCCAGCGTCGCCGCGACACGTCCGTGGACCTGCCCTCCGGGCCGATGATCGTCGCGCCGGGCGTGGTAACCTATCACGCCGGGCAGGAGCAGTGGATCGCCGGGTACGCGCCCGTGCCACAGCTCGGCTGGGCCGTCTTCGTCGAGCAGCCGGCTGCGAGCGTGCTGGCTCCGGCGCGCCAGGTCATCGGAGCCACAGCGCTTGGCCTGGCCCTCGCGGCGCTGCTGGCCGTTGGACTGGTACCCGGCGCCCGCGAGCTCCCCTTGTTCGTAGCGCTGGCCGGTTGCGGGCTGGGAGCGGTGCAGCTGGTGGAGGCGCTGCGGGGACGGACCGGGCCTGCGGAGGGCCAGCTCGACCCCAACAGGCTCCGTGGGGGCGCCATCATTCTGGCGGGCCTGTGCGGGTTCGTAGGCGTGACTGCCGCCTTGGGCTTCCTGCCCGGCATGGCGGCGCTGACGCTCTGGGTGACGTGGAAGCTCGCCCGCATGCACCCCGGGTGGGCGGTGGCCTACACCGTGTCCGTGGCGGCGGGCGTCCACGCCCTCGCGGGGCTGCTGGCGCTGCACCTGCCCGGGGGGCGACTATCCCTTTAAGGGCGTCGCCTCACTCACAAGGTGAGCTCCAGGATGTCCAGGACCCCCTCCAGCCGGTCCACCAGGTACACCAACCCGTCCGCGTCCACGTACACGTCGTTGGACTGCGGGACTCCGGAGGATACCTCGGGAACGTACCAAGCCACCTCCCGCGGCCGGAAGGGGTCCCGGATGTCCACCACCCGCAGGCCCCCTGCGAAGTAGGTGAGGAAGATGAGCTCCTCGCTTTGGAAGCTGCCCGGCCGGTTCTCGTGCACGTTGTGGGGGCCGAACCGGTAGTCGGGGTGCGCCAACCCGTCCGGCTC
>JAILZB010000237.1 GCA_023512725.1 Chloroflexota bacterium | reverse complement strand
CTTCAACACCGCGAAGCGCTCGCTCACCCTCAATCTGCAGACCGCGGACGGGCAGGCGCTGCTCCGCCGCTTGATCGCCCTGGCGGATGTCCTCCTCGATAACTTCGGAGTGGACCCCTACCCCCGCTGGGGGTTGAACGAGACGACCCTCCGCGCCCTCAATCCCGACCTGATCATCGCGCGCTCCTCGGTGATGGGCCGCTCCGGACCGAACGCCAACACCATCGGTTTCGGCTACTCGATCAGCAGCCAGGCCGCGCTGAACTCGACCATCGGGTTCCCGGGCGACCCCCCCGTTGGGGTCTGCACCGCCCATCCGGACTATTCCAGCAACCCCTACCACCTGGTGATCGCGATCCTGGCCGCCCTCCATTACCGCGACCGGACCGGCGAGGGGCAACTGATCGACCTCTCCCAACACGAGAGTACGGTCGTCATGAACGGCGCCTCCCTGCTCGACTACGTGGCCAACGGGCGGGTGGCCCAGCCTTCTGCGAACCGCCACCCCCACGCTGCACCCCACGGGGTCTATCCCTGTCGCGGCCATGACCGCTGGGTGGCCCTAGCCTGTGAGCACGAGCGCGACTGGCAGGCGCTCGCCACCCTGATCAGCCAGCCTGAACTCGCCACCGACCCGCGCTTTGCCACCCTGGCCGGCCGCAAAGCCAACGAAGACGCCCTCGATGAGATTGTTGCCGGCTGGACCCGCCGCTGGTCTCCCCAGGAGGCTGCTGAGCAGTTGCAAGCAGCGGGCATTCCCGCCGCCCCCGTCGCCACTGTGGTCGACCTACTCCACGACCCGCACCTGGCGGCGCGGCGGCGCTTCTGCCGGATCGACCACCCCGAACTCGGCCAGCTGCTGATCGGCGAGCCGAGCGTCATCCTTCACGCGCACCCGGTGCTGCCACGCCGCCATCCCGTGCTGCTGGGGGAAGATACCGAGCCGCTCCTGCGCGATCTGCTTGGTCTCGAGGAAGAGGAGATCGTGCGCGGCTACCTCGAGGGAGTGCTCCAGTAGCGCGCTGCCCGGTCAGGAGAGCGCAACCGGGAGGGCTGCCGGGGCGGTAAGGAAGGCTGGTCGCTGGAACTCCTCGCGCAGCAGGCCCAGCCGCACCGTATCGACGTAGCGCCCCTCGACCCACTTCTCCGCCCGGAAACGCCCTTCTGGGCGGAAGCCGAGCTTCTCCAGAGTGCGGATGCTCGCCCGGTTCTCCGCGATCGCCCCCGCCACCACCTTGTGCAAGTTCAGGCGGTCGAAGGCGTAGGCCAGCAGGAGCCCCCACGCCTCGTAGGCCAGCCCCTGCCCCCAGAAGGACTTCTCGCCGATCAGCAGCCCGGTGTCCGCCGTCCGGTGAACCGGGTCGATGTGGTTCAGGGTGACATTACCGATATGTTGACCGCTGGCACGCTCGATGATGGCAAAGGCAAGGGCCGTCGGGTTGTTCTCGAAGGTGGCAAGATAGGCGCACACGCTCTCCAGCGTGGCCGGGAATTTGCCTACCTCTAGGTAGCGTGTCACCGCGGGGTCGTTCAGCCAGTTGACGTAGGTTGGGGTGGCGTCTGCCAGCGTCAGGGGGCGGAGAGCGACCCGCACCCCTTGGAGGAAAGGCCGCGCAACCGGTGGGTCCGCGGTGGCCACCCCGTCTACATGCTCCCACTGGAGCGGCGTACCACGCGGGAGGTCGCGAGTAGCGCGGGCACCGAGGATAGCCGGGAGGTACTTTGGCGGCAGGCCGTGCCCGGGCCGGATGGAGCGGATATTCTCGGCGGTAAAGCGCTCACCCGCCGCCACATCCTGGACGACGAAGAGGGAGCGACGCAGCCGTCGGCTCGCCTCCTCGCGCGGAGTAGGGCCAGTGCGCACCCCACCCAGCGCCGCCTCGACCGTCCGCACCGCGCGCACGAGCTCCGCGAACTCCGCTGGCTCAAGGGAAAAGGCGGCATCTGGCCCGCCATCCGCCCGGGATCGAATGAGATGTTTCTCGATGATACAGGCGCCCAACGCCACCGCCGCCACCGCTGCCTCGTGTCCCAGGGTATGATCAGACAGCCCGACCACCACTCCGTAGCGGGCCGCCAGGTAAGGAACCGTCCGCAGGTGCATCTCCGTGGGGGCAGCGGGATAGCCACTGTTGCAATGCAACAGCGCGATCCCCCCGGCACCGGCCGCGCGGGCGGCCGCCACCGCCTCGTCGATCTCCTCCAGGGTCGCCATCCCCGTCGAGAGCATGAGGGGCTTGCCCGTGCGGGCCGCGCCGGCGATCAGGGGCAGGTCGACGAGCTCGAACGAAGCGATCTTGTAGGCCGGGACCTCCAGCTCCTCTAGCATGGCCACGGCGGTGGGGTCGAAGGGGGTCGAGAAGAAGTCCAGCCCGAGCTCATCCGCCACCCCTTTCAGGCCAGCATGCCACTCCCAGGGCGTGTAGGCCTCACCGTAGAGGTCGTAGAGGGTGCGCCCCTCCCAGATCGTCCCGCCGAGGTGGAACTCCGGCCGGTCACAATCGAGCGTGAGGGTCGCTGGAGTGTAGGTCTGGAGCTTGACGGCATCAGCACCGGCCGCCGCGGCCGCCCGGATCAAGGCGACCGCTTCCTCGTAGCGCTGGTGATGGTTGGCTGAGAGTTCGGCGACCACATAGACCGGCCGGCCCGGCCCGATAACCCGCCGACCGAGGCGTAGGCTCGTCATCTGCTCTCTCCCTGGAAAGCGGGCACGGGCGCCTCCATCACCAGCGCGCGTTGCCCGCGGATCTCCGTCTCACGGCGCGGGAGATAGCCCGCGCGCTGGAAGGCCCGGATCGAGGCGAGGTTCTCCGGCTTGATCAACGCGCGCAGCACCTGGGCGCGGCCCGCCACGGCTTCTCTTCCCCGCCGGAGCATCGCCACCCCATAGCCTTGTCCCTGGTGCGGCGGCGCCACGCTGATGCTGACCGTGGCCACACCCTCAGCCAGGTCGAACCGCAGGACCCCAACGACATCCTCGCTATCCTCCGCGATCAGCAACAGGCGGTCGGGATGGCTGAGGGTCGCAGCGAACCAGCGTTGGTGCGCTTCCCAGGCGATCGGCGCAGCCGAGAACGACCAACGGCGCACCGCCGGGTGATTGTTGATCTGGTAGACCAGAGCACAGTCCGCTGGGGTTGCCGGCCGCAGCCGGATCTCGGCGGCGCGCAGTGCCTGCACCACCCGCCGGGCGCCCTGTCCATCGACCAGGGCGCGCCCCTGCTCGGCCAGGGCAAAGCGCAGCTCGGGCGAGTGGCGGAGCAAATCGATTTTGCGGGCCATCAGCTCCGGCGAGCCTGCCTCGCGTGGCCCCAGGGCAACTGCCGCCCCGCGTGCCGCGACCGCTTCGGCGACCGTCTGCTGGTTGTCAGCCGTGACGAGGAGCAGGGCGGGCACCCCCAGGTGACAGAGTTCCCAGGTCGTGGTGCTCGCGCTCGCGATCGCGAGGTCAGCCCAGGCCATCAGGGCGGGCATATCGTCCACCTGCTCGACGAGGGTGACTGCCGGGCAGGCCGCTGCCGCCTGGCGGAGAGCCTCCCGGTGAGGATTACTGCCGCCAACGACAACCCTGGCCACGAAGGGCCCCTCGAGCAGGGCGAGCGCTGCAATCACCCGGCTGGTCCAGTTCTGGGGGTCAGCTCCGCCGAGGGTCACCAGGAGCCGTTCGGCACGGGGCGGCACCGCTCGCGCGCTCGGCTGGGTCGTAAACTCGCGGCGGAGCAGCAGATAGCGTGGCCCCAGCAGCAACTGTTCGGGGGGGAGGGGATAGTCGTGGCAGGAAACCGTCAGGCTGGAGTTTAGGACCAGGTCGGCGGCCGCACTCGCCGGGCGTGGCCAGTCATCGACCGCCAGGATCCTGGCACCAGCCGGGCGGAGCGCCGCGAGGTAGGCAGGTGGAAAGTGATAGCCATCAACGGCGATCCACTGGGCCTCCCAGCTCGCGGTGCGGGCGGCATCCTCGGCGCTGCCCGGCGGGGCGGCAGTCCGCTCAAGGCGGAACCCTTCGCGCCGGATCCGGGCTTCCACGGCGGGCGTGCTGGCAGCCAGCACGAACAGCGCCTCCCCTCCTGCCTCCTGCCAGGCCTGGGCCAGGGCGATCCCCCGCATCACGTGGCCAGTCCCGATCCGTTCGCTCGCATCGGCGCGGTAGACCAGGCGCGGCCGGCGCTTCACCCGTGCCCCCTCGTGAGATCAGGGCCGCCGGAAGACCGGCTCTACCACCGGCCCTTCCAGGCGGTCCAGGACATCCCCACCCGCGACCGCCTCGGCCAGCACGGCCATCGCCTCCCGGTAGACTGCGAGGGTCATGGCGATATCCTCATCGCTGTGGCGGTAGCAGAGATTCTGGCTGCCTGAGAACAGGATGCCTCGCTTGAGGCACTCCTGCTGAAAGAGGCTCTTGAAGGCCAACGCCTCTGCGCCCTGCTCATCCTGGAAGGTGACCACCGTGCGCGGCGGCAGCCCAACGCAGCGCGTGATCTGCTCCAGCCCGAACTCGGCTGCCAGCACGTTGTAGCCCTCCTGGAGGACCTTCCCTTGTTTCCAGAGATGGGGGATGACCGGCTCCTCCTGGAGCAGGCGCACGGTGGCCAGGGCCGCCGCCAGGGAAAGGGCATCCCCCCCGAAGGTGAAGGAGAAGAAGATCTCATCGAAGACGGTCATTACTTCGGCCCGGCCGACGACCGCCGAGATGGGGAAACCG
>JAILZB010000024.1 GCA_023512725.1 Chloroflexota bacterium | reverse complement strand
ATACTGGGCGGGATAGTTCGCCTTGAAATAGGCCGTCTGATAGGCTAGTTCGGCGTAGCAGGCGGAATGGGCCTTGTTGAAGGCGTAGCCCGCGAACGGCTCAATCAGGTCGAAGATCTGGTCGGCGAGTTGTTCGCTAAAGCCATTCGCCAGCGCCCCGCGCTTGAACTCCTCGCGCTGAGCCCGCATCACCTCGGGGATCTTTTTGCCCATCGCCTTCCGGAAGATATCGGCCTTGCCCAGCGAGAACCCGGCCACTGCTCGCACGATGTGGAGCACCTGGTCCTGGTAGACGATGACGCCATAGGTCTCTTTCAGGATCGGCTCCAGCACCGGGTGGAGGTACTGGACCGGTTCGTGGCCATGCTTGGCCGCGATGTAGCGAGGAATATGGGCCATCGGCCCCGGCCGGTAGAGCGCCACCAGCGCCATAATCTCATCGATGCTGCGGGGCTTGAGTTCCTTGATCGCCCGCCGCATCCCCGCCGACTCGAGCTGGAAGACGTTACCTGTCTCCCCGGCGGAAAGCAGGTCGAACGTCTTCGGATCGTCATCAGGGATGGCCGCCAGGTCAAATGGCTGCCCGGTGGCCTGCTCGATCAGCTGCTTACAGCGCGCGAGCACGCTCAGGTTGATGAGGCCCAGGAAGTCGAGCTTGAGGAGGCCGATCTTGGCGACCGAGCCCATGTCGTACTGGGTCATCAGGATGGCGGTGTCGTCGCCGCGGGCCGGGCGCTGCAACGGCACGATCTGGCTGAGCGGTTCCGCCGAGATGACGACGCCAGCGGCGTGGGTGCTAGCGTGGCGGGTGACCCCCTCCAGCTTGCGTGCCATCGCCACCAGGTCGCGCGCCGCTGCGTCCTGCGCGATCAGCTGCTTGAGTTCGGGGTTCTCCTCGATCGCACGGTCGAGCGTGATGTGGAACTGAGCGGGGACCAGCTTCGCCACCCGGTCGACAAAGTGGTAGGGCAGCCCTTTTGCCCGGCCAACGTCGCGGATGGCGGCTTTCGCCCCGAGCGTCCCGAAGGTGATGATCTGGGCGACCCGGTCGCGGCCATACTTCTGGACGACGTACTCGATCACTTCGGCACGGCGGTCGTCCTGGAAGTCCATATCGATATCGGGCATCTCTTTGCGCTCAAGATTGAGGAAGCGCTCAAAGACCAGCCCCTTCGCGATCGGGTCGATCGAGGTCACCCCGAGGGCGTAGAGCACCATGCTGGCGGCCGCGCTCCCGCGCACGCCGTAGAGGATGCCCCGCTGGCGAGCGAAGGTCAGTATGTCGTCCACGACGAGGAAGTAGTTGGCGAACTGGGTCGCTCGGATGACTCCCAGCTCCATCTCGAGCCGCTCGCGGACCTGCTGGGGAATGGTGCCGCGGTAGCGCCGCGGGAGGCGCTCCCAGCAGAGGTGGGCGAGGTAGTCATCGGCGCTCATCCCCGGTGGCCGCTCGACCTCCGGCAGACGGACACGGTCAAAGTCGAGGGTCAGGTTGCAGCGCTCGGCGATGACCAGGGTGGTGCGGAGGGCCTCCTCGAGGCCGCTGAAGGCGGCAGCCATCTCGGCCGGGGACTTGAGGTAGAACGAGGTCGCGCCCATCCGCATCCGCTTCTCGTCGTTGATGGAGGCATTAGTCTGGATGCAGATGAGATAGTCCTGGGCTTCGTGGTCGCTGGCATCCACGTAATGGAGGTCGTTGGTGGCCACCAACGGCACCCCCCACTGCCGCCCGATTGCAACCAACTCGGCGTAGGCAGGAGCAAACTGGGGCAGGTCGTGGCGCTGGACTTCCAGAAAGTAGTCCTCCCCGAACACCTCGCGATACCAGGCGATCGTCCGCAAGGCATCGTCCCGCCGGCCTTCAATCAAGGCACGGAGCACCTCGCCGCTCGGGCAGGCGGAGAGGCAGATGAGCCCCTCACGGTGCTGGGCTAGCAGCTCGCGGTCGAAGCGGGGCTTGTAGTAGAAGCCATCGACCCAGGCCTTGGTCGTCAACGCCACCAGGTTGCGATAGCCAGTCAGGTCCTTGGCGAGCAACACCAGGTGGAAGGGGTTCTTGTCGGCGCTGGTGCGGTCGGTATGGCGGTTGGGGGCGAGGTACCCTTCGACCCCGAGGATCGGCTTCAGGCCGCGTGCCCGCGCTTCACTGTAGAACTCGATCGCGCCGTAGAGAGCGCCGTGGTCGGTCAGGGCGATGGCGCGCATCCCGAGCTCACGAGTGCGGTCCAGCAGCGCCGGGATCCGGCAGAGGCCATCCAGCAGCGAGAACTCGGTATGCACGTGCAGATGGACAAACTCTGCCCCCATCGTTCCTCCAGGCGTTCGGCTGGCTGCCAGTATGGCAGGTCCCCCGGGCGCCCGAAACTACTTCCGGCCCCAGAAACCGGGGGAATCTACTGCAGGTAAGCACTACATCTTGGATGTCATTGTAGAGAGCGCGTCAAGCGGTTGCTGGCCTGCGGCTGGCAGCAGCCTCGCGCGGCAGCGCCCGGGCAGCCCAGGCTTATCATGCTGCCGCTCGCCTGGGGGCCGCGCGCAGATGCCAGGGGGTATCCCCCCTTCCCTTCGCTCGCTCGCATTTGGTAGAGTGGCAACGGCTGCTCCCTGCCGAAGGACGGCCCGTACTTCCAGTGGAGGGATGCAGGATGCCCGTAGCCACCCGTCTGGTTGCGTTCACGCTTAGCGCTGCCCTCGTCGTTGCTCTCCTCCCGGGACGTCCTCCGGAGCTTCCTGCCCTGGCCGCACCGGCTGCGCCCCCGCCGCCTTCCCTGACACCTGAGCAGATGGGAGCGTCCCTCCACAGCGTCCGCCACCGGCCCGGGCAAGCGCCGAAGTACCAGCGCCTCCTGACCTATGCGGCCAACCTGCAGGCTGGCTTGGCACCCGAGCAGGCGCGTGCCGGGAAGGCCCCTCCCGTTGCAGCACTCCTTGCCAGCGGTGCCATCACCCACCCGATGGCAGGCAACAGCATCGTTTTGCCCTCCGAACAGATGATTGTGCTGACCAGCGGGGGCGGAACGGCGGTGGCCCGCTCGTTCATCGATAGCGATGCCGGCTTCCATCTGTTGGGGCCGCAGTACCAGGACCAGCTCGCGGGGATCACCACAGCGAGGGCGGTAGCGGCTGACCTGGACGGCAACGGCTTCGCGGAGCTGGTGGTGGCAGTGATCGACGGGGGGTGTGTCCGGGTCCGCTCCTACGGGGTGACACCGGTCAACCAGCCGCGGGCTCTCACCGGCCCGCTGATCGTGACCCCCTGCCTCGATACGGTGACGGGGATGGCGCCCTACCACGGGGGTGCGCTCGCAATCGCGGCCGGGGGCCTGTTTGATGGGACGGACGGTCCCAATGCGCAGCAGGTCGTTGTCGGGTGGGAAGGGCGGAGCAGCCAGTCGCTCGCGGTCTGTCTGACGATCCTTGATGGTTTCTCGCTGAGCCCGGTCGGCCAGCAATGCACGCCGGTCCGGAGCTTTGACCCCACCTCGCAGCTGCGCGGCCTTGGGCTGACGACTGGCGATTTCAATGGGAGTGGGCTTTCGCAGGTGGCCTACGCCTGGGTCGATCCCCAAGGGCACCTGTTTGTCAATCTCTGGCAGTACGCCCCTGGGACGACCTCACGGGTGACTACTCCCTACGCGATCACCGGCTACCAAAGCTTTGCCGTCTCACTGGCAGCCGGCGACCTTGATGGCAACGGCGTGGATGAGTTGGTGGCCGCCACTATCGATGGCTACGGAACGAGTATCTTCTCCTTCTGGCTGACCACCGATCTCAGCGGGACGACGAAAGTCACGAACACGGCCAATCCGGGAGGATATGGCGGTCAGGGCGCCAACTGGATCGCCGTCGCCGTTGGCGAATTTACCCCTCCTGCTCAAGGAAATCTGCGCGCCACCACCGGCAGCATTGTCTACGCGGTGCTCAATCCTCCGCCTTCCTGCAACCCCATCCTCCAGCACTGCTCGTGTGGCCAGCCAGGGTACCCTCCCTGTACCACCCAAGCTCAGTTTGGCGTGGTGTTCTTCCAAAATGGGTACCCGGTAGTTTTCAGCGGGCTAAGCGGGGTTACCCTCGACAACTATCTTGTCGGGCAGCGCGTGAGCGTCGGTGCGGGCACTCTGAACCTCGACCGCAGCGACCCCCAGCGCCTGCTTTCGCAGATCGTGCTCACCGGGCAGACCTACGACCCGAACGCAGGCACCATCGCCATCACCATGACCGCCTTCGAGCTCACCGTTCTGCCCGAGGCCCCGCAAGGCGCCTATATCTCGCAGCAGACCTCGCTGGCCTTCAGCCCACCCAACCAGCCTCAGCCCGCCACAACGCAAGTGGTGATGGGCGATTATCTCGGGCGAAGCCTGCGTCTCGGCCCGCCGGTCTATCACAACGCCTCGAACGTGCTCCAGGTCCAGGCGCTGCTCTACGAACCACCCCAGCACATCGACGTCTTCGGTCCTCCCAGCGCTCCTGTGACCATCAACGTCAACTACAACAACAACCCTAACGACCTGGCCTCGAATGGCACCTGGGTGCAGTACCAGAACCGGCAACAGACCACCAGCCAGAACAGCGTCCAGTGGGGAAACAGCTTCCAGCTCTCGCTTGAATTCTCAGGCAAGGTTTCAGCAGATGGGGCCTTTGTCGGGGGCTCGGTGACGACCTATGGCGGGGCCGACTTTGAGGGCTCGCAGGAGCAGTTCTCGCAGGTGACTTTCGGTCAGAATGTCAGCGCCGTCAACGATACCGTCCTCATCTTCACCGAAGCCGACTATGACCTCTGGGAATACCCGGTTCTTGCTGATGGCTCGCCGACGCCGATTGGGTACGTCACGCTGATCTTCCCGCGCAAGAACCCGCTCGCGAACGGTCGGCCCTGCCTCGTCCAGTGCACTGTTTCGGGCGGAATCCCGGTCGTGGGCGTGGCGCGGGATGTCACCTGGTGGAACCCAGACCACGAACCGGGCAATCTCCTCTCCTGGCTAGCGGGCGTCCAGGTGAGCGACGTGATGACCGGCATCTTCGACAGCGGCTTCAAGACCACCGCCCAGCCCAACTCCTGGTTCATGAGCTGGGAGACTATCAGCAGCACCGTCTCCTCCACCTCTTGGAACGTCGGCGTCGACCTTTCCGTCTCAGCCGGGGCGAGCGCCAACATCTTTGGCACGGGCTTCGAGGTCAGCACTACGTTCTCCGGCACCTACCAGCATCAAGGGAACACGACCTACCGCACCGGTTTCGACCAGTCTACCGGCCTGGCCTTCAACTACCCCTCCCCTGGCTACCTGAACGCCGGCTACCAGACCCGTTCCCTCGTCTACTGGGCGAAATCCTTCCCCTTCCTCTGGTTGAACTGGATGGTCGACGTCCAGCCGACGAACTTCAACCTGTGGGGACAGTATTACGCTACTAACCCCGACCCGACCTTCATCCTCCGCTGGCGGCCGCGTTACGGCCCGATCACGAACCCAGCCATCGCCCGCCTCACGCCGGATATCCGCTTCAGCCCGGAAGCGGTGCAGGTCGGCCAGCCTGTGACCATCACCGCCCTCATCCGCAACTACAGCCTGGCCGGCTACGTTGGCAGCACACCTATCCCGATCGAGTTCTACGATGGCGACCCGGCCTCCGGTGGCACCCTGATCGGCCATACCACCATCGCCGGGCTCGGTTCCCTCGCGGTCCAGCCCGTCTCGCTCTCCTGGACCCCCCAGCGGGCCGGCGTGCATAACGTCTTCGTCCGCATCGGGAACGTTCCCGGCACTAGCTGGATCCACCAGGACAACAAGCTCGCGTTCGCTCAGCTCGCGGTGGCCGCCAGGCAGCCAGCCCCGACAGTGAATGACGCGGGCTTGCAGGCCGGGGGCAACTTCGGACGGGGCCGGACGGTCGCTTTCCCCGAACGGCCGGGGCATCCCGCCGACCTCGAGCTGGTGCCAGCGAGCCTCGTCTCCGCCCGCAACCCGGATGGCAGCTCCCAGCTCCGGGTCACACTCCAGGCGAGCGGCGGGCACTTTGCGAACGTCCACGTCGATTTCTACGAGGGCACCCCCAACCACCCCAGCCGCCACATTGCTGGCCAGGTGGTGCCACTCGTCTGGCAGGGGGGCACCGCTACTGCCCAGGTGACCTGGAAGCCTCGGGCAACCGCAGGGGCCTGGCCGGTGTTCGCCCGCATCCGTTCCTTCCTGGGAACCGAGCGCAGCGTGCAGAACAACACCCTGGCGACTGTCATCCTGTTGGGACCGTACGTACGGTTTGTGCCTCAGGCACCGCTCCGGAGCGGGGTGAGTGGTCCAGCGCTTCTGCCCCAGAGCGCTCCCCCGGTCAGTCGTCGCCGCTCTCGTCGCCGTCACCGATGGGGAGCCACCCGACGCTGAAGCCTTCCTCTCTTCCGGGCGCTCCCCGCAGGGATGGCACGGGCTGGTACCCTCTCCCCTCTGGGTGACCAGGGGTGCGAGCAGCCGTGCCGCTGCTAGGGGGAGTGAGCACCCCGAGCGACCACCATCCCGCCGGGCGTGCTACGATTGCAGCCCACCCCGCTCTCTGGAGGGCTAATGAGCCAGGCTCCGTTCCGCAAGGGCTATGTCGATACTTCGTTCGGCCAGATCCACTACCGCACGGCGGGTGAGGGGGCACCGCTGGTGTTGCTCCACCAGACCCCAAGCTCCTCCGCGATGTGGGACCCCGTCATCCCCCTCTTTGGGCGCGAGGGGTACCGCTGCGTTGCCTTCGACATGCTTGGTTTCGGAAACTCGGCCCAGCCGACCAGCAAGCCCTCCGGGCGTGACTATGCTCAGGCGATGGTCGAGGCGGCCCGGGGCCTGGGCATCGAGCGGGCCGATGTGGTCGGTCATCACACCGGGGTGACCATTGCGCTGATCCAGGCCGACCTGTTCCCCGAGACGGTGCGCAAGCTGGTGCTGTGGGGGATCCCGCTCCTGCCCCCTGAGACGATGGAACGGCTGCGCATCGAGGGCCCCGCCACCTACAGTGAGGATGGCAGCGAGCTGGTGCGCTTCTGGGTCAACCGGCGGCGCATGAGCCGCCCGGGTGCCCCGATCGACCTCTCGGTCCGCTGGCTGATCGAGCGCTTGCAGATGGGCTTCAACACCCACTGGCCTCATAACGTCGTTGGCGAGACAGACCACGCTGCGCTCCTGCAGCGACTGCGCCACCCAACCCTGCTGATGTGCGGTCAGCTCGACCGCTCGACCTGGGAGGGTCACCTCCAGGCGCAGGCGCTCCGACCGGACCTGCCAGCTGTCGAGATCGAAAACGCGAGCCTGGATGTCGCGGATGAGTTCCCGGAAGCATTCGTCCAGGCGATCCACGGCTTCCTCTCGGAAGAGCTGCCTGCCTGGGCCTGAGCACTCGGTTGCTGGGCTAGCCACGCCGGGACATTCCTCCCTCGCGAAGCACTCCCTTCGCCCCAGGAAGAGGGCCCAAATGGCCTGCCCGTTGCGCGTCCACCTCCGCTAGGCTGGAAGTAGGCAAGGGAGCCCAGTAAGGAGGTTCACGATGGATGCCATCCTCGACCGCCGCCAGCGCGTGATCGAAGACCCGCCGTTCGTCCGTGCTTTGCTCAACAGCACGCGGTGGGCCTGGGTGTGGGTGCCAATCCGGGTCTACCTGGCCTGGGTCTGGCTCACCTCGGGATGGGGGAAGCTGACAAACCCTGCCTGGATGGAGAGTGGCCAGGCGCTCCGCAGCTTCTGGGAACGTGCCCTGGCAACTGAGCCGCGGCCGGTGATCACCTACGACTGGTATCGCGCGTTCATTCAGTACCTCTATGACACTCAGTCTTGGACCTGGTTTGCCAAGGTGATCGTGTTTGGGGAGCTGGCCGTTGGCCTGGGGTTGTTGCTCGGCGCCTTTACCGGCATCGCCGCCTTTGGGGGGATGCTACTGAACTTCAACTTTCTCCTGGCGGGCACGGTGAGCACCAACCCGGTCCTGTTTGTCCTGGAGCTCCTCGTTCTGTTGGCCTGGAAAGTGGCAGGCTACTGGGGGATCGACCGCTGGCTGCTGCCGACGCTAGGCGTTCCCTGGCGCCTGAGCCGCCCGGCCGAGCCGGTCGCACCGCCAGCCGCCGCCGCTGGCACCCCCTGAAGTTCTGGTGCTCCAGCCCCGGGCGGGGCGACACGTCGGGTCAGGTGCGCCCGAGGAGATGAGCGGTGGTCTGGGGGTCGTCGGTCAGGATGGCGTCGACCCCCAGGCGCCGGTACCAGCCCAGGCGGCGGTGCGGGGCAAGGTCGAGCGGGCAGACCCAGCGCCCGCGTCGGTGCGCCAGCGACACGTAGAACGGGTTGACCACCAGGAGCGGCCAGAACGGCCCCAGGACGTCGACCGGCTGGGTCGGGAAGAGATGGCGCGCAGCGATGAAGCCAGTCGGAAGGCGCGGGTCGGTGGCACGCGCCGCGAGCACCCGCTCCAGATGGAACGAGATGACGATCACCGTCCGGGCGGCGATGCGCTCGGCGACCTGCGCGGTCAGCTTCCGCGCCCAGCGCGCCTCGGCAAAGCGCGGGTCCTTCAGCTCCAACACGAGGACGACTTCGGCTGGTGCCAGGGCGAGCAGTTGGGCGAGGGAGGGAATGCGCTCGTGCGGAAAGCGATCGCTCCAGGGGGCACGGAGCGGTCGGGCCTGGATCTCGGCGAGGGTCAGCTGGTCGACCCGGCCTGGCAGGCCCGTCAGCCGGTCGAGGGTGGCATCATGATGGCAGATAAGCTGCTCATCAGCCGTGAACCAGAGATCGGTCTCGATGAGCTCAACCCCCGCGTCGATCGCTAGCTGGAAGGCGGCCAGGGTATTTTCGGGCGCCCGCGCCGAGGCGCCCCGATGCGCCATCAGGTACGGTCGTGGCCGCCCCGCCAGGACGGTCGGGAGGCGCGTCTCCGCCGTGGCCACACTCTCCTCGGACGGGCCCTTCATGCCAGGGCCTCACCGATCGGCTCGATCAGGTGCGGGTCATCGATCCCAGGGTGGTTGACCCGACGGGAAACGGGGTAGCAGCTCAAGGTCTCAGGCGGGCACGGGCGCAGCAAGGCGAGTAGGGCGCTCGTCTCACGGCAGGTCGGGTCTAGCCAGTGGTCTTCCTCCGCTGGGTCGAGCACAGCGGGCATGCGCGGGTGGATGCGAGCAGCGAGCTCGTTCGCCGGGACGGTGATGATGACATAGCCTTCACCATCTGCCCCACTAACGGCCAGGCCGGCAAAGCCGAGGAGGTCGCCATCTCGGCGCCGGAAGTAGTACGGCTGGCGGCCACGGGTGGTCGATTGCCATTCGTACCAGCCGGAGGCCGGCACAATCAGCCGCCGGCGCCGCAAGGAGAAGGCGAAGGTCTTAGCCTGGGCTACCGTCTCCGCCCGCGCGTTGATCAGCCGGCGCCCGCCCGCCTTCTCCTCCATCGCCCAGCGGGGCAGCACTCCCCAGGGCATCAGGGCAAGCCGGTTCGGGCTCTGGCGAAGAACCACCGGGGCCTGCTCGCTCGGCGCGATGTTAAAGCGCTGGGGCAACGCCGGGGGCAGGGCATCCAGCCGAAAGCGTCTCGGCAGGGCCGTGAGGTTCACCAGCGTGTAGCGACCGCACATCGTTTCCGCCCTCACCCCGTGCAGCACTGGATGCAACGGGGAGGTTCCGCCTCCAATCGTATCAGTCGCTGGCGGGTGGCGCACCTGCCCCCACGGCACGGTACCACTGGACCGTCTCGGCCAGCGTTGTCAGCCAATCGGCGCGGGCGCGGAAGCCAATCTGCTCGGCTGCCGCCTCCACCGCTGCCACCGAATGGAGGATGTCACCCGGGCGCGGCGGTGCAAACTGCGGGCTGAGCCGGGTCTGACAGAGGGTGTTGAGCGTCGCCACCAGCTCCCGCACCGAGCGTGCCTGCCCGGTGGCGATGTTCAGGGCGGTGAATCCCTGGGTCTCGGCTGCCAGGGCCAGGAGGTTGGCCTGCGCGACATCCTGCACGCTGATAAAGTCGCGGGTCTGCTCGCCCGTGCCATAGACCACCGGTGGCTGGCTGCGCAGCAGCCGGTCGATGAAGGCGCAGATGACCGCAGCGTAGGGAGAGTGCGGGTCCTGGCGGGGACCATAGACGTTGAAGTAGCGCAAGGCAACGACCGGCAGGTCGGCCGCGAGGGTGGCGCAGAAGAGTTCGGCGGCGAGCTTGGCAGCGCCATACGGGGAGCGGGGATGAGGCGGGGTCGCCTCACTGACCGGCAGGGTGGGTGGGTCACCGTAGACCGCTGCCGTTGACGCGAAAACGAACCGCCGGACCCCAGCCGCGCGCGCGGCCTCCAGCAGCACAACCGTTCCCAGCGTGTTCACCCGGGCGTAGCGCGCGGGTTGCGCGAGCGATTCCGCCACCGAGATACGGGCTGCCTGGTGGCTAACCCAGTCCATCCCGGCGACCGCCCGGGCAGCCAGCGCAGGGTCGGCTACATCCCCCACCAGAAGCTCGATCTGGTCGCGCCAGGGCGCCAGGTTGGCCAGCGAGCCGGTCGAGAGGTCGTCCAGCACCCGGACGTGATGCCCGGCCGCGAGCGCGGCAGCAACGATGTGGGAGCCGATAAAGCCCGCGCCACCGGTCACGAGCAGCCGTGCCATCCTACCCTGCCGCCGTGCGCCGAGCGAGGGGAACGAAGACGCGATTACGCACTTCTGGTGGGTCCAGCCGATAGCGGGCGATGCTGGCGGCTTCGCCTCCTCCGGCGCGCGCGAAGGAACCACCAGCGTAGAGAGCGGTCTCGCTTGCTGCGAGCGCGAAGACGAAACTATTGGCGCCCGTCAGCCCTTGGTCAAGGCGCGACCAGGCCTGGGCACGCGGGGTCCAGCGGGCGACATTCTGGGCCGAGACCCTACCGACGGCGCTGAAATTGCCGCCAACGTAGAGTTCCTCCCCACTCACGGCGAGGGCACTGATTGAGCCCTCGGGCACCCCACCACCCAGGGGCTGCCAGGTGCCGCTCGCCGGGTCCCACTGGGCCAGGTTGGCAGCGGGCTGGCCGCCCGCCTCGCGGAAGACCCCACCCGCCACCAGCATCCCTCCAAAGGGGGCCAGCGCAGTGACCTGCCCTCCGCTGATGCCCGCTCCCAGTGGCCACCAGCGCTGGCCATCCCAGCGGGCAAGGTTGCGTGCCGGAGCACCGCCTGCCTCCTGGAAGAAGCCAGCCACGTAGAGGTCTGGACCGAGCCCGGCCAGCGCGAGTACCACGGCGGGGGCATCGGGCGCCCCAAGCGTAATGCCACTGCCGAGTGCCGACCAGCGCGCAGTCGCCGGTTCCCACCGCGCCACGTTCGCTGCTGGAACGCCCCCGGCCTCGCTGAACAGGCCTCCCACGTAGAGCTGGCCGTTCTGCACCGCTAGCGCGTTGACGACCGGCAGGAACAGTCCTCCACCCACTCCCCCTCCAACCGCCTGCCAACTAGCGCTGGTGCGGTTCCAGCGGGCGAGGTTGCGCACCGCCAGGCTCCCTGCCGCCGTGAAGGCCCCGCCGACGTAGAGGTCGTCGCCGAGGAGTGCCAGCGCATTGACCCGGGCAAAGGGGCCACTCACGCCGGTGCCGAGCGCCTCCCAGCCACGGCTCGGGCTCCAGCGGGCCAGGTTACGTGCTGCAACACCACCCGCACTGGTGAAGACCCCGCCAACAAAGACTTCCTCGCCAGCAAGCGCGATCGCGCGCACCTCGCCATCGCCAACCCCTAGCCCAAGCGGCTGGTAGGTCGTGGCCGCCGGGTCGAGGCGAGCAATGTTCGCTGCCTCGACCGCTCCCGCTCCCTCGAACCGCCCACCAATGATGAGGGAGCTGCCGGTGGCAAGCAGCGCGTAGCCCGCATCACCGCTGAGGCCAGGCCCCAGCGGTGACCAGCCGCTGCTCGGGGAGAAGCGTGCGAGGTGTGCCAGGGGGCGCTGAGCCGTTCCGGTGAAGATGCCGGTGGCGTACACCTCGCCTCCCAGCGTGGCGAGGGCGTGGACTGTCCCACTCAGGCCGGCGGTTACCGTTAGCCAGCGACGACTGGTAAGGTCCCAGCGAGCGAAGTTGGGCGCAGCCAGGGGCTCCGGCTGGTCATTGTTCTGGACGGTGGCAAATCTCCCCCCGAGGTAGAGGGTGTTCCCGGCAACGGTCAGCGCCAACACCGACGGGGTAGCATCGCCGGCTCCTACCCCGCCCTGCAGCTCCTCCCAGACCTCATCCTCCGTGCGAAAGCGCGCGATGCTTGCCGCGGGGGTTCCACCCGCCGCTGAGAAGGTTCCACCAACGTAGAGGTCGGTGCCGTTGGCGGCGAGGGCGGTCACGGGCAGGGAGAAGACGCGCGTCCCGCCAGCGGTGATGCCGCTGCCCAGCGCTTCCCAGCGCCCCTCGCGCGGGCGCCAACGGGCAACGTTCTGGGCGGGGATTGCCGCCGGGTCTCCTGGGGGACCGTTGACATGGCTGAATGCTCCGCCGACGTAGAGGGCATCCCCCACGACGGCCAACGCTCGCACCTCAAGCGCGTTGACCCGCAGCCGATCACTGGTCACCCCTCCGCCAAGCGGTGCCCAGCCCCCCGTGCGGGGGTTCCAGCGGGCAATATTCGCGGCTGGCAGGCCGCCCGCTTCGCGGAAGGCCCCGCCAACGTACAGCTCACCCGCAAAGACCGCCAGCGCATACACGATGCCATCGACCCCAGCACCGAGCGCTTGCCACTGCTCGGTCGCGGGGTCCCAGCGGGCAACGTTCCGCGCCGGCACCCCCCCAGCATGGTTGAACTCGCCACCGACGTAGAGGGTCCCATCGAGGGTAGCGAGGGCAAAGACGACGCCATCGCTTCCCGCCACTCCTGAGCCCAGGGCCGACCAGCCGGGTGGCACCCCAGCGAGCGAGCGAGGGGCGGTTGGAGCAGGGTCCCGCGGCGCGGCCAGGGCACCCCCTTTACCAGCAGGCAGCAGGAATGCCGATAGAACAAGTAGGGTCAGCAGCCTGACGCGTACCGTTCTCTGGCGTGCCATCGGTCCGCAGCCAGTATAGCCTGCTCGGAATGGTACGATCGGGTGCCTGGTCGGCTGCGTACAATCACAGTGAGGGAGCCGGGAACCGGTGAGAAGCAGGAGGACCACGCTGAGAGGCTGGCGCCCGCTGCTGGCCGCCGTGTTGGCGTGCCTGCTGCTCATTCCGAGCCGAGAGCTGGGCGCCCAGCAGCCCTCTTCCTCCCCGGTCGTCGGGCGCCATCCGGTGACGCTTGCGCCACCGCGCCTGGAGCCACCACCGAGCAGCCCGGTGCCAGGCCCGCGGCTGCCACCTCGCCAGGTGCGCCAGCTCCAAACGACCGCGCCCCCCACCTACGGCGCTCGAGTGCTGGTCGTCTCGGCTGATGGCAAGGAGGCCGCGCTGCCGGCCATTACCCAGGCCCTGGACTACCTCGGCACGCCCTATCACCTGCACCTGGCGGTCGGCAATCCCATCACGATCACCCGGGCCTTCCTGAGCGATGGCACCGTTGGACGCTACCAGGGGATTATCCTGGCCCAGGGGCAGACGAGCTACTCCCCCGATGGTGGCCAGAGCTACCGCAGTGCCTTGAGCGAAGAGGAGTGGCAAGCGCTCTGGGACTACGCGGCTGCCTACGGGGTGCGCCAGCTCGGCTGGTATACGTACCCCACTCTCGACTTTGGCTGGACCGTTCCCACTGCCATCGACACCACCAACCGCCCCTACCCGGTGGAATACACCCGTGCGGGACGCGAGCTCTTTTCTTACGTCGCGGCCCGCGCCCCGCTCACCCTCACCGGTGCTTACACCTTCCTGGCCCCCCTAGCCTCTCCCTTGCCAGGCGAGATCCAGACCGCTACCCCGCTGATCACCGACACGGCGGGCAATGTGCTCGCCTTGCTCACGACCTACCTCGATGGCCGCGAGGTGCTGAACCTCTCGTTCGATAGCAACGCTGTCCTCACCCATACCCTCACCCTTGCCTACGGTCTGGTCCGCTGGGTCACCCGCGGACTCTTCCTGGGAGAGCGCCACCTTACCCTCAGCGCCCAGGTGGACGACTACCTCATCGCGAACGCGCTCTGGGAGCCACAGCCGAGCGGGCAGGCAAAGCGCTACCGGGTGACCGCGGAGGATATGGCGGCGGTGCTCGCCTGGCAGCAGCGCCAGGCAGCCAGCTCACTGACCCCCGGCTTCAAGCTGGACCTGGTCTTCAATGGGATCGGGGCGAGCGACCGCACGGACCCACTGGTCCGCTGGACGAGCGCCAATGGCGCAAGCTTCAAGTGGATTAACCACACCTACAGCCACAATCTGCTCGATGGGATGCCCGCCGCCGTCGTGGCCGCGGAGGTGCGACGGAATAGCCAGGTGGCCAGCGAGCTGGGCCTGGTGGGCTTCTCGCCTCTGAACCTGGTTACTCCCGGTATCACCGGGTTGCGCGACCGCACTGCGATGGCGTTCGCCTTCCTCCAGGGCGTGCGCTACCTCGTCTCTGACGCCTCTTTTGCCGACCAGCTGCCGGACCGGCCCAACACGGGGCTCGAGAACTTTGTCCAGCCCGACCTCTTTATGATCCCCCGGCGGGCGAACAACCTGTTCTACAACGTGACAACCCCGGATGAATGGGTCAGCGAGTACAATGCCTACTATCGCGGGTTCTTCGGGCGCGATTCCAGCTACGCCGAGATCCTTGAGCGCGAGTCGGATGTGCTGCTCAACTACCTGCTGAAAGGCGAGCTGTACCCCTGGATGTTCCACCAGTCGAACCTGCGCGCCTACGACGGAAGCCGGACCCTGCTTACCGACCTGCTCGACCGCACGCTGGCGAAGTACGCCGGGCTGCTCAGTTTGCCCGTGCTGAGCCCACCGATGGAGGAGCTCGGGCTGCGCGCCGCCCGGCGCACCAGTGCCGCTCGCGGAGGGGTGAGTGCGACGATCGTAGCCGGGCAGCAGATCACCCTCACTGCTAGCCGCGAAGCGACCGTCCCGCTGACCGGAGTTCCCGGCGGAACGGTCTACGGCGGCGACTCGGTCCGTTGGGTCACCGTTCGCCCGGGGAGCCCAGTAACGCTTTCGCTGACCACCCCAGCCGCGCTGCCGACGCAGCACGAGACCCAGTTCCTGCCGCTCGCCTGGCTACGAGGCTGAGATGAATGGCGTCATCTCGGTGCTCCTGACCACTGAAGGCACCTACCCCTATGCGGAAGGTGGCGTCTCGACCTGGTGCCATGCCCTGGTCAGCAATCTGCCGGAGGTTCGCTTTGTGGTGCTGGCCCTCATTGCCCAGCCCGGCCTCCGCCCGGTCTATCCGCTTCCTCCGAACGTCCAGGTGCTGCCGGTCCCACTCTGGGGCACCGGCGCAGCGAACGAGATGCGGCGTGACCTTGGCCTAGTGAAGCTGCACCGGATGCGGCAGGCGAGCGTTCAGCGGGCGGTGAAAGCATCGTTCCAGGCAGCCTTTGACCTGTTCTTGGAGGGATTGCTGGCCGACCGGCCGCGACCAGAGCTGGCGGGTGAAGGGCTGCGCCGGCTGGCCATCCTCTTCGAGGAGCACGACTACGACCAGATCTTTCGCGAAGCGGTGGCCTGGGAGACGTTTCGCCACCACGCCATCCGCTTTCACCGGGAGCAGACGTTGGCCGCGCTGCTCCGGCGCGGGCGTATCCCCAAAGGCGAGGATGAACTGGCCGCTCCGCCAGTGGGGGACCTGGTCGACGCGCTTCGCCTCCTCTACCGCTGGCTGACCCCGATCGCCCAGCCGTTCCCACGCACTACCGTGGTCCACGCCTCGGCCGCCGGCTTTGCGAGCCTTCCTGGCATCGTGGCCCGCCTCCGTTACGGCACGCCGTTCGTCCTCACCGAGCACGGGATCTATCTCCGGGAACGCCTGATCGCCTGGAACCAGACCGGCTGGCCCTCCTTCCTCAAGCAGTTCGCTGCCCGGGTCACCCGGCGGCTGGTCGAGTTGAGCTACCTGACGGCAGACCTGATCGCCCCGGTGAGCCGCTGGAACACCCGCTGGGAGCAGCAGCTCGGTGCCTCGGCCGACCGCATCCTCCCGATTGCCAACGGGGTAGACCAGCACCGCTTCTCGCCCCAGCCGTTTCCGCCGTTCGACCAGCCGACAGCGGTCTGGGTCGGCCGGATCGACCCTCTGAAGGATCTGCTCACCCTGGTCGATGCCATGGCGATCGTTCGGGAGGCCCTCCCCAACGCCCGGCTCCTGCTGTTTGGCAAAGCCCCTGAGGGGAATGAAGGGTACGCCGCGAGCGTGCGCCAGCGGGTTGCGCAGCTGGGGCTGGAAGATGCGGTGCGCTTCCTGGGGTTCGCTGCCAGCCCGGAGCAGGCCTACGTGCAAGGGCACCTGATGGTGCTCTCCAGCATCTCGGAAGGGCAGCCGTACTCCGTGATCGAGGCGATGCTCTGTGGCCGGGCTGTGGTCGGGACCGAAGTCGGTGGGGTGCCAGAGATGATCAGCGAGTGTGGCAGCGTGGTCCCCCCGCGCGACCGTCGGGCCCTCGCCCAGGCGCTGATCAGCCTGCTCAGCGACCCCGCGCGCTGCCAGGCGCTAGGAGCAGCAGCCCGGCGGATCGCGCTGGAACGCTACACCCTCGACCAGTTCGTCGCTGCTTACCGCACGGTCTACCGGGCCGCCCTCGATTGGATGACCCAGGGACCAGCGTTCGACGTGCCGACCGGCCTCGAGGTCCAGCCGGTGCTGGCAACGCCCCCAGCGGAGGACCAGTCGAAGGGGCTACGCCGCTTGCTCCTCGGGTTGGGCAAGCATGACCGCTGAACCGCCACCGGAGCCCCGGCCGGCGGGCGATGCGCGGAACTTCCTGCGCCGGCGCTTCAAGGCCCTGCCGAACGCTCCAACGACCCAGGCGATCCGCTTCTGGTACCGCCCCAGCGTGGTCCGGCCGGACCGCCGCCCAGCCGCTGATGATGAACTCGAGCTGGCCGCTTTGCTGGAGGCGCGGGGCGTCAACGATTCGCTGGCGGCCTCGTTCGGGGCGCAGAACATCTTCGACCTTGCGCGCAAACTGATCGTCGACCCGACGATTATCAGCCGGGCCCGCTCCCGCGCCGAGCGGAACGTCCTGGTGGAGCTCCTGGCCGGCCGCTCCCGCTCCCAGCCTGTCCAGCAGCCCAGCCTCAGCTGGCAGCGCCCGCTCCGCGACCTCGCCGTCAACCTGCTGCGCGGGCCGGTGAATCTGGCAGTGCTGGTGGTGGTGCTTGCCGGGCTGTTCACCTATCAGGGGATGCTGGAAGGGGCAGGGCTGCCCTTCTGGGCAGCGCCTCTGGGGGCAGGCGCGGGGGTCGTGGGCGTGGGTGGTATTCTCCAGGTGCTCGCCTGGCGGATGCCGGTGGCACTGGGGCAGCAGAGCCGGCGCGCGGTCGCGACCCTCATCCGGGCGGGGTTGCTCTGGGGATCGTTCGGGCTGCTGGGAATGGCCCTGGCCGTGCTCGCGGTGGGGCTGCTCCTCGGCTGGCCGGTGCGCCTGGCGGCCGAACTCGCCCTCGTTACCTGGCTACTGACGCTGCTCCTGCTGGTCGCCGGGCTGGTGACGGTGCTCGACCATCCCTTCCTTGCCAGCGGCGCACTGCTCCTCGGCGGTGGTGTGGCGCTGCTTGCCCGCGCGCTTACCCCAGCTGCTTCCCCGAGCTGGCCACTCGCAGCCGGCTACGCGACGGCGTTGCTGGCCAGCGCGCTCGCCCTGCGCCTCATCACCAGCCGGCTGTTCCGGGGCGCCCCCAGCCGAGTGGACCATCTCCTCCCGGTCGGCGGTCAGTTTCTCTACAAGGCCCTGCCTTACTTCTTCTTTGGCGCCCTCTCGGTGCTCTACTTTGCCATCGGGCAGGTGGCCGGCTATCTCGCAGCAGCCCAGGACCCGTTCCGGGCCACCCTGCTCCGCGATGCCTTGACGGCGGCTAACCTCATCGGGATCGGCTCGATCGCCTGTGTACAGGGAGCAAACGAGTTTGCCCTGCGACGCTTCTGGCCGACAATGCAGGCAGCGGCAGCGCGCCTGGGCGACTCCCGTCGGACGCTCGCCGACGCTCTCCTCCGCTTCTTCAGCCGGCAGCTCGTGCTGCTCTTCACCCTCCAGGGCATCGTGTTTGCCGCTGTGCTCTGGCTCCTGCCCGGCCGCTGGGTGCAACTGGGGCTCGAGCGGGGCGTGGGGCCATTCGACTCGCTGCTGGTGGGACTGAGCGTGATCGGCTATTCGCTCTCGGCGATCGGGTTTTTCGGCTGCAGCTTTCTGATCACGCTCCAGCATCCCTGGGCCGCGAGCCGAGCGATGGTCTTGGCAGCGGGGGTTGCCCTCGCCAGTGGGCTGCTCTTCACGCCGGCAACCGGTTATCTCACCTCAGCACTCGGCCTCACCCTCGGCGGCCTGGTTCTCACTATCGCCGCGACGGTCGAGCTCCGTCGCGAGTTCCGGCGCGTCGATTTCACGCTCTACCGCACCTTCTAGCGCCGCCTCCGACCGCAGCGCAGCAACATAGTGCTCGAACCAGGTGGGGAGCCGGATGTACCGCTCGGTCGCCACGTGCCAGCCGATGCCCGCTGCCATGGCCGCTCGGGTAGCCGCAAGCGCGGTTGACAAGTTGACCCGGCTGCTAAGGAGGCGGCGCGCCCCCGGCTCGTTGCTGGAGACCCCGAGGAACCGCGCGGGGGGATAGCGCTGGCGCCAGCGGCTGGCGAGTGCAAAGCGCCGCCAGGCATGCTCCAGCATGAGGATATCCGCCAGCTCGAGCAGCGACTCCGGCGTCTCCGCGACCCCCGTGTTCAGGATGACCTGCCCCCCCGCTTCGCGGATGCGGTGGCAGAGTTCGTGACACACTTGCTCTCCCACGGGCGAGAGGTCGTGGGGGACTTCATCCAGCAAAATCCCATCCACCCCAAGCTGGAGAGCGCGGCGGGCCTCCTGCCAGCTCTCGTGGGGGTCACGCCGGCCATACGCCGTGGCAACGTAGGCGAAGAGCCGACTCCCGCCCGCCTGGAACTGGTCGACCAGCTCCGGCCGGAGGTGGCAGAAGGCGGGCTGATGGGCAACGGGCGCCACGATCAGCAGCTCTGGCCGGGCAGCGAGCAGCCGGCGTGCCGCTGGCGTGAGGGTCCCATCCGGTCGGCTGAGCCAGCCGTAGTAGACCACGCTCAGGGGAGGCTTCATGCTCAGTGGAGATTATCGACGACGCTCGTCTGGTTCTCGAGGGAGTAGCCCAGGAAAAGCGGCAGCAAGCGCCTGGACGAGGTCCGGATTGCGCGCGAGCGCCCGTTCCAGCGCCTGGGCGGCTGCCTCCCGTTCCCCTAAGCGGGCCAGGGCAACCGCGAGGTAGAAGTGGGGACGCGGGTCATCCGGCGCGGCGGTGCAGGCGGCTTCAAGATGGGTGCGCGCCCGCGCATCATCCCCCAGCAGGCCATAGGCCCGGCCGAGGTAATACCGCGCGCTCGGCTGGTCGGCCTGCACCTTCAGGCTATGTTCGAGGAGGGAGACTGCCTCTGCCGGCCGGCCCCGCTCGACGAGCAACCCTCCGAGGCCGGTCTGCGCCTGAGGCAGGGTGGGTGCGAGGGCGATCGCACAGCGATAGGCGGCCTCAGCGAGGTCGAGGTAGCGCGCTGCTCGCTGGGGCCGGGCGGCTGCCAAGCGACGGTAGGCAAGGGCGAGATCCGAAAGGGCGCGGGCATCCTCAGGGTCGATCGCTACGGCGACCTCGAGCACCCGCACCAGGGTCCGCCAGTCGTGCTGGGCGCGGGCGGCGGCGGCGGCCTGCCAGAGGTCGCGCTCCTGCTTGCGGAGAAACCGCAGGTAGGTCGCCGCCTGGGGGTGATCGGGCCACGCCGCGAGCAAAGCACGCACTCCCCGGGCAATCGCCTCCGGTGTCAGCTCCGCGGTGGCGGTAGCTTCTTCGGCCAGGAGGGGGACCTCAGAGGGCAAGCGCCAGAGCGCAGCCGCCTCCGGGTCGAGGGGCACAAACACGATCGGCAGACGCATCGCCCGAACAATACCCAGTGGCTGCTCAATCCGCCAGCAGGGGTCGCCCGTTATACTGGAGGAGGCGTTGTGAAAGGAGGTGGGGGATGGCCCGTTCCTGGCGCGTTGGGCTCGTCCCCATCCTGGCCGCCGGGACTCTCGTCCTTGGCACAACCGCGGCCTTTGCGCACGGCGGGGTCGACGACGTCAATGATGGTGAGCCCGGTGAAGGGGGTGGAGGGACGGTCCCGGGCACGCCCCTGGAAGAACTGTACCCGGGGTATTACCAGTTCCAACACCAGTTCGTGGCCTTTGGGAGCACCTGGTTGCAAAACCGGCCGCTGACCATAACGGTTCCCGCCCAGGTCACGCCTCCAGCACCCTAAGGCCGCCCACGGAGGGCAGTGGCGTCAGCAGGCGGGGCGAGCCGCGCGCAGCCCAGGCGACAGCACCAGCGGTAGCACCCTGGGGAACACCCAGGCAGGAGATCACAATGGATCTCCGTAAGCTGTTCTCCCCTGCACAGGAGGCCGAGCCTCCCGAGGTGTTTGGCGAGCCGTTGGAGCGGGACGGCGTGACATTTATTCCCGTTGCGCGCCTCGTGCGGCCGCTGCTCGGGGGCACGCGCACCCCGTAGCTCACCCCCATCGGGGCGTATGCCATCCGCGACGGGAAGGTCCAGTGGGAACCAGCGTTCGATCTGAACCGGGTGGTCCTGGTTGGACAGCTGGTCGCGCTGGCGGTGCTGCTCTGGACGCTCCAGCAGCGCCCAGCGACCGCCAACCGTTAGAGGAGTGTCTCGCTCCGAAAGAACTGAGCGAGGCGCCGGATCGCCTCCTCGATCCGCTCAAGCGAGTTGGCATAGCAGAAACGGAGATAGCCCTCGGCGCCCGGGCCGAAATCGACACCGGGCGAGCAGGCGACCCGAGCCTGACGAAGCAGGGTAAAGGCGAGGGCACGCGAATCGGTGCTCCAGTGCCGGGCGTCAGCCAGGATGTAGAAGGCACCGGTCGGTTCATGCTGAAGGCGGAAGCCCACCTCACGCAAGCCAGCGAGCAGGCGGCGGCGACGGCGGTCGTACTCGGCGCGCATCTGGGCAACTGCCGGCCCCGCCTGACGCAGCGCAGCGACCCCCGCCGTCTGGACGAAGTCCGCCGCCGAGATAAAGAAATTCTGGGCCATCGTCTGGACTGGGCGAACCAGCGGCTCTGGCAACACCACCCACCCCAGGCGCCAGCCGGTCATCGCCCAGGCCTTGGAAAAGCCATTGAGAACGATCGCGGTTGGCGAGAACTCGAGCATCGTCCGCTCGCGACCAGCGTAGACCAGGCCGTGATAGATCTCATCGGAGATCACCGGCACTCCGAGCTCGGCGAGGGCAGCGAGCGTCTCGGCGGTCAGGAGGGTGCCCGTGGGATTGGAAGGCGAGTTGATCAGGATGGCACGTGTACGCGGGGTGATCAGCCGGCGCACCTCCTCGGCGTGGAACTGGTAGCCATCACTCGGGTCGAGGCGGACAAAGCGGGGGACCCCACCGAAGAAGCGAATGAAGTTGGGGTAGCAGGCGTAGCTTGGGTCCCCCAGCACCACTTCGTCGCCCGGCTCGATGAGCGCGGCCATGGTCAGCCAGAGGGCAGGTGAGGTGCCCGCAGTGACCACAATACGCGCGGGAGAGAGCTCAACCCCGTAGGTCCGGGCGTAGAACTCCGCAATTGCCTCGCGCAGCTCGCGCCGACCGAGGCTGTGGGTGTAGTGGGTCTGGCCAGCCGCCAGGGCCTGCTCGGCTGCCTCCCGGACCACTGCTGGCGTCTCGAAATCGGGCTCGCCAATCTCCAGGTGGATGATATCCTCCCCCGCCTGCTCCAGAACCTGCGCGGCCTCCAGAACTTCCATCACGATAAAGGGGGAGATCGCCTGGGTGCGGCTGGTGGGTGGAACAACGGGCTGGCTCATGGTCGCGCTCCGAGAGCGAATGGTGGAGAAGCAATGCTCCAAACGCGGGAGGCCGCTGCCTCCCGGGCGGGCTCTGAGCGGTGCTGGAGAACGCCGGTCCTCGCCCACCGTGGCAGGTGGCAGCAGCAGCGATGGCCCACCAGCCCGTCGAGTATAGCCGAGAGCGGCCCTCGGGGAGCAGCTCAGCAGTGGGGTGACTGAATTCCCAGCACGGCGAGCGCGAAGCAAGGGAGGTTCCATTCCCTTGCTTCGCCGGTGGTAGTTGCTGCACGCACCCGCCTGAGCGTGCAGGGGAATGCCAGGCGTTTCATTCCTTTGCTTTTGCTTTGCCGGTAGGAGTTGCTGCACCTACCGACTGGCAAGGGCCATTGGAGCTAGCCGTCTTAGGCGACGCTGACGCTCGCGTCAGCCGTGAGGAGAGGCGGGGGATGACAGCGCAGGCGCCCCTTTCTCCGGGGGAACCACTGCAGCTCTATCGGCGAAGCCAGGAGCACAGGCCAAGGAGCAAGACAGTGCTGCGCCGGCGCAGAGCTTGACTGGGAGCCAGAGGATGCCCGAGGCGGGCAGCAGAGAGGGGTTGCACGTCAAGGAGCGAGTCGCTATACTTTGCCTGCGCTCGCCAAATGGCGGGCGTTTCTCTCGAGGCCCGTCTGGCCTCCGTTGCAGGAGTGGGTGAAAACGGGTATAGTAGGAAGGTTCCTCGTTGACCAACCGGACGGTGGTGTGCCCACCAGGAGGTTGGTTCGCCGCTCCAAGACGGTCGCGGCGCGCACGTTGACAATCGCAGAGTGAGGGGCAGCGTAGAGTGGTGCCGTACTCGCAAGGAGAGCGAGCAAGGACTGCTCGCGCAGGAATGGAGAGTTTGATCCTGGCTCAGGACCAACGCTGGCGGCGTGCCTAATGCATGCAAGTCGCACGGACCCTTCGGGGTCAGTGGCAAACGGGTGCGGAACACGTGGGTGACCTGCCGTCCACTGGGGGATACCCACTCGAAAGGGTGGCTAAGACCGCATACGCTCCGGCTGGTGACGCCCAGCGGGAGGAAAGCTCCGGCGGTGGACGAGGGGCCCGCGGCCGATTAGCTGGTTGGTAGGGTAACGGCCTACCAAGGCGACGATCGGTAGCCGGTCTGAGAGGACGGCCGGCCACACGGGGACTGAGAGACGGCCCCGACTCCTACGGGAGGCAGCAGCAAGGAATCTTGGGCAATGGGCGCAAGCCTGACCCAGCGACGCCGCGTGGGGGATGACGGCCTTCGGGTTGTAAACCCCTTTTGGCGGGGACGAAACTGACGGTACCCGCCGAAGAAGCCCCGGCTAACTACGTGCCAGCAGCCGCGGTAAGACGTAGGGGGCAAGCGTTGTCCGGAATTACTGGGCGTAAAGCGCCCGTAGGCGGCCCGTCGTGCTGGGCGTGAAATCCCCGAGCTTACCTCGGGGGGGTCGTCCAGGACCGGCGGGCTCGGGTCGAGCAGAGGCGCGTGGAATTCCCGGTGGAGCGGTGAAATGCGTAGAGATCGGGAGGAACACCAGTGGCGAAGGCGACGCGCTGGGCTTGGACCGACGCTGAGGGGCGAAAGCGTGGGGAGCGAACCGGATTAGATACCCGGGTAGTCCACGCCCTAAACGATGGGTACTCGGCGTGGGGGGTATCGACCCCCTCCGTGCCTCAGCTAACGCGTGAAGTACCCCGCCTGGGGAGTACGGCCGCAAGGTTGAAACTCAAAGGAATTGACGGGGGCCCGCACAAGCAGCGGAGCGTGTGGTTTAATTCGATGCAACGCGCAGAACCTTACCAGGGCTGGACCTGCCGCTGACAGCCGGGGAAACCCGGTGGCCGCAAGGTGTGCGGCACAGGTGCTGCATGGCTGTCGTCAGCTCGTGCCGTGAGGTGTCGGGTTAAGTCCCGCAACGAGCGCAACCCCTGCGCCTAGTTGAGTGTCTAGGCGGACTGCCCCCGCAAGGGGGAGGAAGGCGGGGATGACGTCAAGTCCGCATGGCCCTGATGCCCTGGGCGACACACACGCTACAATGGGCGCGACAGAGGGCTGCGAAGCCGCAAGGTGGAGCCAATCCCACAAAGGCGCCCTCAGTGGGGATTGCAGGCTGCAACCCGCCTGCATGAACGCGGAGTTGCTAGTAACCGCCGGTCAGCACTACGGCGGTGAATACGTTCTCGGGCCTTGTACACACCGCCCGTCACGTCACGAAAGCCGGCAACACCTGAAGTCGCTGGGCCAACCCCAGTCGGGGAGGCAGGCGCCGAGGGTGGGGCTGGTGATTGGGACGAAGTCGTAACAAGGTAGCCGTAGCGGAAGCTGCGGCTGGATCACCTCCTTTCTCGGGTGCCGGTGGGGCAGGCAGTGCCAGCTCCACCCACCACGGTCGATCACCACCTAAGCTCCCCTCACTCTGCGGCGGTCAACCGCGTCGGCTGGCGGAGTGGCTCCGGCCCGGGCCTGTAGCTCAGGTGGTTAGAGCGCGGTCCTGATAAGACCGAGGCCTCTGGTTCGAGTCCAGACAGGCCCACCTGTTGGGGCCGTAGCTCAGAGGGAGAGCACCCGCCTTGCACGCGGGGGGTCAGGGGTTCGAATCCCCTTGGCTCCACCGGACTGCACCTTAGCAAGTGAAGACGGGGAACGTGTGGAGGGCAACGACGCATCTCTCAGGGCTGGCTACGCTCGCCCTGGGAACGTACGTGCTGCCTTACGAGCGAGATGGGGTAAGAAGGGGGGATGGTGGATGCCTTGGTGCTGGTGGCCGAGGAAGGACGCGGCAAGACGGCGAAACGCCCCGGGGAGCGGTCGTGCGCGCAGTGAGCCGGGGGTCTCCGAATGGGGCAACCCGCCAGGGGTCATACCCTGGCATCCCGTTCCGTCCGGAGCGGGAGGGGCACCGTGGGAACTGAAACATCTTAGTACCACGAGGAACAGAAAGCATTCCCCAAGTAGTGGTGAGCGAACGGGGAGCCGCCTAAACGTCCTGCGTGTCAAGCCGGGCGGCGTTGCGCAGGACGGGTTGCGGGACCAGCGCAGGGAAGGCGCCCGACTTCCCACGTCTCCCACCTTGCAAGCCGAAGTCGGCTGGAACGCCGCGCCAGAGCGGGCGAACGCCCCGTAGGCGTCTCAAGGTGGCAGACGGGGCTCTGGCTCCCAAGTAGGTCGGGACCCGGGAAATCCCGACTGAAGCTGGGTGGACCACCACCCAAGGCTAAATACCACCAGCAACCAATAGCGGACCAGTACCGTGAGGGAACGGTGAAAAGCACCCCGGGAGGGGAGTGAAACAGACCCTGAACCCATCCCCCTACCAGCCGTCGGAGCCTGGACCTCCAGGTGACGGCGTGCCTATTGAAGAATGAGCCGGCGAGTTCCCCTCGGCGGCAGGCAACGGTGTTCAGCACCACAGCCAGAGCGAAAGCGAGTCTGAACAGGGCGTGCGTCGCCGGGGGGAGACCCGAAACCGGGTGAGCTATCCATCGCCAGGATGAAGCGTGGGTAATGCCACGTGGAGGTCCGCACCCAGGGCCGTTGCAAAGGCACGGGAGGAGCGGTGGATAGAGGTGAAATGCCAAGCGAACCCGGAGCTAGCTGGTTCTCCCCGAAATGCATCGCGGTGCAGCCTCGGGCGCTCCCCCACGGAGGTAGCGCTCTGGTTCGGCGCGGGGGCAATCGCCTACCAACCCGAGCTAATCGCCCAATGCCGTGGGGTGTGAGCCCGGGAGTGAGACGGCGGGGGCTAAGCTCCGTCGTCAAAAGGGAAACAACCCAGACCGGCAGCTAAGGTCCCGAAGTCTGCGCTTAGTGGGCAAGGAGGTGGGTCCGCCCAGACAGCCAGGAGGTTGGCTTAGAAGCAGCCACCCTCGAACGAGTGCGTAATAGCTCACTGGTCGAGTGGACCTGCGCCGACAATGTCCCGGGGCTTAAGCGCAGCACCGACGCTCCGGCTGGCAAAGTAATTTGCCAGGGTAGGGGAGCGTGCCACTCAGCAGCGAAGGGAACGTGGAAACGTTGCTGGAGCGGGTGGCAGTGCGAATGCCGGCATGAGTAGCGCAAGGGAGGTGTGAATCCTCCCCGCCGCAGGCCTGAGGGTTCCTACGGAAGGGTCGTCCGCGTAGGGGTAGTCGGGCCTAAGCCGAGGGCGCAAGCCGTAGGCGATGGACAGCAGGTCAATATTCCTGCACCGGTCCAGAAGCAGTGATGGGGGTGGGGACGCTTCCCCCCTCTGGCGGCCGTGCGATGGAGTAGCACGGTTGCTGGCAAGCCCAGCAGGACGATGCTGGCGACAGCATCGGAGTGCCGGGGGGCGGGGGGCCAAGAAAAGCCATCCCCGGAGCCCTGGACCGCCCGTACCGCAAACCGACACTGGTAGGCTGCGGTCAAGGCCGTAAGGCGTTCGGGTGAGCCCTCGTCAAGGAACTCGGCAACTTGGCCCCGTACCTTCGGAAGAAGGGGTGCCAGCCCGGTACCCACCAGCGGTGGGTGCTGGGTGTGGCCGCAGGGCATCGGCCCAGGCGACTGTTTACCAAAAACACAGGTCTCCGCGAAGCCGTAAGGCGCAGTATGGGGGCTGACGCCTGCCCAGTGCCGGAAGGTTAAGGGGAGGGCTTCACGGCCCAAACTGAAGCCCCGGTGAACGGCGGCCGTAACTATAACGGTCCTAAGGTAGCGAAATTCCTTGTCGGGTAAGTTCCGACCT
>JAILZB010000236.1 GCA_023512725.1 Chloroflexota bacterium | reverse complement strand
AGTTATGCGTTCGTCGGCAGCGTCTGAGGTGTATATGTGACAGCGGTTCGTTTGGCTGTTCGTGAGGAGGCGGGGAGGTCTCCGGCGGCGCGGTCTCTGTCTGCGTCGGCGCATGCACCAAGACGCGTAAGGTAGTAACCCGACATTCCAAGGCCGCGCCCGGAGTATTGTCCTGACGGGTAAATATCCGTAAAGAGGGGATCCCTTCTACCAATACAGGTGTGCCTTTTTTGAGGTGCCTGAGCACATCTACGCTTTCTCCCTCGTTGCGCCAGTAGCTGCACTCTACCCAGAGCGTTCGCTTCTCGTTACTCGCATTCCGCACCGTATGCGCGACGCTAAAGCGAATCACTTGGGCATTTCCAACCGTTCGCGGCTCGGCATCCCGGCCCAGATACCCGACCACTATGAGTTTAGCGTACATCCCACAAAAATAAGTACTTCTGCGGATTGACTTTGACCCCCTTTTCGATTACCTCATAGTGCAAGTGAGGGGCCACGGAATAGCCGGTCGAGCCGACATACCCCACTACCTGGCCTCGTCGGAGGGTATCGCCGACCTGCACCGCCAGGCGGGAGAGGTGCGCCAGCAAGAGCGCCGCCGCCGCGACGAACTCGACCGCAAAGTCGCGGTCGCTGACGGCATCGATGCTGTTGCGGGTGATCCGGCTGAAGCCAAGCTCGCGCGCGACCGCCTCCCGGTCGATCGGATACGGCACCCCAGCGAGGGCACCGCTGCCGAGCGGAGATTCGTCGGCGCGCTTCCAGCAATCGGCAAAGCGGTCGGCATCCCGCCGGAGCATCTCGACGTAGGCGAGCAGGTGGTGGGCGAGCAGCACCGGCTGCGCTCGCTGGAGATGGGTATAGCCCGGCAGGAGGACGTCCTGGTGGCGTGCCGCCTGGGTAACGAGCGCTTCCACCAGGTCCACGATGCGTTCCCGGACGGCCGCGACGGCACCGCGCAGCCAGAGCCGCAAGTCGAGCGCGACCTGGTCGTTGCGCGAGCGGGCAGTGTGGAGACGCCCCGCTGCCTCGCCGATCAGTTCTGCCAGCCGCCCCTCAATGTTGAGATGGACGTCCTCGCGGTCGGCCCGCCAGGGGAACTCACCCTGCGCGATCTCAGCGCGTACCTGCTCCAGGCCGCTGATGATCCGCTCCGCATCGGCGGCAGGGAGAATTCCCTGCGCCGCGAGCATCCGGACATGGGCGATACTGCCAGCGATGTCTTCCTGCGCCAGCCGGGCGTCGACCGCAACCGAGGCGGTAAAGGCTTCGACGCGGGCGTCCGTCTCTTTCGAAAAGCGCCCGCCCCAGGCTTTCGCGCTCATCAGTGGATGCCTGGCTCAGTCCGGGGTGGCATCAGACCACGCAGCGCCTCGGCGCTCGGCAGCAACTGGCGGGCGGCTTGCACGCGCACCGACATCCCCGCGATGTCGATAAACCCCAGCGCCGACGCGTGGTTGAACTGGTCGCCGCGCCCGTAGGTGGCCAGCGCCTCGGAGTAGAGGGAATGGGGAGACTTGCGCCCGACCACCGTACAGGAGCCGCGGTGCAATCGGACGCGGACCGTCCCACTCACGAAGCGCTGGGTGCTCTGGATGTAGGCCATCAGGTCAGCGTGGTGGAGAGTGAACCAGAAGCCGTTGTAGACCAGGTCGGCAAACTCCCGGCTCACCAGCTGCTTGAAGCGCTGCTGCTCCTTGCTGAGGGTCAGCTGTTCCAGGTCCCGGTGGGCTTCCAGGAGCACCGTTGCCGCGGGCGCCTCGTACACTTCGCGCGACTTGATCCCCACGAACCGGTTCTCGATATGGTCGATCCGGCCGATGCCATGCTCCCCGGCCAGCCGGTTCAGCCGCGTAATCAGCTCCACCCCATCGAGCCGCTCGCCATCCAACGCCACCGGAATGCCCTGCTCGAACTCGATCTCCAGGTAGCGCGGGGTCAGCGGCGTCGCCTCGATCGGGCGCGTCCAGGCGAAGGCATCCTCCGGCGGTTCCACCCAGGGGTCTTCCAGCACGCCCGACTCGATGCTCCGCCCCCAGAGGTTGACGTCGATCGAGTAGGGGCTGCTTTTTTGGAACTCTCCCAGGTCCAACCCCTGCTGCTCGGCGTACGCGATCTCATCCTCCCGATTCCACGTCCACTCCCGGACGGGAGCGATGATGCGAAGGTCGGGGGCGAGTGCCGCGATGCTGATATCAAAGCGCACCTGATCGTTTCCCTTGCCGGTGCAGCCGTGGGCCACCGCCACTGCCCCTTCCTGCTTTGCCGTCTCCACCAGGAGGTAGGCGATCAAGGGGCGGGCAAGCGCCGTAGCCAGCGGGTACTTCCCCTCGTAGAGCGCATTCGCCTGGAGGGCGGACCACACGCAGAGGCGGACGAATTCCTCACGCGCATCGATCACGATCGCCTTCTTGGCGCCGAGGCGGAGCGCACGCTCGCGGATCGGCTCGATCGCCTTCTCGTTGCCCAGGTCGACTGTGAGCGCGATCACCTCCAGCCCGTACTTCTCGGGGATCCAGCGGATCGCCACCGAGGTATCCAGGCCACCACTGTAGGCAAGAACGACCGTCCCGGCCATCTCCCCTCCCGCCCAGAACGATACGCGAGCGCTCCCCACCCGATCAAGGGAGTGCTGCGGCAGCGGGCGGGAGGCGCTACACTACGAACGCATGATCCCGCTCCGCCTGCGGCTGCGCAATTTCCTCAGCTACCGCGAGACCGAGCCGCTCGACTTCTCCAGCTTTCACGTCGCTTGCTTGTGCGGCGAGAACGGTCACGGCAAGTCCGCCCTGCTCGATGCGATCACCTGGGCGCTCTGGGGAGAGGCACGCGCGCGGACCCATGACGAGCTGATCCACCGCGGCGCCACCGAGATGGAGGTCGAGTTCGAGTTCCAGTTGGGTGAGGCCCGCTACCGGGTCATCCGCCAGCGCTGGCGGCAGTACGGGCAGGGCAAGACCGCTCTCGAACTCCAGATCTGGGATGACGACCACCACCGCTTCCGCACCCTGACCGGTAACAGCATCTTGGAGACCGAACGGGCAATCGTCAATCTCCTCCGCCTGAACTACGAGACGTTCATCAATAGCTCGTTCCTCCTGCAAGGGAAGGCCGACCTCTTCACCACCAGCCTGCCGAGCAAGCGGAAGGAGATCCTCGGGGAGATCCTCGGGCTCGCAGAGTATGACCGCCTCGAACAGCGGTCCCGTGAGCTGGCAAGGGAGCGAGGTGATACCATCCGCCAGCTCAACGCCCGCCTGGAAGAGATCGACCGCGAGCTCGCCAACGAGCCAAGCTACCGGGCTGCCTATGAGGCATGCGATCAGCAGGCCCAGCAGCTCAAAGCTGAACTTGAGGGGCTCGAACAGGAGGAGAAAGCCCACCTCCAGCTACGTGAGCAGCTCACCGCCGCGGCAGCGCGGATGAGCGAACTCGAGCGCGTCCAGCAGCAGGACCACCAGCAGCTCGCTCAGTGCCAGGAACGCCGAGAGCAGGACCGTCGCCAGTTGGAAGAAGCAGAGCGCGTGCTCGCTGCCCGAGAGGAGATTCTGGCGGGGTACCAGGCCCTCCAGCAGGCGCAGCAGGTGATGATGGAAGAAAGCGGGAAGGCCACCCGCCGCGACCAGCTGCTCAGTCGCCAGCGCGCCCTGGAAACGGCCATCCGCGAAGCGCGCCAGGCGCTCGAGGCCGAGCGCAACCACCTCCGCGGGCAGCTTGACCACCTCCGCAGCCTCACGACCGACCTCGAGCCCCTGGCGGCCCAACTGAAAGCGCACGAGCTGCAGATCGCCACGCTCCACCAGCGCCGCCAGGCGGTAGAGGAGCGCCGGCGCGCCTTGACTGCCCTCGTCGAGGAGCTCGCCCAGCGGCAGGCCGAACTCAAGCAGCTCCGGGCGCGGGTGGACGAGCTCAAAGAGCGCCTCGAGTGGTGGCAGACTACCGAACGCTGCCCCACCTGCGAACAACCGATCAGCGTGGAACTCCGCGACCAGCACGTCGCTCAGCTCCGCGCCGAGGGAACCAGCCAGGCAGACCGCTTCCGCGCGCTCCGCGCTGAGTTCCAGCGCCTCCAGGACCGCCGTCAGCAGGAGGATGCAGCGGTAGTCCAGGAGGAGCACGCCCTGAAACAGGAGCAGGAGGCGCTGAACCAGGCGCTCGCCGATGTGCGCGCCCGCTACGACGCTGCCCGCCGCGCTACTGAGCAACGGAGCGCGCTCGAGCGACGCCTCGGGGAACTCGAGCAGCGGCTGGAGCGCCAGGCCTACGCTGAGGGAGAACAGGAGGAGCTCGCTCGCCTCCAGGCGGAAATCGCTGCGCTCGCCTTTGACCCAGAGGCCCTGGAAGCAGCACGGGCACGGATCACTGCGCTGCAGCCATTTGCCGAGCAGTACCAGCAGCTTACCCGGGCCGAGGAGGAGATCGGGCGTCTCCGCAAGGCCATCCGCGAGACCGAGCGTGAGGTCGCTCAACTCAGCGAGCGGCTTGCCGATCGCGAGCGGGAACTCACTGCTCTTCGCGCTCAGGTAGAGCAGTTGAGCCGGGTTGAAGGGCGGCTCAGCGAGATCCGCTCGTCGATTGGGGATGCCCGAAGCGCCTACCAGCGGGTGATCATCGAACGCAGCCGCTACGGCCAGCTGCTCGATAGCTGCGCCCAGGACCGTCAGCGCCGGAGCCAGTACGTTGCCGAGCGGAAGACAGCCGCCCACGAGCAAGGGATCTTCGAGGAACTGGCT
>JAILZB010000235.1 GCA_023512725.1 Chloroflexota bacterium | reverse complement strand
GGACCTGGAACCCACGCCAACCGGTGGAGAGCAGAGACAATGGCAGAGCCCGTCTGGTGGCACGCGCTGATCCGCGATATTCCCGACTTTCCGCAGCCGGGTGTCGTCTTCAAGGACATCACGCCGATCCTGCGCGACCCCCACGCCTTCCGGGAGGCGGTGACGGCCATGACCGACCCGTGGCGCAACCGCGGGATCGACCGGGTGGTCGGCGTCGAGTCGCGCGGGTTCATCTTTGCGGCCCCAATTGCGCTCCAACTGGGAGCGGGCTTCGTTCCGGTCCGGAAGCTGGGCAAGCTCCCCCATGAGACCATCTCCCAGGAATACACCCTTGAATATGGGACTGCCACCCTGGAGATCCATAAGGACGGGATCCGGCGTGGCGAGCGGGTGCTGGTGGTGGATGACCTCCTTGCCACCGGCGGGACGATCCAGGCGACCGCCCAGCTGGTCGAGCTGCTGGGTGGGCATGTGGTGGGGGTCTGCTTTCTGGTCGAACTCGATTTCCTCCAGGGCCGCCAGCGCCTGCGCGACCGTGAGGTCGTCAGCATCATCCACTGCTGAAAGGAGCCTCCAGCGTGCCGGTCAGCCAACGTGAGCGGACGGTTTCCTGGCGGGATGGTCGCATTCGGCTGATCGACCAGACCCGGCTCCCCCAGGAGGTTGTCTGGCTGGAGATCGCGGACGAAGCGACGCTCGCCGAGGCGATCCGTCGGCTGCAAGTGCGCGGGGCGCCCGCTATCGGCGCTGCTGCTGCCTTCGGCCTGGCCCTGGCGGCCAACGCCAGCCCGGCGACCACCCTGGAAGCGCTGCGGGCTGACCTTGCGGCTGCCGCCGCCCGCCTGCGCGTCACCCGCCCGACCGCCGTCAACCTCTTCTGGGCGATCGACCGCGTTCTGGCCGTTGAAGCGAGCACGGTGGCCGAGTTGCGGGCAGCCGTGCTGGCCGAAGCCGAGCGAATCGCGCAGGAGGACATCGCGGCCTGCCAGGCGATCGGGCGCTACGGCGCGGCGCTTTTGCCCGCCGCGGCGAGCATCCTCACCCACTGCAACGCGGGGGCGCTGGCCACGGTGGACTACGGCACCGCCCTGGGGGTGGTCCGAGCCGGCTGGGAGCAGGGAAAGGTGCGCCACGTCTTCGTCGATGAGACCCGCCCCCTGCTCCAGGGCGCGCGACTGACGGCCTGGGAACTAGCCGCCGATGGCATCCCCCTGACCCTGATCACCGACAGCATGGCGGGATACTTCTTCCAGTGCGGAGCGATCGATGCGGTCGTGGTCGGGGCAGACCGGATTGCCGCAAACGGTGATGTGGCCAACAAGATCGGAACCTACACCCTGGCCGTGCTGGCCCGCGAGCATGGCATCCCGTTCTACGTCGCTGCTCCCACGAGCACCATCGACCTGAACACTCCCAGCGGCGCCGCGATCCCGATCGAAGAGCGCGACCCAAACGAGGTGACGACCATCGCGGGTCAGCGGGTGGCGCCAGCCGGCGTGCCTGCAGCCAACCCCGCTTTCGATGTCACCCCCGCGCGCTATCTCTCCGCCATCATTACCGAAACCGGTGTGCTGCGCCCGCCCTTTCCCGCTGGGCTGGCGGAGGCTGTGGCGCGGGCGCGCAGGAAGGACCAAACATGACCACCGCGGAGATCGCCGTTATCGGCGGCAGTGGCCTCTATGCCCTGGAGGAAGGGTTCACCCCCCGGGAGCGACTGGACCTGGAGACCCCCTTCGGCAAGCCCAGCGATACGATCGTTGTCGGCGAGATCGCCGGGCGGCGGGTCGCCTTCCTGCCTCGCCATGGGGTCGGGCACCGGATCAGCCCCACCGAGCTGCCGGTCCGGGCGAACCTCTGGGCGCTCAAGTCGCTGGGGGTGCGCAAGTTGATCTCGGTCTCGGCGGTGGGGAGCCTGAAAGAGGAGATTGCCCCCCTCCACCTCGTGGTGCCGGACCAGCTCATCGATCGGACCAAGAGCCGGGTGAACAGCTTCTTCGAGGGAGGGATAGTCGTCCACGTGGGGTTTGCTGACCCCTTCTGTCCCCAGCTGAGCGCCTTGCTCGCCAGCTGCGCCGACGCGGCGGGAGCGACGGTCCACCGCGGGGGAACGCTGGTGGTAATGGAAGGCCCACTCTTCTCCACCCGCGCCGAGAGCGAGCTGTACCGCTCCTGGGGGGCGAGCATCATCGGGATGACGGCGCTGCCAGAAGCGAAGCTCGCCCGCGAAGCGGAGATCTGCTACGCCATCCTCGCCTGCGCCACCGATTACGACTGTTGGCACCCCGCGCACGAGACGGTGACAGTCGAGATGGTGGTGCAGAACCTGCTGCGGAACACGGCGCTCGCCCGGCAGATTATTCAGTCCGTAGTCTCGCGTATCGACCCATCAGCGGACTGCAGCTGCCACCACGCCCTTGCGAACGCCATCATCACTGACCGCCGGTTCATTACCGAAGATCACCGCCGGAAGTATGGCATCCTGATTGACAAGTATCTTCAGTCTTGATTTGGACTATGGACTGTTAGGACTGATAATCGGAGTGCATCCCGCATGAGTATCCTGGTCGTTGGCTCGGTAGCGCTGGACACGGTGGAAACCCCCTTTGGCAAGGTCCACGAGGTCCTCGGCGGATCAGCTGTCTATTTCGCGGCCGCGGCCAGCCTTTTTACGACGGTGAAATTGGTCGCCATCGTGGGGACGGACTTTCCCCTCGCCGAACTGGACTTCCTCCGCGAGCGCGGCGTTGACCTCTCCGGTCTCCAGGTCGCTCCGGGGCGGACCTTTCGCTGGTCGGGGCGCTACGACTACGACCTCAACACGACCCATACCCTCGATACCCAGCTCAACGTCTTCGCCGACTTCCATCCGCGCCTGCCAGCTGGCTTCGCCGCCGCCGAGACCCTCTTCCTGGCCAATATCGACCCGCTGCTACAGTACGAGGTACGCCAGCAAGCTCGCTGCGTCCGCCTGACCATGATGGACACCATGAACTTCTGGATCCAGGGCCAACGCGACCAGCTCACCCGGATGATCCGCGCAGTCGATATCGTCACCATGAACGAGGCTGAGCTGCGGATGTACGCGGGCACTGGCAGCCTGATCACGGCGGCGCGCCGAGTACAGGAGCTGGGACCGCGCGTGGTCGTCATCAAGCAGGGAGAGTACGGCGCGGTCATGTTCGACCAGCAAGGGTATTACACCGTGCCTGCCTACCCCCTGGAAGAGGTGAAAGACCCGACCGGCGCCGGCGATAGCTTCGCCGGGGGCTTTCTCGGCTACCTGGATGCCTGCGGGGAGGTCACGCCGCGGACGCTCCGCCAGGCCATGGTATTGGGGTCCGTGGTCGCGAGCTTCACGGTGAGCGAGTTCTCGCTCACGGCCCTCCGCGACCTTACCCCCGCGCGAGTCCGGGAGCGCTACGAGGAGTTCCGCCACTTCACCCTGGTGGAGCCGATATGACCAGCGATGGCTGACCTCGCCTTTCGCACCCGGCTCCACCCCCTCCCAGCCGTCGTCCGGCTGCAGGAGAGCAGCGAGGTACTGCGGCTCCTCCGGGAAGACCGCATCGGCGCGGCCTATCTCCTGGGGGACCTCGACAGCAGCGGCCGCCCGCGCGGCGAGTGGTTCCTGGCGCCGGGGGAAGCGATCGCCGCCCTCCAGCGCCTCGGCCAGGGGGCTCACCTCTGGGCCAGCGGGAGCCCGGCCGGGCTGGCTGCCATCGTCCGCCAGCTGGCGCTGCCCCGTGAGCTGTATCTCAGCGGTGCGCCGGCCCTCCTGGAAATCCTCCGCTCGCGCTACCACTGCGTGGCCCAGGAGGAGATGGTCCGCATGGTGGTGCGTGCTGCCAGCTTCCGGCCGGTGGGCACCGCTACCCGGCTGGGCCCCGAGGATACCGACCAGATCAATCGGCTCTACCGGCTGGGCGCTGGCGGTCAGGTTACCCGCCACCAGGTGGCCGAGGGGGTGTACTACGGCATTGTCGCTGATGGACGGCTGGTTGCCGTCGCCGGGACCCATTTCATCAGCCTCCGCGAACGGATCGGTGCAGTGGGGAATGTGTTCACCCATCCTGCCTACCGCGGGCGGGGCTATGCGACCCGAGCGACCAGTGCCGTCGTCCTCGCTCTGCTCGACCGTTGCCGTGACATCGTCCTGAGCGTCAGCGCGACCAACGCCCCCGCCCGGGCCGCCTATTTCAAGCTTGGCTTCCGCGACCACTGCCGCTTCTGCGAAGCGGTGCTGGTCCGCCGGACCACCGGCCTGGTTGGTTGGCTGCGCGAGCAGGTGCGCGCCTGGCGCTAGTCCGCTTCCCCCTGGTCAGCCGGCGGGCGAGCGGGCATCATCCCGGCAAGGAAGGAGGACTGTGAACGCACCGACGATCGACTTCGAGGTGAAGGACCTGGGCCTGGCCGAGCAGGGGCGGCTCCGGATTGAATGGGCCGAGCAGGAGATGCCCGTCCTGCGGCTGATCCGGGAGCGCTTCCAGCGTGAGCAACCACTCGCTGGCTACCGCATTGCCGCCTGCCTGCACGTGACCACCGAGACTGCCAACCTGATGCTCACCCTCAAGGCGGGCGGGGCCGACCTCGTGCTCTGCGCCTCGAACCCCCTCTCCACCCAGGATGACGTCGCGGCGGCGCTGGTGGCGGAGTATGGGATCCCGGTCTTTGCGATCAAAGGAGAGGATAAGGAGAGCTACTTTCGTCATCTCGAAGCAGCTATCCGTCACCGCCCCCAGCTGACGATGGATGATGGCTGCGACCTCGTCGCAGCGTTGCACTCCCGCCACCGCGACCAGTTGCCCGAGGTGCTGGCGGGGACAGAAGAGACCACCACGGGCG
>JAILZB010000234.1 GCA_023512725.1 Chloroflexota bacterium | reverse complement strand
CCCCCCCCCCCTCTTTTTTTTTAATGATACGGCGACCACCTATATCTACACTTATGCGATCGTCGTCAGCGTGAGATGTGTATAAGTGAGAGCGTCTATCACACCTTCGGCCTGGTCGTGATCGTCTCCGGGATCATCGGCACCCCGGCGCTGATCGGGCTGATCATCGCTGCCCTCCTGCTGCGCCCACGCTGGGCCTAGCTTGACAGGCTTGCGACGTCCTCACTAGCATTTGAGCAGGCCCCCGGGAGGTGTGAAAGTGGGTTTGGCGCGCCTTCGCGCGCTGAGCGCCACCAGCACGGGGGCATGCTATACTCGAAGAGAACGGAGTATTCTGCCCGGTGAAAGTCACAACTGAGCCCGCTCCCGATAGCCAGATCGTCTTGACCATCGAGATCGAGCCGGCAGAGCTTGAAGCATCGTTGGATTCTGCCTATCGGCGCCTTGCTCAGCGTGCTCTCGTTCCCGGTTTCCGCAAGGGAAAGGCCCCTCGTGCCATCTTAGAGCGATATCTTGGGCGTTCCGTCATTATGGAAGAGGCACTCGAGCAGCTTGCGCCGCGGGCCGTTCGCGATGCCATCCAAGAGCAGAAGATCGACGCAATCTCACAACCACGCCTGGAAGTGACCCAGATCGACCCCGTGATCGTGAAAGCGACGGTCGATGTGCGGCCAACGATCGACCTGGGGGACTATCGGGCCCTGCGGGTCGAGCCAGCGCCGGTCGAGCTGGCGCCAACTGCCGTCGAGGAAGCCCTCGAGCGGTTGCGCGAGCGCGAGGCAACCTGGGAGCCCGTCGAGCGGCCGGTGGCAGCGGATGACCTCGTGACCCTCGACTACCGGATCACCCGGGACGAGGAGGTCGTCGGCCAGGGCGAAGGGGTAAGCTACCGGGTACAGCTGGAACGCACCGATCCGCTGCCAGGCTTCGCCGCTGAACTGGTCGGCCTGACGGCCGGAGAGACAAAGCAGTTCGACCTCAGCTTCCCTGAGGAGAGTGAGCATCAGGCGCTCGCCGGCACGCGTTTCCAGGTGATGGTCACCGTCCAGGAGGTGAAAGCGAAGGTGCTCCCACCGCTGGACGACAGCTTCGCCACAACCGTCGCACCCGACCTGGCGAGCCTGGCCGCGCTCCGCGAGCGGATCGAAGCCAACCTCCGTGCCCGGGCCGAGCTGGAAGCGTACCGCAAGACCCGCGACGCGGCCTTGCAAGCGCTCGTCGCCCAGGCGACAGTCGAAACCCCCGCCAGCATGGTCGAGAATCAGATCGATCGGCTGGTGCGTAACCGCCAGGAGGCAGTCCGTCGCACTGGCCTCCGCTGGGAGGATTACGTCCGCGTGGTCGCAGGGTCGGAGCAGCAGCTCCGTGAAGCGCTCCGCGAGGAGGCCCGCACCCTCGTCCGCCAGCGGCTGGTCCTCGAAGCGCTCGCCGACGCCGAAGGGATCGAGGCGAGCGCGGACGAGATCAACGACGAACTCGCCGAGGAGGTACGGAGCTCGGGCCTGGCCGCCCCCCAGGCTGGCCGGCTGCTCGAGCACCCCGAAGCGCGCGCCCTCGCCCGGCAGAATATTCGCCTGCGCAAAGCGGCCATCCGGCTGGTCGAGCTTGCGACCGCCGGTCAGCTCAGCACCCCACCGACCGCGGCCGAACCGGCGGCGGAAGTCGAGCCCGGCGCTTCCGGGCTGGAAGAAGAGCCATGATACCACCGCAGAACATCATCCCGATGGTGATCGAGCAAAGCCCGCGGGGTGAGCGCGCCTTTGATATCTACTCGCTGCTGCTCAAAGAGCGGATCATCTTCCTGGGCACCCCGATCACCGACCAGGTTGCCAACCTGATCATCGCCCAGCTGCTGTACCTCGACCGCGAGGACCCCGATCGCGATATCCAGCTCTACATCCATAGCCCCGGCGGGGTGATCACGGCCGGGCTGGCCATCTACGACACGATGCAGCTGATCAAGGCCGACGTCTCGACCATCTGCGTGGGGATGGCGGCAAGTATGGCCACCGTGCTCCTGGCGGCCGGGACCAAGGGCAAGCGCTTCGCCCTCCCGAACTCCACCGTCCACATGCACCAGGCGCTCGGTGGCGCTCAGGGCCAGGCGGCCGACATCCGCATCCAGGCCAAAGAGATCGACCGCCTCCAGAACAAGATCATCGACATCCTTTCCAAGCACACCGGCCAGCCGCGCGAGAAGATCGAGCGCGATGCCGACCGGGACTATTACCTGCCGGCTGAAGAAGCGGTAAAGTATGGGATCGTCGACGAGGTCCTGACCAGCGAGCGTGAGGCGAAGGTTGCCGCCGCGCTCGCCGGGGGCGAGAAAAAGTAGCCCCGCGGCACGGGCATACCTGCTGGCACCTAGGGCAGTGGAGGGTTCGATGGCCAATTCGCGTAACACCCGAATGCAATACCACTGCTCGTTCTGCGGGAAAAACCAGGACCAGGTGCGGCGGCTGATCGCGGGCCCCGGTTCCGTCTACATCTGCGATGGGTGCGTCGAACTCTGTCGCGAGATCATCGACGAAGAGCAAAAGCCGCAGCCCAAGCCGCGTATGCCGCTGACCAAGCTCCCGACCCCCAAACGGATCTACGAGCTGCTCAGCGAGTACGTCATCGGCCAGGACCGCCCCAAGAAGGTGCTCGCGGTCGCCGTCTACAACCACTACAAGCGCATCAACCTCGGCTCCCAGGTCGACGACGTCGAGCTCCAGAAGAGCAACATCCTCCTCATCGGCCCGACCGGCTCGGGCAAGACGCTCCTCGCCCAGACGTTGGCCAAGATCCTCGACGTGCCCTTTACGATTGCGGATGCCACCTCACTCACCGAGGCTGGCTACGTCGGTGAGGATGTCGAGAACATCTTGCTCCATCTGATCCAGGCCGCAGACTTCGATATCCAGCGCGCCGAGCGCGGCATTATCTACATCGACGAGATCGATAAGATCGCCCGCAAGGGCGATAACCCGTCGATCACGCGCGACGTCTCCGGGGAAGGGGTTCAGCAGGCGCTGCTCAAGATCCTCGAGGGCACCATCGCGAACGTTCCCCCTCAGGGCGGGCGCAAGCACCCGCACCAGGACTTTATCCGAATCAACACCTCGAACATCCTGTTCATCTGTGGGGGCGCCTTCGAGGGGCTCGACCGCATCATCGCCCGGCGCATCAACAAGCGGCGGACGATGGGCTTCCGAGCCGAAGGGACCCACGAGGTGACCGAGAACCCCGATGCCCTCCTCAAGCAAGTCACCCCGGATGACCTTTTGCAGTATGGCCTCATCCCCGAGTTCATCGGTCGCCTCCCAGTGATCGTTGCCCTCGAATCGCTCGATCGCGACGCCCTGGTGCGTATCTTGCGCGAGCCGAAGAACGCCATCATCAAGCAGTACCAGAAGATCTTCGCCGCCGATAAAGTCGAGCTCGTCTTCGAGGAAGATGCGCTGATCGCCGCGGCCGAGCAGGCACTGGCCCATAAGACTGGCGCGCGGGGCTTGCGCTCGATCATCGAGGAGACCTTGCTCGACATCATGTACGAGATCCCTTCGCGCGGTGATGTCCGCAAGTGCATCATCAAGCGGGAGACGATCCTGAACAAGGCGCGCCCCGAGCTGCGCACCCGCAGCGAGCGGATCATCGACTTCGACGCCTTCGACAAGCCGCAATCGGCCTGAGCCTCACCTGGTCTGTCGGCGCGGGCGGGACTACAATATGCCAGCCCGGATACACCCCAGCGAGTGACCTATGCCCAGTGAGGTCCGCGGCGCAGCCGACTACCCCCTGCTGCCGCTGAAGAATGTCGTTGTTTTCCCGCGCACGGTCGTCAACTTGACGGTCGGTCGCCCGAAGTCGGTGGCCGCCCTCGAAGCAGCGCTTGCCCGGACTGCTGGCCGCCTGGTCGTCACGGCCCAACGAAATGCTACCGTCGACGACCCCGCACCGGAGGACCTGTATCAGGTCGGCACCCTCGTCGATATCGTCAAGGTGAACCGCCAGGCGGACGGCTCCGCCCAGATCGTGGTGGAGGGGGTCCGCCGGGTCAGCCTCCAGAAGATTACGCCCCTCCCCACCTTCCTCCAGGCCCGCTGTAGCGACCTCACCGAACAGTTCGACACCACCGCCAGTGCGCTGATGCGTCACGTCGCCGAGGAGTTCGAGCGCTACGCCCGCCTCAACCGCTCGCTCAGCAGCGAAGCCGTCGAGCAGGTTCAGCGGGCAGAGACCGCCGGCCGCATGGCCGACCTCCTGGCGGCGCACCTGCCGATCGACCTGAGCGTCAAGCAGGCTGTGCTGGAGACCCTCTCCCACAAACAGCGGCTCGAACGCATTGCGGTGGCACTCGCGGGAGAACTCGACCTCCAGGAACTCGAGCAGGAGATCCGCAACCGCGTCCGCCAGCAGATGGAGCGCAACCAGCGCGAGTACTACCTCAAGGAACAGCTCAAAGCGATCCATGAGGAGCTGGGCAACGACCTTGCCAGCGAAGTGGAGGAGCTGAACCGGCGGCTCGAGGAGAAGGGGCTACCCGAGCCGGTGTTGGCGCGGATGAAGCGGGAGGTCCACCGCCTCGAGCGGATGAACTCCTCCTCCCCGGAAGCGAACGTCATCCGCACCTACCTGGACTTCGTCCTCGCGTTGCCCTGGCGCGAGCGCAGCGACGACCGCCTCGATGTGGACGAGGCCCGCCGCATCCTCGACGAGGATCACTACGGCCTTGAGCTCGTGAAGGAGCGGATCGTCGAGTTCCTTGCCGTGCGCCAGCTCGTGCTCCGCGCGGGGGGAGAGAGCGTCCGTGGGCCGATCCTCTGCTTTGCCGGACCACCTGGGGTCGGCAAGACCAGCCT
>JAILZB010000233.1 GCA_023512725.1 Chloroflexota bacterium | reverse complement strand
ACATTCGGCTGGCAAAGCAAGGTGCCTTGCCAGTCGGTTACAGATGGGAGTCGATGAGCTTGCCTTCACCCTTCAGGATGGCGCGCGACGACGTCATTGGTCGGCGCGCAGACATAACCCGATCAGGAGCGGGACTGTGGAGATTACCGAGATTCGCATCAAGTTGATGGATGATGCCGGTGACCGGTTGCAGGCATTCTGTTCGATCACGTTCGACGGCTGCTTTGTCATCCGTGACCTGAAAATCATTCAGGGAACGCGCGGCTCGTTCGTGGCCATGCCGAGCCGCAAGCTCACCGACCGTTGCCCGCGTTGCGGCACGAAAAACCATTTGCGGGCCAGGTACTGCAACGAATGCGGCGCGCGGCTGCAAGAGGAACGTGCCTTCAAGTCGGAAGATGGCCGGGCGAAACTCTACGCCGACATCGCCCACCCCATCAATTCCGAATGTCGCGACCTGCTCCAACGCAAGGTGCTCGAGGCCTACGCCGAGGAACTGGAACGTTCCAAACTTCCGGGCTATGTGTGCACCTACGACGATTACGACGAGGAATCGTTCGCCGCGCTGAATGAAGAGTCCGAGGCCGTTCTCGAGATGCCCGCGGTGATTCCCGTGTCGGGAAATCATTGTCGCCGCGATGCTGCCGCCGCTCCCAACGGCTACCAGCGCCCCCTCACCCTCGCCGACCCCACCCCCGGCGGAGTTCCGCCTGGTCGATTCGATCCGGACGACTATTCCCGGCACCACCGACCGACCGTCGATTATTCGGGGCAAGATCCTCGATGAGCGTGGTGACCCAGTTCGTGGCCTGCGCGTCCGCCTGACCGGCGAGGGTATCACCGAAGAGAAGGAAGCCAGCGACGGCACCTTCGAGTTCCGCGTTCCCAAGAAAGGGGTCTACAGCGTAGCGATCGTCGGGGCGCGCGGCGACACGGCGAGCGGGCTCTCGACCAACGTCCCGGGGGTCACGGGCTATCACATCTGGGAGGTGACCTTCCGACGGTCCGGCGGGCGGGCCGGGACCTCACGTCCTCTCCCTCCGCTTCCCGATGGCCAACTGGTCCTTCCGGCGGTAACGCATCCGCCACTTCCCGCAGTACCGCCCGCCACGCTCCCGAACCTGGCGACGTTTAGCTTCACCCTGGTGCTCCAGGTCAAGCCGGGAGCCGGGCAGATCCCGGCGAGCAGCACCGTTCTTCCTGCGCCCGCGCTCACTGCCACCGCGACGGTCACCGCCTCACTGCCCATCACGCCATCGGCCACCCCGCGGCCGGGGGGTACCCCGTGACCCGCCGCCTGCGCCGCCTCCGCCTGCGCCGCCTGGAGGCGGTCCTGCTCGGGCTGGTCATTGCTCTGCTCCTGGTTGATACCGTCCTCCTCGTGGGCTACAGTGCGGCTGAGGAGCAGCGCGACCACCTCCAGCGCCAGACCCTGGCCGTCGAGAGCCAGCTTGCGACCATGCGTCGGCCCGACGCGCTGGAAGCGCTCCGGCGTGAACTTGCTGCCGCGGAGGCACGCCTCGCCGAGAGCCCGAACACCTTCCCGAAGGAGGTCGATAACCTGGGGATCAACGCCCTGATCGCGACCGCCGCCATGCAGACGGGGGTGGAGATCAGTAAGCGCGAGACGGGGATCCAGGCCATTGAGCGCTTCGGTGCGACCGACTACCGGGCAGTGCGCTATAGCGTGGTCGCCCGCGGCGACCTGAAGCAGCTGATGCTGTTCTTGAACAAGATCGAGACCAGCCCGTACACCACGCTCGTCATCAATGGCCAGAGCGCGCTCTTCCAGAACAACGTCTGGACCCTCCAACTGGAGATGACAGCCTACGCCCAAAAGAACTGATGCTGGGAAGTCGCCGCCTCGTCACCCTCTCCCTCGAAGGCACCTGGCTGCGCCTGGTTGGTGTGCGTGGGCGCGAGGTCGAGTACTGGGCGGATATCCCCTTCGATGAGCGGCTGCTCCACGAAGGGTTCATCGGTGACCGGCAGGCCCTCGGCGCGTTGATCGGCGAGACCTTCCGCTCCCGAGGGCTTCCCCGCTCGCGAGTGGTGGCTGCGCTCCCAGGCCTGAAGGCAGTGGCCCGCCTGGTCACCCTCCCCGGCCCGATCAGCGACCTCGAAGCAGCCATCGCGGCCGAAGCGCAGAAGGTGCTCCCCGAGACGCTGGTGGACTTCAATCTCTACTGGCAGGCGCTGGACGGTCGGAGCAGTCCCCACCTGCGGGTCTTTCTCCTTGCCACGCCACGCGAGGCTGTCCTCTCGCTGGTGGAGACCTTGCGGCTCGCCGGCATCCAGCCGCTCGCGCTCGACCTGAAGCCGCTCGCGCTCTACCGCGCCATCCCGGTGCGTGATTCCATCATCGCCAACCTGGAGAGCACCTCCCTGGATGTCGTCATCGTGAGCAACGACCTCCCCGTGCTCTTGCGGACGGTTTTCCTGGGGGATGGCACCGCGGCACCCGAGTTCCTGCGTGGCCGCCTGACCGATGAGCTCGCTCGCACCATCCGCTACTACCAGGATACCAACCGGGCGAACCCGCTGCCGGCGGCAGCGCCCGTCTTTCTCTCCGGCGATGACGTGAGCGAGGCCGGGCTGATCGCGACGGTCGAGGCACTGACCGGCCACCCCGTCGAGCCGCTGCGGGTCCCCTTCAGCTACCCGCGCAACTTTCCGGTCGAGCGCTATCTTGTCAACCTTGGGCTGGCGCTGAAGTCGCTGTGACGGGCTGGCCGGTCCTTTTGCTCTGGCTTGGCCTGTTCGGGGCTATCGCAGCGTGCGACCTCCGCTGGCGGCGCATCCCCGACTGGTTGCTGGCCCTCGGCGCGCTGGTGGCTCTCGGGCTGGCAGTAGAACGCAGCCAGGTGCTCGACTCGCTGCTGGGTGGCGCGGGTGCCTTCGGCAGCTTCTGGCTCTTACGCGCGGTGGGCCGGCGGCTGCCGCCCGCCCCCCTGGGCTGGGGCGATGTCAAGCTCGCCGGGCTGGTCGGCCTGGTCTGCGGGCTACCACTGACCCCGCTCGCGCTCTTGCTGGGGACCGCCGCCGGAGCCGGCGCTGCCCTGGCCTTGCTGCTCGCTGGCTGGCCACGGCGGGCATTCTTTCCCTACGCCCCCGCCCTGGCGAGCGGCGCCCTCGTGGCCCTCGGCTGGTCGGTGCTGGCCGGCGGGGTGTGAGCCCTACCGACCAGCCGGCGGCTCAGCTCCAGCGCAGCTTCGACAGCTCAGGCTCGTAGTCGGTCCGCGGCTCAATCCCCTGCAGGGTCGGCTTGTAGCCCTGGATGCGCACGCTCGTCACCAGGAAGACATAGGGTGCTTCTTCGCAGAGGACAGCCAGCGCCCGATTGAGCAGTTCCTTGCGCCGCTCTTCGTTCATCTCGGTCGTCGAGGCCTGGTAGTAGCGGTCGAACTCCGGGTTGTTGAAGTGGCGTGTACCCCCCGGTTGGGTACTCGAGAACCAGACCAGGGCGAAGTCGGCGTCCATCGCCGGGGAATTGAGCAGCCCGGGCAGGAAGAGCGGCGGCCGTTCCTGCACCCCGTAGAACTTGTCGCGGAAGGTCGCGTAGTCGCTCAGCGGGTTGACTTCGAGGTCGATGCCGACATCGCGCAGCTGCTGCTGGACGAGGAGCGCAACCTGCTCCGGCTCGGGAGCCGACTTGAAGAACTCGAGCTTAAGCTTGATGCCTCCATTCGGGTAGCCCGCCTCCGCCAGCAGCCGCTTCGCCTTCGCCGGGTCATAGGGGTAGGGTTTCAGGTTCGGGTTGAAGCCGAAGGTCTGCGGCTGGACCGGCTGGCACTGCTCGACGGAGGAGAAGCCTCGGTAGATGTTCTTGTTGATCAGCTCTTTATCGATGGCGTAGTTGATGGCCTGGCGCACGCGCTTGTCCGCCGTCGGATAGGGCGTCGGGCGGTCGCCGATCACCGTGTCCATCCAGTAGCCCTGGGACTGGCCGGAGGTGATCACGTTCAGGCCGAAGCCGGCCGCCTTCAGCTTCTCCCCCTGATCGACGCTCAGGTAATCGACGAAATCGACCTCCCCACTGCGCAGGCCAGCCTCGCGGGCCGAAGCCTCGCGGATATTCCGGACGACTACCTGCTCGATCGTCGGCTTACGGAAGGGATGGTCGGGATTGGCCACCAGCTCGAGGGTGTCCTCCGGCTTGAACAACGCCACCTTGTAGGGGCCGGAGCCAATTGGCTTCTGGCCGAACTGGTCATCCCCCATCCGCTCGACTACCGCCTTGGGCAATACCGAGACGAGCGCCAAGCGCTTGAGCAGGATCGGGTCTGGCACCCGGGTGGTGACGATGACCACGTCGGGAGCGCCAGGCTTCAGGCTGGTTTCGGCCAGGGTGGTCACGCGGCTGAGGATGGCGTACTTCCGCTCCGGGTCCTTGGCGATATCGATCGAGAACTTGACATCCTCGGCCGTCACCTTTGAGCCGTCGTGGAAGTGTAGGTCAGCACGGATGGTGAACTCCCACTGCGTATCGCTGACGAGCCGCCAGGCGGTTGCCACCATCGGCTGGACGTTGCCATCCGCCTTCTGCCCCACCACCATGTCGTAGATGTCGTAGCGGCGCTGGGTGCTAGCGATAGTAATAAACGGGTGCAAGGTCGGCACAAGCGCCGAGGTCGCCCAGACCAGGCGCTGCTGGCTGACGGCGCGCTGACCGGACGGCTGGCCAGGCGCTCCCGGCGTGACATTCGCGGCCGGCTGACAGGCAACCAGGAGAGGGGCGAGCACCAAGGCGAGGAGCACGCCCTGACGGAAGAGAGGCGATAGCGGCAAAGCGAGACCTCCAGCGTCGGGGATAAACCCCGCCCGGCTGCGGGCGGGCACCCTCAGTC
>JAILZB010000232.1 GCA_023512725.1 Chloroflexota bacterium | reverse complement strand
AGACCTTTCCTTCCCACTGCCTCCTGCGCTGGTGGTGCGGGCGTTCTACAACTGGCGTGTGGGCGGGGCACTGGCCTGGGAACTGGATTTCTGGGGGCGGTATCGGCGCGCGATCGAGGCAGCGGACGCCCGGCTGGATGCCGCCGTCGAGAACTATGACGACGCGCTGGTGCTGCTGATCGCCGAGGTGGCCTCGACGTATGTCGAAATCCGCACGCTCCAGCAGCGTCTGGAATATGCCCAAGAGAACGTCGAGCTGCAGCGGGAAAGCGCGCGGATCGCCCAGGCCCGCCGCGACGTGGCCGCCATCGACGCCGAAGTCGACGCGCCGCAGGCGCGCTCCAACCTGTTCCAGACCGAAGCCGCCATCTACCTGTTGCGGATCAACCTCCGCCGTGCGCAGAACAGGCTGGCGGTGCTGCTGGGCATGCCGCCGCACGACCTGACGCCGCTCTTGGAGCCGCCGCTGGGCATTCCCACCGCTCCGCCCACCGTCGCCCTGGAAGTGCCGGCCGTGCTCCTCCGCCGCCGTCCGGATGTCCGGCGGGCGGAACGGCTGGTCGCGGCGCAGAGCGCGGCCATCGGCATCGCCGAATCGAACCTCTACCCGGCGATCTCGATCAGTGGTGCGCTCCAGGTGGAAGCGGAGGACTTTTCGCGGCTGTTCAACAGCCAGGCCTGGGCTGGCAACGTCGGTCCCCTGTTCCGCTGGAATGTGCTGAACTACGGTCGGCTGGTGAACCTGATCCGCGTCGAAGATGCGCGGCTGCAGCAGCAGATCGCGGCGTACCAGCAGACGGTGCTGCGGGCCAACGAAGAAGCGGAAAACGCGATCGTCGGGTTCCTGTTACTCCACGAGCGGATCGCCCTGCTGCGGCAAAGCGTGGCCGAAGCCCAGGAAGCGGCTCGCGTCACGCAGGCCAAATACCGCGCCGGTCGGATCGAATTCAACCGCGTGTTCACCATCGAGCAATTCCTCGTCTCGCAGCAGGACCAGCTCGCGCAGTCGCAGGGAGACCTGGCCCAGAGCCTGATCCAGCTTTATAAGGCGGTGGGCGGCGGCTGGGAGCTGCGGCTGGAAGAGCCGCAGGCGGGTAGCGGCTTTCCGGCGGCGGTCCCGCCGGCGTCATGCTCGGTCTGCTGCTCGCGCGAGCCGGGATCGACGTGGTCGTCCTTCAGGCTGAGGACGTGGAGACCACCTACGGCCGCAAGATTCGGAACGAGCCCGTCGCCGAACTGGCCAGGGCCTACCCGGACCGTTTCGTCGCCTTCGCGGGGGTCGACCCCCACAAGGGGGAGGAGGCGGTGGCCGAACTCGACCACGCCCTCAGGAACCTGGGTATGCGGGGGGCGGTCGTAGGACCGTGGGAGCACCAGACCTACTCCGACGACGATCTCTACTTCCCCATCTACGCCAAGTGCGTGGAGTTCGACGTGCCCATCTGGATTCACACCTCCTTGAACTACTCCCGGGAGATCCCGATGGACTACGGACGCCCGCTAAGGCTCGATCGCGTGGCTATCGAGTTCCCCGACCTCAAGATCATCGCCGGCCACGCCGGTTGGCCCTGGGTGCTCGAGATGATCGCGGTCGCCTGGCGGCACCCGACCATCTACCTCGACATCTCGGCCATCCGCCCGAAGTACATCGGCGTGCCCGACACGGGTTGGGGTCCCCTCCTCCAATACGGGCAGACAGTGCTCAAGGACCGGGTTCTGTTCGCCACTGCCTGGCCGATGCAGCCCTTCGCCCGGGCTGTGGCGGAAGTGCGGGAACTCCCCCTGAAGGAGGAGGTGAAGGAGAGGTGGCTCGGCGGAAACGCCCAGCGGCTCCTGGGGTTGCCGGCCGGGGCGAGTGACCGCCGGGCGTAGTTCACAGATGGAGTGTAGTCCATCAACCGCAAGGAAGCTAAGGGGGTCGTCAACATGAACACACCCGAGCAGGGCTCGCTCCGCAAGACGCTCGGCCTCGTGACGCTCTTCACCCTCATGTGCGGGGCGATGTTGGGGATGGCGTGGGCCACGCTCATCGGGCAGCTCCTGGCGTTCGCCGGGCCGGCACTCATCCTGTCCGTCATCATCGGCGCTGTCTTCTGTATCTTCATAGGCCTCGGCTACGCCGAGCTCTCGAGTGCCCTACCCAAGGTGGGTGGCGAGCACGTCTTCGTCACCCGGGCCCTGGGCCGCGGATGGGGGTTCGGCGTCGGTTGGCTCCTCGTATTGGCCTACGCCGCCATGATGCCGGGCGAGGTCATCATTTTCTCGCAGGTAGTCAAGACCTTGGCCCCGTCTATCCCCGTGGAAGTGACGGGTATCGTGGTGGCTCTGTTCTTCGGCCTGGTGAACATCATCGGTGTGCAGCTATCGGCCCTGGTGCAGTTGGTCTTCGCCGCCGCTCTCTTTACCGGCATGGGCGTCTTCATCGTGGCGGGCATACCCCACGTGGACATGGCCAACCTCCAGCCGTTCTTCGGCGGAGGTGTGGCCGGCATGCTAGCCATGGTGCCCGTCATCATGCTGGCCTTCATGGGCTTCGACATCCTGCCGCAGGCGGTCGAGGAGGTCAAGGCACCCGTCAAGAAGGCCGTTCTCCTCATCCCCCTGTCCATCGTGTTCGTCGGCGTGTTCTACCTCGGTTCCTTCTTCGTGGGGGCTGGCGTCCAGCCCTGGACGATGCTGGTCGAGAGCACGAACCCGGTGCCCATCCTGGAGCCTGCGGCGACCGTCCTGGGTTCCGCGGGTCCGATGATCATCATCATCGCCGGCGTGATGGGGCTCATCACTACTCTCAACGGCTTCCTCGTCGGGGCCAGCCGGCTCATGGTGGGTATGGCCCAGGACAACGTGCTGCCGCGGTCGCTGGGGGCCATCAATTCAAGGTTCGGCACGCCGCACGTGGCCATCGCCTGCTTGACCGTGCTCGGGATCGCCGGCGCCTTCTTCCAGCAGCTGCTTCTCATCTTCCAGATTGCGTCGGCGGCCATTGCCGTGTCCTATCTCCTCGTGAGCGTGGCCGTCATCGCACTCAGGAGGAAGGAACCGGGCCTTGAGAGACCCTACCGCGTCCCCGGCTACCCCTGGATAACAATACTGGCCATCCTTGGGTCACTCGGGGCCTTCGTCATGGCCCTGATGTTCGTGGATGCGGTCGGGCTCTACATCTTCGCCGCCTGGGTGCTCCTTGGGGTCGTATACTACTTCGCCTACGTCCGCCGGGCGGGTTCCCTCAGCCGCGGCCCCGAGGCGACCGCCGGGGCTGCCGGACGCTAGCCGGGGCTCAGGGCGAAGCACAGGCCGGGGTCTAGACCGGCGCGGGCCTGGCGGCTGCCGCTTGCCGCCCGGTGCGTCGGCCGTCTGCGCCCGGTGCAAGCTGGGAGGTCGAGCAATGGCTCGAGTAATGACTGAGGAACGAAAGTACTGGAACCCGGAAATCGAAGCGATGGACCCGGGCGAGCTCCGCCGGCTGGAGGGCCGCAAGCTTGCCGACCTGGCGGCCTACGTCGAGGCCAACTCCCTGTTCTATCGGCGCAAATTCAGCCAGGCGGGCGTCAGGGCGGCGGACATCCGCTCCCTGGACGACCTCAAGCGCCTGCCCTTCACGACGAAGGACGAGCTTCGCGAGACTCAGGAGAAGGACGGCGGCCTCGGCGGGCATCTCTGCGCACCCAGGGACAAAGTCGTCCGGGTCCAGGGGACGAGCGGCTCGACCGGCCGCCCCCTCTACGTGGGCTTGACGGCCCACGACACGGACGTCTGGGCGGATCTCTTCGCCCGGCACGCCTGGATTGGAGGGCTGAGGCCGGGGGACTCCATGATTAACCCGGCCAACTTCACCCTGTTCGTGGGCGGCCTGTCCGAAGCCGTGTCGGCGGAGCGGATGGGAATCACCGTGACCCCCGTCCCTCTCGTGAGCGCGGGCATCGCCAAGCTGCTTCAGGTCATCGCGGACCTCGAGCCCAACATCCTCTTCGCCACGCCCTCCGCGACCTGGCTCTTGGAAGACGTCATCCGGTCGCAGCTCGGATGTGAGCCGCACGAGCTCAGCTTCCGCAAGGGGTTTTTGGCCGGCGAGCCCCTGGTCGATAAGGACAGGGCCCACATCGAGGAGACCTGGGGCATAGACGCCCGGAACTTCTACGGGCTGGCCGACGTCGCCGCCGACTTGGCCGCCGAGTGCGAGGCCAAGGACGGCATGCATTTCGTCGGGCAGGGGCTGGTCCTGGCCGAGCTGATCGACCCCGACACCGGGGAGCGGGTCCCGATGACCGACGGGGCCACCGGCGAGATAGTCTACACCACCATCGACCGCGAGGCCACGCCGGTCATCCGCTACCGCAGCCGGGACATGGTGCGCGTCCGGACGGAGCCCTGCCGCTGCGGCCGGACCACCTTCCGCCTGCACATCATCGGCCGGAGCGACGACATGCTCAAGGTGAAGGGTGTGAACGTCTTCCCGTCGGCGGTCAAGGATGTCGTGAGCTCCTTCATCCCGCGGACCACCGGCGAGATGCGGATCATCCTGGAGCAGCCGGGCCACATCGTCACGACCAACCTCAGGGTCCGGGTGGAGCACGCGGCCGAGCTCGCGGGCGAAGCCCTCGAGGCCCTCCGGGCGGAGCTCGAGGAGACGATAAAGAGACACTTGGCCTTCCGCCCGATTATCGAGCTGGTCCCGGCCGGGACCCTGCCGCGTTCCACGTACAAGGTGGAGTACTTCGAGCGGCGGTACGGCTAGTCCCGCGGCTCGCCCGGGCCTGCGACCCGAGAGAACGCCGGCCGCCCCGGGGCCCCCCCCCCACCCCCCCGGCCCCCGGCGGCCCCCCCCCCCGGTCCCTCACCACCAGACGGCCCCCCCCGG
>JAILZB010000231.1 GCA_023512725.1 Chloroflexota bacterium | reverse complement strand
GGCGGGAGAACTCCAGTGAACGACGACCCCCAGGCTGGTCAGGGGATGGTCGAATACGCGCTGATCATCTTTCTCGTAGCGATCGTCGTCATAGCCGTGCTGGTGCTGGTCGGGCCTCGCATCAGCAGCATGTATTCCTCGCTCGTTCAGGCGATCTGAGGCGGGGCCGAACGCGCGGTGGGGAGCGGCGCGAAGGCGACCACGAGCGCACTCACCTGCTGGGCACCCTCCTGCCGGAGCGCCCGTGCGCATTCGCGTAACGTCGCTCCCGTCGTCATCACATCATCGATGAGCACCGCCCGTGCCGGGATGGGTGGGAGGGCGACGAACGCGCCCTGCACGTTCTGCCGCCGGGCAGCGGCAGAAAGCCCCACCTGCGAGCGGGTCGGGCGGGTCCGGGCCAGTGCCCGGGCGAGGGGGAGGCCGCTCCCGCGCGCGAGTGCCACCGCGAGCAGCTGGGCCTGGTTGAACCCGCGCTCGCGCTCGCGGTCAGGATGGAGCGGCACCGGAACGAGGGTCTGGTCCGGGGTGAGCGCTGGCTGGAGCCGGGTGGCAAGCTCGCGGGCGAGGTCAGCCACGGCCCGGTATTTCAACTGGTGGACGGCCTGGGCGAGGGCACCCTGGTGGGGGCCGAGCGCGCGCACGCCGGCCAGTGGGCCAGTCTGCCAGCAGCTACAGGTCGTGACGACCTGGCAGCGCGGGCAGGAAGGGGGGGCGGCCGGCCAGCAGCGCAGGCAGAGATACCGCCCCGGCTGCCGGCAGCCAACGCAGCGCCGGGGAAAGAGCCAATCGAGTAGAGGTGCAAGAATTCGCTGAAACCTCTTGACGTGCTTAGCGATAAAAGTATACAGTGGGATGGAAGCCGGAATACTCACAGAGACGAAAGGAGCCTATGCTGACGGGACTGACAGGCCTCGCGGTCCGACCGCGCCTCCTCAGTGAGGAGATTTACTCCACCCTGCGGAATGCCATCATCGAAGAGCGGCTACCGCCAGGGATGAAAATCGTGGAAGAACGCCTGGCGAGCGAACTGGGCGTCAGCCGGATCCCCCTGCGCGAGGCACTCCACAAACTCGAGCGAGATGGCTTCGTCGAGTCGCTCGCGCACCGTGGCTTCCGGGTGACCTCCTTTACCGAGAGCGACCTCCAGCAGATCTACGAGATCCGGGAGTTTCTGGAGGTCCCAGCGGCGGTGAAGGCGATCCCGAAGCTACGCCAGCACGGTTTTGGCCCCGTGGAGGAGGCGCTGGCGGCCATGCGCGAATCGGTGATGACAGGCGAACCGATCAAGATCGTGAGCCAGCACGTGCGCTTCCATCGCCTGATCTACGAAGCGAGCGACAACCCCCGCCTGGTCGAGTTGCTCACGCCCTTCATGGAGCTTGGCTTCACCTACCGGGTAGCGCGCCGCGCCGGTGCCAATGGCTGGGACGATTTCCTGAATGCCCACCAGCGGTTGATCGATGTGCTGCGCACGGGGACGCCGGAGGAAGTGGCCCAGGAGATGGTGGAGCACCTGCAGTTGGGCAAGCGTACCTCCCTGAGTGTGCTGACGGCTGAGGGAACGTCCAACAGGCGTGTCTGAGACGGCGCACCTTTCCTGCCCTCCGCGGTCCCAGCTGGTCGAGCGGTGGGCAGAGCGAGAAGGCTGCCGCCCGGCGTGCAGACGCCTCCACCGATGCCCTCCTGTGCGGCGCATCGCACCCCTCGCAAGCCGACCGCAAACGGCGTTGGTAACGGGATGCCATCGGTGCGGGGCATAGCACTTCCCTCTGCGGGCCGCGTAGAATCTCGCGATGGTTCCCCCGTTCTCCTGGGCCTGGCTAGGGCTGGCCTTGCTACCCCTCCTGGTCGGTGGTTGTGTTGGCCAGGCCGTCACGGACCTCCCCGCGCGGCCGCCAGTGCTCGTGGCGATCGGCGCTTCCGATGCGGTAGGGGTCGGCGCGAGCGACCCGGCCCGGCGCAGCTGGCCGGTCCTGCTCCAGCAGTGCCTTCCTGCCGGGACACGGCTGGTCAACCTCGGGATCGCCGGAGCGCGGGTCGCGGATGCCCTGGAACAGGAGCTTCCGGTCGCGCTCGATGCCAACCCGGACTATGTCGTGCTCTGGGTCGCGGTCAACGACCTGGTCGCCGGAACACCCCTGCCTGACTATGAGCGCGACCTGAACACGCTCCTGAGCCAGCTCGCCGCGGGCACCCGCGCCCGGCTCTTCCTCGCCAATGTGCCCAACCTGACGGTGCTCCCGCGCCTCCTGAGCCGCGACCCTGCCACGCTGGAGGAGACGGTTGCTGCCTGGAATGCGGTGATTGCCCGTGCCGCCGCAACGCACGGCGCAGTCCTGGTCGACCTTGCGGCTGATGGCGGGGAGTTCGCCCAGAACCCCTCCTATCTGTCGGCCGATGGCTTCCATCCCAGCGATGCGGGCTACCAGCGGATTGCGGAGCTGTTCTGGCAGGCGATGGCCGCGGCCGGGGTGCCAGGGCGTTCATGAACGGTGCGGCACCCGTCATCGAGGCGCGCGATCTCTGGCGCATCTACCGCCAGGGTGCTATCACGGTGCCTGCCCTCCGGGGGGTGAGCCTCACGATACGAGCCGGCGAGATGGTTGCCATCATGGGGCCCTCCGGCTGCGGAAAGACCACCCTGCTCAACTGCTTGGCGGGGTTGGATGAGCCCGACGCGGGCGAGGTGTGGATCGAGGGCGTGCCGTTACGGGCCCTCTCGGACGACCAGCGAACGCTCCACCGCGCCCGCCGGATGGGCTTTGTCTTTCAGACCCATAACCTGCTACCAGTCCTGAGTGCCCTGGAGAACGTCGAACTTCCGATGCTCCTCGCCGGGATGTCCGCCCGCAAGGCACGGCAGCGGGCCCGGGAGGCGCTGGCAGCGGTGCAGCTCGCCGACCGGCTAGACCACCGACCGGCCCAACTCTCTGGGGGGCAGCAGCAGCGCGTGGCGATCGCCCGCGCCATTGCCACCGCGCCAGCGATCGTCTGGGCGGATGAGCCGACCGGGAACCTCGATAGCGAATCCGCCGCCACGGTCTTGGCGCTGTTCCAGCGGCTCAATCGCGAGCGTGGACAGACCCTGGTGATCGTTACCCACGCCCGGGAAGTGAGTGCACGCTGCGACCGGGTCATCCGGATGAGCGACGGGCAGATCCTCGCGTGAACACCCTCTTTGGCATCCCCACGAACCTCGTGCTGCTGGTGCTGGCGGCACTCTGCCTGCTGCTGCTCGGAGCGCTCGCCGCTGCAGCTGGGCGAGGAGCGGTGCTGCTGCGTCTTGGGCTCCGGCAGGTGCCGCGGCGGCCGCTGCGGACGGTGCTGGTGGCAGCGGGCCTCGCGGTCAGCACGGCCGTGTTGACCAGTGCCTTCCTGACCGGCGAGACGATGGCCTACAACCTCCGCCGCCTGGTCGCCAGTCAGATCGGGCGGGTCGATGAACTGGTCGTGCTCTACCGTCGCCAGACCCTTACTCTCAGCCCGCAGGACCTCGTCCAGATCGTGACCGGCCAGCTGGCAAGCGGCTCGCGCGCGTACTTTCCGGAGAGCGAAGCGGAGCGGTTGCGCCGGGCCCTGGGCGATCAGCCGGCGATCGCGGCCATCACCCCCGCCATCATCGAGCCGATGGTGGCGGCCAACCCGGCTCGGCAGCAGGTCGGGTCGCACCTGAACGTCGTCGGTTTGCCGGTCACCGCCGCTGGCCTGTTCGATGGCTTCTGGGATGCCAACCAGCGTTTCTACCGCGTGCGCGACCTGGGGGATGATGAGGTCTTCTTGAACCCGGTGGCAGCAACGCTGCTGGCGGCCGAAGCGGGTGATCCGCTGGTGCTCTACTTTGGGCAGGAACGGCCCCAGGTACGGGTGGGGGCGGTGGTCACGGCGGAGAGTATCGGCGAGGGGCAGCCGGTGCTCATCCTGCCGCTCGCGCGGCTGCAGGCGATCGTTGACCGTCCCGGCCAGGTGAACCGGTTGCTGGTGGCGAACGCGGGCGATGCCGCGACGAGCGTCGACCGGAGCGCCGAGGTGGTCCAGGCGCTGCGAGGGGTGCTCGTCCGCGATGACGTCGCTGCGGCGGTCCACGAGGTGCTGCACAGCGAGGCGGCCCAGCGCGAGATGGTCCGAGCGCTGGCCGAGACGCCGCCAGCCTTGCGCCCGAAGCTGGAAGCGCTGATCGCGGCCAGCCAGGCCGAGCGCGTGACGCCCGCGTTCAAGACGTTGCTCGGCGACCCCGAGGTGATCGGGCGGACGGCCTTCGTAGCGTTCTTGCTGCGGGGCACCCCGGCGGGCAACCGGCTGAACGAGCAACTCCGCCAGCTGACCGGCCTGACCGTGATCGACCTCAAGCGGGCAGCCTTGGAACGGGCCGAGGAGTATGGCGCCGTCCTGATGAGCATCTTCGTCGTGGTCGGGGTGCTGGCGATCGCAGCAGCGCTCGCGTTGGGAGTGCTGGTCTTCATCCTGCTGGCTGCCGAGCGCCGGAGCGAGATGGGGGTGGCCCGCGCTATCGGGATGCGACGGGGGCAGTTGGTGACCAGCTTGCTCGCTGAAGGGCTCGCCTACGACCTGCTGGGCGCCCTGCTCGGGGTGGCGATCGGGGTTGGGGTGGGGACGACGGCGGTGACGTTCGTCTCGGGATGGCTGGCGAGCTACGGCGTGGCGGTCCAGCCCTACCTCTCCTTCCGTTCGCTGGCGCTCCCCTTCCTGGCTGGCGTCCTGCTCACCTTTCTGGCCGTTGGTGGTGCAGCCTGGCAGGTTTCCCGCCTCAACATTGTGGCAGCTATCCGCGACTTGCCTCCGAGCGCCCCGCCACGGCTGCGCACCATGCTCGCCCAGCTGGTGGCGCCCATTCGCCACCAGC
>JAILZB010000230.1 GCA_023512725.1 Chloroflexota bacterium | reverse complement strand
AATGTCCACCAGATTGCGCCTCCCTAGTGGCGCCCGAGGCGGGCTGCCATCGCTGCTGCCACCGCCGGCGGCACATACGCCTCGACCTGCTCGCCGAGTGCCGCCAACTCCTTGACCCGGCTCGAGCTGATGTAGGAATACTCTAGCAGCGTCATCAGGAACACCAGCTCGATCTCCGGCGCGAGCGTCCGATTGGTGATCGCCATGTCGGCCTCGTAGAGAAAGTCGCCCAGCGCCCGGATGCCACGGACCACGACCTGGCAGCCAAGCTCGGCCGCGGTTCGGACCGTCAGCCCACGGTAGGAGATCACCGAGACGTTCGTCAGCCCGCGCTCGGCGATGGCAGCTCGGTAGAGGGCTACTCGCTCCTCGGTCGAGAAGAGCAATTGCTTGGGCGGTGCGTCATAGACGGCGACGATCACCTCATCGAAGAGGCGGGCGGCGCGGATGGTGATATCGAGGTGCCCGTTCGTGACCGGGTCGAAGGTGCCGGGGTAGAGGGCACGGACCACCGCTCACTCCCCACGCCGGAATATCGAGACGCAACTGTCCCCGTGGCAGCGCTGCTTGACCAGCACCAGCCCGGGCACCGCGGTGACGGGGCGCGGCTTGGAGTGCTCAAGCACGACGAGCGTCGCTGGCCCCACCAGGCCGCTCCTTCCCACCTGGGCGAGGGTCGCCGCCAGCGTGGGGTCAGCGTAGGGAGGGTCGAGCAGGATTATAGAGTACGGCCCTGCCAGCGTACGGAGCGCCCGCTCGACCGGCTGGCAACGCACCTCCGCTTGCTCCTGAAAGCCCAGCCGCGTGAGGTTCTCTCGGATCGTCCGGCAGGCTGCTCGGTCCTGCTCCACGAAGACTGCCCGCCGCGCCCCCCGGCTGAGGGCCTCAATCCCCAGCGCGCCGCTCCCGGCGTAGAGGTCGAGCACGCTGTCCCACGCCGCTCCCAGGGCGGTGAGCAGGTCGAAGACCACCCCCCGCATCAGGTCGGAAGTGGGTCGGCTGGCTCCGCCCTTCGGCACCCGCAACGGCCGGCCGCGGGCGCTGCCAGCGATCACGCGCATCTTAGGTCGGTCGTTCGACCAGCGTGAGCGTGAGGGGGATCTCCCGGCCATCACGCAGCACGGTCAGCGTCACCTGGTCGCCCACGCGCAGCTTCTGCATCACATCCGCCAGGCTTCGCCGCGCATCCAGCCGCTGGCCATTGATCGCCAGGATGATATCGCCTGCCCGCAGCCCGGCTCGCGCTGCCGGGCTGTTCGGCTCCACCGCCGGCAGCCGCGGGGTATCGGAATACACCAGCACCCCGTAGTCCACCGGCAACCCCTGCAGGGCAGCGAGCTGCTGGTTGTTCGGCAGGTAGCGGATCCCCAGCCAGGGGCGGACCACCCGCCCGGTCTCGATGACCGACTGGACGACGGGCTTGGCGCTGTTGATCGCGATCGCAAAGCCGATGTTCTGCGCTCGGCTGGCGATCACGGTATTGATGCCGATCACCTGGCCAAGGGAGTTCACCAACGGACCGCCACTGTTGCCCGGATTGATCGCGGCATCAGCCTGGATCAGGTCGTGGAGCGCTTCGCCACTATTGGTCTGGTCGGCCTCGATGGTGCGGTTGAGCGCGCTCACCACCCCTGTGGTCACGCTATTCTGGTACGACCCCAGGGGGCTACCAATGGCGATCACGAGCTGCCCTGGCTTGAGGTCGGAGGAGTCGCCGAGCTCGGCAACCGGGTAGTCGCCCGGTGCCAGCTGGAGCACGGCCAGGTCGGTCAAGGGGTCCCTTCCCACCAGCGTCGCCTCGACCCGTCGACCATCGGACAGGATAGCGATGATCTGCCGCGCCCCCTCGATGACGTGCTTATTGGTCAGGACGTAGCCACGCTGGTCGAAGATCACCCCCGAGCCGAACCCACTCACTTCGAAGGAGCGGTAGAAGGAGACGCGCGTGCTCGTCTGGAGCGTCACGACCGCCGGGCCAACCCGTTCCGCCGCCTGAATGACCGCCGACTCTTCGTTCAACCGCAGGGTCACGTTGACCTGGGCCACTGGCGGCCGTTCCCCCGCGGTGGGTCGGTTCCAGGAAGCGGCGATCAGGGTAGCCGCGCCGGCTCCACCCGCGCCCCCGACGATCAGGCTGAGTGCGGCCACAACCGCAAGCGGGAGACAACTGCGTTGAGCGTGCTGCATGGTGCCACCTTTGCTGCTTCCTCGCAATGGTAGCACTCGCCAGCGGCGGCCGTGTGGACTGTTAGCGTGGCCCCAGCCGGCGGAGCGCGACCAGGTCCAGGCCCGGGCCGAGCCAGTCCAACCCGCCCGTCACGTGCAGCACTTGCCCGGTCAGGTAGCCGCCATCCGGCCCCGCGAGAAAGGCCACCACGCCCGCGATCTCCTCCGGCCGGGCGTAGCGCCGCAGGGGCACCTGCGCCAGCAGGGTCGCTTCCATCTCCGGCGGCCGCGGGCGACCACTTTCCGTCAGGTGCGGCACCACGACGTTCGCGGTCAGGCCCTCCCGCGCGTACTCGAGGGCAACCGTCCGCGTCAACCCGAGCAGGGCGCTCTTCGCCGCCGCATAGGGCGCAAGCCCGATCACGCCGAACTGCCCGGCTGAGGAGATAGTGACAATCCGACCGGCGCCGGAGCGGATGAGCGCGGGCAGGGCAGCGCGGATGGCGAGGAAGGTCGCCGTCAGGTTGAGCTCGAGGATGCGGTGCCAGTCGTCCAGCCGCGTATCAGCCGCGTAGGCCGGTCCACTCGCCCCGGCGACGCTCACTCCGCCCGCTGCAGTGACTAGAATGTCCAGCCGGCCGCTCTGTTCTAGGAGTGCCCCGACCAGTGCGGCCACCTGCGCTTCATCGCGCACGTCAGCCGGGAGCGCCCAGGCTGCCCCGCCCTGGTGCCGGACCTCCACCGCCAGTCGCTCTGCTCGGGCGGCATCCCGCCCGTTGATGAAGACGGTGGCACCCTCGTGCGCGAGCCGCCGCGAGATCGCTGAGCCGATCAGCCCAGCGCCTCCGGTGACCAGGGCAACTTTGCCAGCCAGCGGTGCCGCCATCCTCCCCTCCATACGTGCTGGCGAGCAGCGCTTCGGCTACCCGGCGACGGACTCGACCCCTCGCGCCTTGCGCGTGAAGGCGAAGTTCGCCCGGATCAAGTCGCGGTTCAGGCGACCGATAAAGTCGATGCTGATTCCCTTCGGGCAGACCGCCTCGCACTCCCCGTGGAGGGTGCACGCCCCGAAGCCCTCGGCATCGTGCTGAGCAATCATCTTCAGGACACGGCTGTTCCGCTCAGGCTGGCCCTGCGGCAACAGGCCGAGATGAGAGACCAGCGCCCCCACGAAGAGCATCGCCGAAGCGTTCGGGCAGGCGGCTACGCAGGCGGCGCAGCCGATGCAAGCAGCCGCGTCCATAGCGAGGTCGGCAGTGCCTTTCGGGATGGGGGTGGTGTTGGCCTCCGGAGCGCTGCCCGTGGGGGCAGTGATGAACCCACCGGCAGCGACGATCCGGTCGAAGGCGCTGCGATCCACCACCAGGTCCTTCACCACCGGGAGCGGCTTCGCGCGCCAGGGCTCCAGCACCAGGATGGCACCATCCTGAAAGTGGCGCATGTGCAGCTGGCAGACCGTCGTCATCGCTTCCGGCCCGTGCGCCACCCCGTTGATCATGAAGCCGCACATGCCACAGATCCCCTCGCGGCAATCGCTATCGAAGGCGATCGGGTCTTCACCGCGCTGGGTCAGCTGCTCGTTGAGGATGTCTAACATCTCGAGGAACGACGCCTCGGCGGGGATATCGCGCGCTTCGTACTCGACAAAGCGTCCGGGCGAGTGAGCGTCTGGTTGTCGCCAGACTTTCAGTAGGAAATTCACTGTCCCTCCTCCCGCCTACTTGTAGCTCCGGGTTGCTGGCTTGACCGCTTCGAAGATGAGCGGCTCCTTATGCAGCACGGGCTCACCATCATCACCGGTGAACTGCCACGCCCCCACAAATGCAAAGTGCTCATCATCCCGGAGCGCCTCTCCATCGGGGGTCTGATACTCCTCCCGGAAGTGACCACCGCACGATTCCTCGCGCTGGAGGGCATCGCGGATGATCAGCTCAGCCAGTTCGAGGAAGTCTGCCACCCGCAGCGCACGTACCAGCGTGGGGTTGAAGCTCTCGGCACTGCCAGGGATGGCAAGATCGCGGTAGAACTCGGCGCGGATCGCCTGGACCTCCCGCAGGGCGCGCTGCAGGCCTGGAGCGTTGCGTGTCATCCCGACCTCGTTCCACATCACCTCGCCCAGGTCACGGTGGATCGCCTCCGGCGGCCGCTTCCCTCCGATGCCCAAGAGCCGCTTGATCCGCTCGGCGACCTCGCGCTGGACGGCAGCAAACTCGGGGTGGTCGGTGGTGACCTTCTCGAGGCGAGTCGAGGCCAGATAGTTCGGGACGGTCGCCGGGGCGATGAAGTACCCATCGGCCAGCCCCTGCATCAGGGCGCTCGCCCCGAGCCGGTTCGCCCCATGGTCAGAGAAGTTCGCCTCGCCGAGCACGAACAGCCCCGGGATAGTGCTCATCAGGTTGTAATCAACCCAGAGGCCGCCCATGGTGTAGTGGACCGCGGGATAGATCCGCATCGGCACCCGATAGGGGTCCTCCCCGGTGATGTGGTGGTATATCTCGAACAGGTTGCCGTAGCGGTCTTCGATTACGCGCCGGCCGAGGCGCCGGATCGCGTCCTCGCGCGGGCCGTGGCGGTGCTGCGCCCGGATGTGATCCTCCACGCGGGCCGCACGGTGGCGAGCCTCCAGCTCGATCGCGACATCGTCACGCTGCGCGCGGTGGCGCCTCAGGCGCTCTCTTTCACGCTCCTCCACCACACCGGAACCGCCCGCCACGTGCGGCAGCTCCGCGGGCGGG
>JAILZB010000229.1 GCA_023512725.1 Chloroflexota bacterium | reverse complement strand
TGCAAGCGACAGCGCCCTACTCTGGGCCGGTTCATCCCCGCGTGCGCGGGGACAACAGCAAACGTACATTCGCCCGCCTGCCCCTTTCCGACCCAGGACCACCCGCCAGTTGACTATTCAGTTGTCAAGGTGCTAGGGTTGCACCTACCTGCCCTTGTGGGGGTCGCCCCGCCTCGCGCTCCTTCCGCCACCGGATCCACTTGCCCTTCCTGAGGGCCTCCGCATTGGTTACGGTAACCAGCTGCAACCCGTCGAAGTCCCGCACCCTCCGATCCCCGTAACCCTCCATCCGCAGAGCGAAACCCTGCTCGGTGTTCGACCGGTATATCAGGCAGCACCGGCCACCGCGCGCCTTCTGTACGCACTTAAGCCACAGCAGGTCGCGCACCATAGCGCTGATCCGGCCGATGAACACTCCGGTGTCCACCTCAACGAGCCACCGGGTCAGTTCCCCCCTCAGGCTCCGCGGAACGTTCTCCAGAATCAGCACTACCATAGGCCACCCCGCCGACTACCTCACCCTCGGGATCCCACAACCGCCCGGGCCGGGCGGCGTCCTCGTCGTAGTCCTCCTCGCGGCTCGCATCTGGCCAGAGATCGGCGAACAACCTCTCCAGGTCGTCCACCACCCTCTCGAGGAGGTGGGTCTCACGAATTCGGTCTCTCAGGTGGCGACGGATCCTCGACTCCACCGTATCGGAAGACTCTGCCGCCGTACGGAAGGCAGCAGGCACCAGTACCTCTGTTTTGTAGATGTCTGCGATGTCGAAGACGAACGAAAGCTGCTTGCCGACGTGTATGAAACCGAGTGCAGGGCTGTAGCCCGCGCTCACAATGCCGGCATGACAAACTCCGTACAGGAACGCGGCGCCAGCCGATAACGCGCGGTTCACGGGGTCGGCTGCCGCCCAGCGCCCCCGGTCGTAACTCCGTCCTGCCCAGGGCACGCCGGCCTCTCGGCTCCAGCGCGCATACTCCTCCCGCACACGGACGCCTTCCAGTCCACGCAGCTGGCCGACGGTCAGACCCTCGGGAAGGGGGGTAGAGAACCGGAACCGGTACAGGCGCCGGACGACCTCCTCGTGCGCCTCCGGGTCCGCCCAGGCACGAGCCTGGCGCATCAGGTGTGCCGCGCTCCTCGTCTCGCCGGTACCCGCAGCGTAGAAGCGCCCTGCGTCCTCTCCTACCCACAGGACGGAGCACCCGTTTTGCGCCATGGCTCGGATCGCAGCATGTGTGATCCGTGTCCCAGGCCCGAGCAAGAAGACCCCCAGGGCCGCTACCGGGACCAAGGTAACGCCTTCCGCGTCGTAGAGTGCGATGACCTGCGCCTCCTGTTCTACTACGGCGTGCTCCACGTACAAGTATGCGAGTCCGTCCCGGAACTTGGGAAGCTCCTTGAGGTTGCGACTGCTGCGGACCGGCGGCATGACCTTACCTCGAAGCTAAGGAAAGCAACCCGAGTCCCAGCGCCTTCCCGTGACCGATTCCTCGCATAATGCCCTCCCGCAGCCGCTGTGGATTCCGAACCTGCAGGTGCCCGTCGAATCGGACAGCGAGCAGTACGATCGGCCTGTCTGCAGTACGCTTGGTGAAGCTGCGCCGCTCGATCCGACTCACGGTCGCGCCGAGGACGTCGAAGCCGAACTTTTCTGCCTGCCGGCGCAGCCAGAGGAGTTGTTCTTCGACCCTCCATAAGCCGTGCCGCCCGCCACGCCGGGTAACCGTGGGGTTGGCCTCCAGGCGGAAACGCAGCACTAGGCCGCTGTTGATTCGGTCGGGCAGGCCATAGGGCTTGCTCTCCGGAGCCTTCGCGAAATACCCCTGGTACCCATCGCGGCGTTGAAGACGGGCGAAATCGGGCGGGACCATGCTCTGAAGGAGGACGACCGGAGGACGAACGCTCTCGACTCGCCACAGCGGATGGGCAACCTTTGGATCCTCGAAGAGCCACGCGAGGGTTGCGTGCATTTCGTAGGGGTTGCCGAGGTCGCGCCGCGCCCTGGGATCTCGTGGGTTGAGAACGAGCCTAGACAGGAACACGGGGCACTTCTCCCTGCGCGGCTTCGATGATCCACACGTGTCGCTCTACGAACCGGCGCTGTGCGAAGTGACCTTTGGGTTGATCCGTCCGGCGCACTCGGTTCGCGAGCACCCGCGGAGTGGCTCTTGGCGGTTCCTCTAGCGCATAGCGGTATCGCTCTGGAGCCCGCTCAACAAGGGGCGGGTACCTGGCAATGGCTTCCTCCAGCGGCTCATCGACCAGGCCGTTCGGGAGCCACACCGGCGGGCTGGGGAGGTAGCTCTTGCGACCCAGGAACAGCGGCCACCTAGGGTTCTGGAGCGCTTCGTGCAGCCGTTCGAGCAGCGATCGATCAGAGGACTCTAGGCCCACAAGGAAGACAGCGTCCGCCAAGTAGAATCGCCAGCTTTGGACCGTGTCCTTGCGGGAATCCCGTCCTAGCGTACCATCCGCTCTGATGACCCCCTTGGCGGTCTGGTAGTCGTACCGCACCACCCCTTCGCGATCCACCCGCACACCCATCCGCATCGCCGCGAGGTCGTCCACCGGCTCGCTGCGGTGGCGTCCCAGCGCCGCGCATAACAGCCCGATCACGCCGCTCTTGGACGGTTCCAGCCCCGTGTCGCGGCGGTCTAACCGGCTCGTGGTTCCCCACGACTGCATTGGGCCCTGCAGCCGCAGGAGCAGCGTGGGCACGGCTACGCTCCCAGGATGCTTCTAACGCCCTCCATGGCCGTCTGCATAGCCTCCTCGAGGTTTGATTTCTGACTCGCCTCTTGGTACTGGAGTTCGCCGTCGGAAAGATTGACCATGGCCGCCCACTCCTGGGCAGGCTTCCCGTACACCTCATCGAGCTGTTTCCAATACTTCGTGAGTGCCTCGACGGACGCTCCGGTGAGGCTCTTTCCGTCACGCGGATACACAGGGCTCTCGAACGCCGCTGCGAGGTTTCGCGGCATACTGTCTTTCCGGACCAAGATCCCCCAGAATTGAGGGGGGCTGTGTGCCGCGAACGTGTTCTGTTTGCCCGAGGGCAACGTGAGAATGAACGCCCGCAGGAAGGCCTCCACGGCCCTAGCGGCGAGATCCCGATCCCCCTGGAGGTTCTGCAGGAGCAGGTCGAGGTTGACGTTCGCGTAGCGGTAGAATGTCGCCGCGTAGTATTCAACGTCGCCCACCATTCCCGCTCCTGTCTGCTCGCGCGGGCTCAGCTCGTCCACCGCGGTGTAGAAGTCGAACTCCCGATCCACCCGGTGGGTGCTGATGGCGTGAGCTACCTGGCACGCCGCGTCCACACTCCACTCCGGCCGGTCTGCCAGCATCCGGCCGAAGAGGGCAAGATCCACCGCTTTGCCACCGTTCAGAACCGCTTCCAGGGCCCTCTGCACCTCGCCCGAAACCCCTGTACGCGCTTGGTGCTTCTTCTGCTTACCCGTCGCCGTGGGCGCGGTAACGCTGCGCAGCGCGTCCCAGTGCCGTTCGATCACCTCGGCGAGTCGATCGATTTCGCGGCGACCTAGGAAGAGGAGGTACTCCGTCCGGTTCTCCTGAGTCTGGTCCACCGTCAAACCAAGACCGCGCAGCGCGGCCATGACGACCGCGCGGGTCTCCTCCGGCGAACGGTCTCGGAAACGGGGAACCAGCTCCCTGTCGACGAGCAGCCGCGTCCGCACGGCCCGGTCCTCTGGGCCCAGCAACGCCAAGTCCGCGAAGTACCGTCGGACGGCCCGCTTCTGCGCCTGGCTGCTGATGCGGGCCCGTCGGGCCCCTCCGAAAACAGCGTCCTTCGGACTGCCGGTGTCGTCTCGGTTCAAGTTCGCCGGCGGGACCGGCTGGAGGATATGGATCTCCGCGAGGTTCATGCGTCCACCTCCGCGTGTGTCTCGACCTGCCCCTCCCCACCCACCTGCACCCCTCGGTAGAACTGACGTGCCCACCGCTGCTGCACCCATCGGTTCTGTGACTTCCAATGCAACAGGTCGCCAAGAAGTCGCTCGTAGTTCAGCGATGCCCCCTTGGACCGCACGTAGGTCACGATCCGCCTCAAACGGTCGGGGAGCTGGTCGGGATCGGATTCGAGTAGGCTCCGAAAGTGTGACTCGAGGCTCCTGAGCTGCTGCTCCCTCTGCCACAGGTCCGAGAGCACCTCCGCCAGGGACTGCTCGCCCTCCTCGGAGTGGAGCGCGTACAGTCCCGCCACGAGGTAGTAGACGTGCCTGCGCCATTCACTCTCGCCCTGGACGAACGGTTCGACGTACCGGTAGGCGCGGACGTCTCCGAGTTCGTCGGCGTTGAAGGCAAGGCTCCTCTTGAGTGCGGCCATCGCTCCCCGATCGTCGCGCAACTCCCTGAGGTGCTGGATGAACTTCACAGGCTTCGGATCGCCCATGCGGTCAACCTCCCGAGCGCGTGCCGGAACGTCCGTTCCCCTTCTGCGATCGCCCTCAAGTGGCGCGCTGTGGTGCCGACGGAGTCGGCGGCCTTCTTCCACGCGTCGTACGCAGCCCGTTCGGTTGCGGCCATCCAGATCTCCATCGCCGCCTCCGGATCTCGGAGAGTCAGGCGTTCCAGGAACTCTGGGAATGCCCTCTCAAGGACCGACCAATAGACACGATGCAGGGGGAGGCTGTCGACGAAGCGGCGGATGTCCTTCGCCGGTGGCCGCGCGTTCGCGGGGAATAGGAGATTGCCAGCCAGCTCCCTGGCGGCGCGATCCAGCATGTCCCCAACGCTCCTCGCCCGCTCCAACGCGCGCTTGATGGCTGCGGCGGCATCCGGTGCGAGGCTACGAACCGACAGCGGGTACACCTCCCGGCGCACGTCCACCACCTTCGCCTGATCGGTGAGCTGCCCTGCCACCACGAGGGGGACCAGCAAGGACGTCCGCCGGGTCTGCCGGAGGAACTCCTGCGCGTGGCCCAGCACCC
>JAILZB010000228.1 GCA_023512725.1 Chloroflexota bacterium | reverse complement strand
AGCTGCTGCAGGACTGCTTTGCCGTCCTGCAAGAAGACCCGCCCTTCGCCCCACTCGTCACCCAGTCGATCATCAACGGGCTGAACCCGAAGGTACGCGACCTGCGGCCACGGGCGGACGACTACCGCTACGAACGGGCCTGGATCGCGGGCTAGGAGCAGGCACGGAGCCAACGGGCCGGGGGACGACTGATCGTACCGGTGCGCTCCAGCGCAGCAGGAGCAGCTACACCAGCACCACGAGGGCGAATACGCCCACCAGCAACGCCAGCCGGCGGAAGCGGGCGAGGTCAGGGGAAGGAAGGGGCGCAACCAGCAGGGATGGCCTCCAGACGTTCCGCTAGGAAGCCCGGCTACTCACGCCCCTGCTGACTACTGGCCAATGGGACAGTGCCCTCCCCCACCCGACCGATTTCAGCTGGTCCGGGGATGCTGCAGGTCCCAATCGGGCCGGATCTGGCGGCTGATGGCGCGGAAGTCCATCCGCAGCTCTTCTCGCGTTGGTCGCCCCCAGAACCAGTAGCCGTTGTAGATGCGGTAGATGGTCAGGTCAGGATAGAGGGTGAAACTGTAGGGAATGATCGGGTTGTGACGCGGGTCGGTGGTCTCCTGGAGGTCGAGGAGGCGCTGGACCTTCCGTTCCTGGTCGCAGAGGAAGGGGAACTGGGCCCCCAGGCCAGCCCGAAAGGCGGCGCTGACCTCCGGCGGGTCCGTGCTCAGCACCACCAGCTGGGTATAGGCAACGGCAAGTTCTTTTTGGAACTCCACGAGTTCCCCCAGCTGCTGCTGGCACTTCGGTCACCACCAGCCGCGGTAGATGATGAGGGCGAGCGGGTCTTTCCCCGCAAATTCGGAGAGACGCCGCACTGCCCCCGTATGGTCGGGCGCGGCAAAATCGGGAAAGCGCTTGCCCACCTGCAGATCAGGATGCATCTTTCCGCTCCCGGAGCAGGGTCGGTGCCAGCTTGCGAGCGGGCAGCCGCCAGACCGATGATACGCCAGCCGAGAAGGCGAGCGCAGGGGGAAGCGGCTCGCGTATCATTCGCGGGGGATGTGCGAGGAAGAGCGATGCCAGGCACGCGAGGGCGCCGCGGCGACGAGCGTGGACCAGCACTCGGCCAAGCTGCGGAAGACTACTTGAAGGCGATCTATAAGCTGGAGGCCGCTGGCGAGGATGCGACGACTTCAGCCTTAGCTGCCCTCCTCGGGATCAGCGATGCCTCGGTGACGAGCATGAGCAAGCGGATGGCTCAGATCGGCCTCGTCCACCACACCCCGTATCACGGCGTCGCCCTCACCCCGGCTGGCCGCAAGATCGCCCTCGAGGTGATCCGTCACCATCGCCTCCTGGAACTGTATCTCGCCGAGGTGCTCGGCTACGGCTGGGATGAAGTCCATGCCGAGGCCGACCGCCTGGAGCATGTCATCTCGGAGGAGTTCGAAGAGCGGATCGATGCGCTCCTCGGACGGCCAACGGTCGACCCCCACGGTGACCCGATCCCGAGCAAGGACCTCGAGCTCGTCGAGCCCGCACTCATCCCGCTTGCTGCGCTCGAACCTGGGCGGCCCGCCATCATTCAGCGGGTCAGCGACCGCGATCCCGCGATGCTCCGCTACCTCGCCTCGCTGGGGATGTTCCCCAGCGTGCCCGTGCTGGTGCGTGAGCACGCCCCCTTCGGCGGGCCAATCCACGTGCAGATTGGGGAGACCGAGCATGCGCTCGGGCGCGACCTGGCCGCTCACGTCTTCGTTCGTCCGAGCGACTAGGCCCAGTCGCCCGGGGCTCAGCGTCGCTCGATCCAGTTCGGGCGGAGGAACACGCGGTCGGCCTCCACCCGCTCCTGCTCGTAGGGCAAACCGAGGCGGGCAAGGAACGCGAGCGCCTGGTCGGCGAGGGAGCGGGGCACGGGCCCCGTCGGAACGCGCGCACCGGTCGTCCGGTCGTACAGCCCCACGGCAATCCGGTAGCGGCCAGCGGGCGCCTGCGGGTCGATGGGGATGTCGTAGCGGTCCTTGACCACTTCGCCGCGCTGCCAGAGCGGGGTTGGGTACGCGCCAAACACCGGCTGGCTATCCCGCTGCCCGTAGAGGCGCGTCGGCTCACCTTCCTGGAGAAGATGGGTGAAGACTGTCCAGTCCGGCAAGTCCTCCCGCAGGGCCTGCCAGTAGAGCGTTAGCCCGAGCGTCTCCCCAGCGGCGGCCACCGGTTTATCGATCTCATAGCCCAGCAGGGCGACGGCCTCACCGAAGCGCGCGGGGGTCGTATGGCGAAAGCGCAGCGTCGCCTGGCGCTCCGCTGCACCCCGCTCGACCCGGACCTCCCCAAGCAGGAACCGGTCCTCGCCATTCGCAAACCGCTCGGGGGTCACCGTCTCCCGGCGGTAGACCTGGAGCGCGAGCCGGTAGATCCCGGGCGGTGTCGCGGGGTCCAACGCGAGCTGATGGAACACGATCAGGCGGTCCCCAACGTGCCAGTCGGCCGGTGGCACGGGAGAGAGGTCGTGCTGGGCCCAGACACTCTCCCACGGGCCCACCAGCTTGAGCGAGAAGGCCAGGTCGGCCGGTGCCCCGCCCACGCGCACCCGCCAGCCGACTGGTACGGTGAGCGTCTCCCCGGCCTGGATGGTTGTCGGGGCGTGCCAGCCGACCAGGAGGAGGTGGTTACCCACCGCTTCAGCGTGGGTTTCCGGCAAGAAGGGGTACGTTGCTGTGGCGTAGCGGGCTAGCCCAGGCTGCCCGCCAGGCCCTCGCACTTCCGCTAACGGTGGTACGGTCTCACTCCCCGGCGGGCGCGCAAAGGCCGGCGCAAAGAGCGAGCCACCTCGGGCTGGCAAGAGCAGGCTGGTGCGGCCATCGAACCAGCGCGCTGCCAGTGGCTGCCCCCCACGGATCAACTCCAGGTCGAGCGGGTCAAGGTCGTAGGGGTATTCCGCCGCGATCACGGGCTGCTCATCCGGCGTGAGCACGCGTGCCAGCGTTGCGTAGTCAGCACGGAAGAAGGCCCGCTGCTCGGGCGCAGTTGCCCAGCGGCCAAACAGGTCGAACGCAGTCAGGCTACCAAACGCGAGCAACCCGAGCATCACCAGCGGCAGAGCACCACGGGCGGGCAGCCGGCGGGCCCGCCCCGCGGTCGCGCCTGCTCGCTCACTCCATCCGGATCACGCCGCGGCGCAGCGCGAACTTGATGAGCTCGGTGCGGCTGTGGAGATTGAGCTTCTGCATCACGTGCTCGCGGTGCGTCATCGCGGTCTTCACGCTGATGTCGAGCAGCTCGGCCACCTCCTTGTTGCTCTTGCCCTCGGCCACCAGCTTCAGCACCTGCTTCTCGCGGTCCGTGAGCGTGTCGTAGGGGTCGGCCTCCGCGCCGCCGGGCCCGCCCCCCGGCCCGGCCAGCGCCTCCTTCGCCACCGCGGGATCGAGCACGAGCCCGCCCCGGTAGGCCGCCCGGATGGCGGAGGCCAGCTCGCTTCCCGCGGTCTTCTTCAGCAGGTAGCCCGACACGCCGGCCTGCAGGAACCGCCGCAGGTACTCGCGGTCGTCGTACTGGGTGAGCACGATCACCTTGGCGTCGGGCCGGATGCGCTTCAGCTCGATGGTGGCCTCGAGCCCGCCCAGGCCGGGCATCGCCACGTCCATGAGCACGACGTCGGGCCGCAGCTTCGCCGCGAGGTCCACGGCTTCGCGCCCGTCGGCGGCCTCGCCGACGACCTCGATGTCGTCGTGGAGGCGGAGCAGCGCCCGGAGCCCCTCGCGCAGGATCGCGTGATCGTCGGCGATGAGCACGCGGATTCTAGGCATGCGGCGCCTCCGGAATCGGCACCCGGATGGCCACGAGCGTGCCCCGGCCGGGCGCCGACTCGATCTGGATCCTACCGCCCACGAGCTCGATCCGCTCCCTCAGGCCCAGCAGCCCCAGGCCACGGGGATTGCCCGGCGCAGGGGCCACGCTCGCGGGGTCGAACCCCACCCCGTCGTCTTCGACGTCGATGGCCAGGGTGCCGTCCTCGAAGGCGATCTGGACGAGCACCTTCTCGGCCCGCGCGTGGCGCCGGATGTTGGTGAAGCACTCCTGCACGGCCCGGAACACGGCGGTCTCGATCTCGGCGGGCAGCCGCTCGGGAAGGGGCGTCACCTCGAAGCGCACGTCCACGCCGGACTGGGTCAGATGGCGGTCGGCATACCAGCGGAGGGCCGCCACGAAGCCGAGATCGTCGAGGGCGGACGGCCGCAGGTCGTGCATCATGCGGTTCAGCTCGTCGAGGCTGCGGCGGGCGAGGTCGCGGGCGGCCGCGACGGCCTCGGCTGCGCGGCTGCCCGGCGGCACCTCGGCGAGGGCGGCTTCCAGCCTCAACCCGAGGGCGGTCATCGTCTGGCAGGCCTCGTCGTGGAGCTCGCGCGAGAGGCGCAGCCGCTCCTCCTCCTGGGCCGTCATCACCTTGCGGAGCAGGCGCTGCCGGATGCGTTCGCGTTCCTGCAGCTCCTGGTTCAGCCGCTCGAGCTCCTCGGTGCGCGCGCGGACGCGCGCCTCGAGCACGGCGTTGGCGCGGGACACCTCGTCGATCGACGCCGCGAGCGCCAGCCGCATGTCCTCGAATGCCCGCGCCAGCCGCCCGATCTCGTCGTCGCCCATGGCGGGGATCGGCGTGGACAGGTCGCCGCCGGCCAGCCGTTCGGCCTCGCGCGTGAGGACCGCCAGCGGCACGCGCACGCTGCGGCCGACGCCCCAGGCGAGGAGCAGCGAGAGGAGCACGAGCAGCGGGCCGAGCCACGCCAGCGTGCGCAGGAGGTGGCCGGGCGAGCCGGGCCGGCCACCTTCGTGATGGACCACGACGGTCCACCCGGCCAGGGGAACCTGGGCCGTAGCGAGCGTTGCGTCGGTCGAGTCGGCCCCGTGCGCGTCGCTCGCGACGATGATGCGACCATCGGCGTCGCGCACGTCCGTGGGCCAGAGCGGGCTGCGCGTCACCGGCGATGCCAGCTC
>JAILZB010000023.1 GCA_023512725.1 Chloroflexota bacterium | reverse complement strand
CGGGTGTTGCCCACCTGGCTGCCACCACTGGCGGCATCGAACAGCTGGAAGGTGAAGTCGCACTGGCCCGTGACGGGATTTCCTCCGCGCGTGAGCTGCCCCTGGTAGGTGAAGGCCGTCCCCAGCGGTTCGTCCGCCTGGGCAAAGGGAAGAGCCACTATCCCGAGCCCAACTAGCGCCCCCATGAGGGCAGCCAGCCCCACTCCTTGGGAAATCAGCCGTCGCATGAGCCCTCCTTTGGGTAACCTTCCCTTCTCACCGCTCACTGACCCGGCCAAGAGGAAGGTGAGCAACCGCTCGCAGTCGAGCGACCAGGCCCTCTCAGATGGGGACGAGTCTATACTGCTGCTCTTTCTTGCGAAAATCCCCCAAACAGGTCCATCCTAAGCCGGCGCTCCCCTTGCCCTGACGGTGAAGCGGGCAGGCTCCGGCGACCGTTACTTCAGGAACGCCGGGGATGCGAGCACCCCTGCACCGCACCGGCGCGCCTTCGCTCGCCCGCTCGGGCTACTCGCCGTACCCGCGCAGCCGCCGGTCGATCACCGAGGCATTCATCTCGCCCGTGAACTGCTCGCGCAGCCTCCCCTCGCGGTCAATGAAGAAGGTCGTAGGCAGGGCACGCACCTGGTAAGTCCGCGCGATCTCACCCGTGGGATCGGGCAGGATGGGAAAGGTGAGCCCAAGCTCGGCAACAAAGGCTCGCACTGTCTCCGGCGGCTCCTGGACGTTCACCCCCAGGAAGACGATCGGCTGGCCGGCCGTCCGCTTGGCGGCCGCCTCCAGGGCGGGCATCTCACTCCGGCAGGGCCCACACCAGCTGGCCCAGAAATTCAGCACTACCAGCTTGCCCTGCAGCTCAGCGAGGCTGATGCGCTCGCCGCTCAGCGTTGTGGCACTGAACGCTGGCGCACGCTCACCCACCCGGGCACCTTCGCCCCGCTCGACTGCTGCTCCTCCCACCACCTGCTCGCCACCCCGATTGTCACTCAGGCGCAGCAGCACGAGTCCTGCCGTCCCCAGACCGAGGCAAACCAGGGTCGCCATAATGAGCCAAGCGGCAGCCCAGCGCATCGGCACCCTCCTTCAGAGCGGTCGGGTGACGAGACCACCCGTCTGGTGGAGCAGCCCACGCAGCTCCACCATGGTCCGCTGCACGAGCGGGTACATCAGCCAGACGGTCGCCAGCCCGAATAGCCCTCCGGTGAGGGTCCGCAGCTCCCACGTGCTCTCCCGCCAGCCGAAGAGTTGGGTCAGGCCGTCCACCGCCATGGGGGCAATGAAGAAGAGATACCCCTTCCAGGGGAGCGGCCGTAGCCAGCCGCGTACTGCGCTGAAGAGCAGCCCGCCGAGCAACAGCGAACCATAGATCGCCGTACAGCGCTGACAGCATGCGAGCTGGTGCCCCGCAAGGAAGTAGGAGTGGCTGGGGAGCTGGTGGCACAGCGCACGGAAGAGAAGGTAGATGAGCCGGCCAGGGAGGCTCAGCCCCCACGCCATGAGCAGAGGAGCTAGCACCGCCAGGGCGAGGTAGAGGACGAGTATCCCATTGACGAGCACCAGCCAATGGTGGCTGATCACCCGGACGAGCCCCTCCGCTAACCGGTTGACCACCTGTTCGAGGCACGAGACCGTGCGCGCGGAGACTGCGCTCTCCTTCATGGCTTGATCCTACCATACGAAGGAGGGTTGGCAGCCGAGCGGGGTCGGGGTAGCGCACGCCGTTGGAAGAGCACCGCGAGGCCCCCCACCACCATCCAACCGAGAGCAACCAGCTGATCGCTCCGTAGCCCAAACCACCAGACCGGTTCGATCCGAGCGTAACCAACGAGCAGGTGCCCCAGCCCAAAGGCGAGGGCCGGCAGTGCCCAGCGCTCGACCGCCGTGAGGCTGCGCCAGGCGGCCCAGAGCGCGCCCACCGCCAGCCCCGACCAGAGGCCGCTGTAGAGCACAAGTGGCTGCACCCCCCGGCCAACCAGGGTGGGCGGTACGCTACTCTCCGGCCGACTGTACACGACCGCCCAGGGAGCCTCGAGGAGCTGGCCAACGTACTCACCGCTGAGGAGCAGCCCGAGCGAGCCGACCGCCTCCCCGACCAGGAGGGCAACCCCCGCCGCCGCCCAGACTGCCCCCACCGACTGACGCGAGAGCATCGCCCAGACGAACAGCACCCCCGCACCCCCGACCGCGGCCGCGGGGAGGGAAACGCCGCCATTCGCAAGCGACAGCACCGCCAGCACTCCACGGCGGAGCAACTCCGGTCGCTCCAGCAGCACCAGCGCGCGGCCACTGACCACCCCGGCCAGCACGACCAACGCCCCCAGCCAGGCCAACCCAACCGGCCGCACCCCCAGCGCAAGCGCCCAGCGCTTCCCAACCAGCAGCCCGGCGAGCACGGCCAGGACGGCGAAGACAGCGCCCCAGCGGAGCTGCAACGGCCCGAGCGCCACCACCAGCGGATCGATCGCGATGACCATGACGCTCCGCCATCCGCCGAGGCGGACTACTCGCCGCTGGAGCGGAGCTGGTCGCGCAGAAGGTCGAGCTCGCGCTCGAGGTCACGCTGGCGGCGGTTCAGGGTGAAGACATAGCCGCCGATCACCAGCCAGAGGATGGTGTAGCCAGCAAAGAGCAGCCAGAAGGCGGGGCTCTCAGGCATCAGTTCCTCCCGGAAGCAGGCGCCGGAGCTGCGCGATACGGTCACGTTCCGCCTCGAGGCGACAGCGCGCCTGGAGGAGCCAGCAGTAGAGGGCCGTGAAGGCTAGCAAGGAGACGACGAGCACCAGCAGCATCGCCGGCGGCAGCGCCGGGCTCTGGCCCGGGTTGACTACGATTGGCTCGGGATGGAGGGTCCGCCACCAAACGACCGACTGGTGGATGATCGGCACGTCGATGAACCCGATGATCCCCACGATCGCAGCGTAGCGCGGTGCCCGTGGGCTCTCCCCCAGCGAGAGACGCAGCATCAGGTAGCCCACGTAGATCAGCCAGAGGATCAAGGTTGTCGTTAGGCGGGCATCCCAGACCCACCAGGCTCCCCAGACCTGCCGCCCCCAGAGCGACCCCGTCACGAGGGCAAGGGTGGTGAAAACCACCCCCAGCTCCGCGGAGGAAAGCGCCACCCGGTCCCAGAACCGACTGCGCCGGAAGAGGTAAAGCAGGCTGGCAACGAAGACGACGAAGACCGCTAGGTAGGCCAGCCAGGCGGATGGCGCGTGAATGTAGAACAGGCGCTGGGCGATGCCCTGGTAGCTATCGGTCGGGGCATAGATGAACACTCCGAACATCGTCAGCCCCATCAGGAGAATGGTCACCCAGCCAAGCACCGACCAGAGTTCGAAGCGGCGGGCACCTTCGCGGGGGACAACCAGTTGGGCCATAGGACCTCCTCCGCGCTACTCCTCGAGGACGTAGCCAAAGATGAGATACGAGACGACGGTGAAGATGAGGTCGAACGCCACCATCAGGTTCAACCAAGGCAGGGCTGCCGCCGGGGCGATGGTGCCCACCGCGTACCCCGTCGATTTGACCGCGGCAATCACGAACGGCACCAGCAGCGGGAACAGCAGCACGGGCAGCATCACCTCGCGCGTCCGCGTGTTGACGGCCAGGGCAGCCAGGAGCGTGCCCACCGCCGCAAAGCCGATCGTGCCCAGCAGCAGGGAGGGCAGCAGCCCGACCCCAAGCGCGGTGAGATTGAACATCACCAGCAGCAGCGGCACCGTCACCGCCTCGACCAGCAGCATGAACACCACGTTCCCGATGAACTTTCCCAGATAGATCGCACTGCGGTCGATCGGGCAGAGCATCAGCCCCTCGATCGCGCTCCGCTCCTGCTCGCGCACGAACGTCCGGTTGAGGCCGAGGACGCTCGCAAAGGCAATGCTGACCCAGAGGATCCCCGGCGCGACCACCTCGGCACTGACCTCCCGTAGGTCGATCGCGAAGTTGAAGATTACAAGCACGAGCAGGGCGAAATAGACCATCGCCGTCAGCACATCTTTTGCCCGCAGCTCCGTCCGCAGATCCTTCTCCAGGATCACGAGCGCCTTCGCCAGCATCAGCGCCCTCCGGCCACCGCCGTCGCGTACACCTGCTCCAGGGTGACACGGTCCACCGCTGCGCGCGGCCGATCGAGCACAATGGTGCCGTTGACCAGCACCACTACCCGGCTCGCAAGCTCCAAGCCAAGGTCGAGCGCGTGCGAGGTGAGGACCACCGCTCGGTCCGGCCGCTCGACCGCGGCGATGAGGGTCCGCAGGCTCGCCGCCGCCGCCGGGTCGAGCCCACTCTCCGGCTCATCGAGCAAGAGCAGGCCGGGACGGTGCAGGATGGCACGCGCGAGGGCCAGCCGCTGCTGCATCCCCCGCGAGAAAGTCCGCACTCGGTCCCGTCGCCGCCCCGCCAGCCCCACCTGCGCGAGTACCGCGTCGATCCGGGCATCGAGGTCCGGCACGTCGAACATGCGCCCATAGAAGCGCAGGTTCTCTTCGGCCGTCAGGTCATCATAGAGATAGGTCTGGTGGCCCAGCAGCCCGATCCAGCGCCGCACGTCCGGCCCGACCGCCGCGAGGTCGATCCCCGCCAGGCGCACTGTGCCCCCGCTCGGTCGGGCGAGGGTCGCGAGGATCCGCAGCAGCGTCGTCTTGCCAGCGCCATTCGGCCCGAAGATGACAACCGTCTCGCCAAACTCGACCCGCAGGTCGATCCCGCGCAGGATGAGCCGACCCCCAATCTCTTTGCGCAGCTCCCGGACCTCGACAGCGGGAGGAAGCGCAGCACGCTCGGTGGCTGGGCTGGCTGCGACCGGCAAGGTCATTCGATCCCTCGCACCTCGCGGATGAGCGCGATCAGCGCCTCTTTCTTGGCTGCCCGCAGCCGCTGCCATTCCTCGTCGTTCAGCTCACCTGCCTCGTGACGGTCATCCAGGTCGGCGATCGCCGCGATCAGCGCCTCCCGCTCGTCAGCCCGCGGCTCCGGCGGCCGGGTCGCTCCTGGGGGAGCACTGGCCACTCTGCGCTTGCCGGGTGAGACCTGCCTGCGTCGGCGTCGGAGCAGTGGCACTGCCACCGCCAGCGTCGTCACGAGCGCGATCGCTCCTCCCACCCCTGCCGTCACCAGGGTGCGGTCATCCAGCACCTGGCCCGTGAGCCCCGCACCCTGGATCACTAGCCGAATCTCCTGGCCCGCTGCGAAGCGCTCGCCCTGATACTGTTGGAAGCGCTGCCCTCCTTGCTCGACCGTACCCGCCGGCCGCAGACCATCCGCCGTCAGTCGCCAGTCGCCATCAGCAAGCAGCACGCGCACCTGCTCGGTGGGATAGTGCACCGGCAGGGTGAAGAGGATGCCGTTATCGAGGTAATCGACCAGGTACTGAAACACCACTTCGCGCCCACCCGGCGAGACAGGCAGGGTATCGGCAAAGCCATCTGCCGTCTGGACGACCGCGTTCACCTGCAGGCCAGCCAGGACCTGGAGGCCCCGTGCGCCAGCAGGCAGCCCAAAGCGGAGAGTCTGTCGGCCCTGGCCAACCGGGCGGCCCACCCAGGCCTGGGAGGACGGGTTCTCGAGATCGACCAGCTGGAGCACTGTCAGCTGCCGCTGGGCTGGCGCCGGGACGATGACAATAGCGTTGCGGAGCACCCGTAGCCCGGGGTCGTTCTCGGTCGGGGTGTAGACGGTGAGATCCTGGGTAAGAGTGCTGCTGCCGGGCGCGAACTGGAGCGGCCCCTCCTGAAAGCGCGCGCCCTCGTACTCGGTCCAGACGACATAGAACTGGCCGCTGGCAGTGTTCAGCCCCGCGAAGTGGTAGCTGCCATCCGGGCCGGTGGTGGTCTGCTGGCGTTGGCCCGGGCCAGTGTTGGAGACCGGGAGGAGCGTCACCGTGAGACCAGCAACCGGCGCACGGTCCGCCGAGCCATCGGTTACCCGGCCGGAGAGCGTACCCACCCCCTGCGCCAGCGCTGGCATCGCCGCAAGCAGCATGAGCAGCCCTAGCGCTACCAGCCGAACCGCCCGCACCGTCCCTCCTAGACCTCAGCGCCGCAGCGGCCGCAGAAGCGGTCGCCTGAGCTGGCGGGCGCGCCACAGCGGGAGCACGCTCGACCCAGTGGTACCCCACACTGGCGGCAGAAGCGGTCGCTCGCCTCCACCCGCGCACCACAGGCGAGGCAGCGGCTTCCCGTCCGCCGGGCAGCGAGCGCGCGCCGCTGGGCCACCTCTTCTTCAATCTCCTGGTCAATGGCGAGGAGCGCCGCCCGGGTCTCGTCGTCGAGTTGCTTGAGCAGTGCTACCGCCTGCCGCTTGTAGCGTTCGGCCAGCTCAGCGTAGTCGTGCGCGGAGAGCTTTCCCAGCCGCTGGTCGAACTCGAGCTCGCGGAGGGCCTCGTAGATCGCGTCGCGCTGGCGGCGCAGCTCAGTCAGGCGGTCGTTCCCGTGAGGCACTGGCAGGGGACGCTGACGCAGGTAGGGCCAACTCACGAAGAGAAAGGCCGCCGTGGCGATGCCGAGCGCGAGGAGGAGCGTGGTGGTCACCGGCCCTCCCCCGCAAGAGCCAGGGCCGATGCCTCCACCTCCGCCAGCCGCCGCGCGCGCGGCGGCCGCGGCCCGGGCAAGAAGCAGACGAATGCGCCCAGCAGTGCCACCCCACCCCCGATCCAGACCCACGCGACCAGCGGGTTCAGATAGGCCTTGAGGGTGACCTCACCGTTCGGCTGCCAGGCTGCCAGCACCACATACAGGTCTTCCGTGAGGGTCGAGCGGAGCCCGACGATGCTTTGCGGCTGCTGCTGGACGGGGAAGAAGTTCTTCTCCGGGTGGAGGGTCGCCACCGGGCGGCCATCGACCAGCACGCTCACCGTGGCTCGGTTGACCTCCCGCGTTGCGGTGGCACTCTGGGTGAGCCCCTCATAGCGGAGGGTATAGCGCCCGACCGTCATGGTGCTCCCCGGCGCAAGCGTGGTTTCCGTCGCGTCCTGGTAGACCTTCGAGCCGAGGACACCAATCGCGATCAGCACCATCCCCGCGTGGACGAGGTACCCCCCGTAGCGGCTGGGGTAGCGGCTGAACAGGCGCAGAAAAGCGGTTGGCACCCCTTCCCCAAGACCACGTTGACGGGCGCGGACACCCCGCCAGAACTCCAGAACGATCCCAGCCAGGACGAAGCCCAACACCGGCGCCGCGAGCAACGTCGGCAGCTCGCGCCGCCCGAGCGCAACCACTCCCCCGAGGGTGATCAGCCCGGCAAGCAGCGGCCAGCGGAAATTCCGCACCAGGTTCGCCAGCGTCGCCCGGCGCCAGGCGATCAACGGCCCGACCCCCATCAGTACGAAGAGCGCCAGCAGGATCGGGCCGACGACCTCGTCATAGTAGGGCGCGCCGACCGTGACCTTGAGCCCCCGCAGCGCCTCGGAGACCAGCGGGTAGACCGTCCCCCAGAAGATGGCGAACGCCGCCCCGACCAGGAGCAGATTGTTCAGCAGGAAGCTGCTCTCCCGCGACAGGAGCGAATCGAGGGTTGCATCGCTCCGCAGGTCGCGCAGTCGGCTGGTGATCAGCACCACCGAGCCGAGGATCACCAGGGCGAGGAACCCGAAGAAGAACGGTCCCAGGCTGGAGAGCCCGAACGAGTGGACCGAGGTGAGCACCCCGCTGCGGACGAGGAACGTGCCGAAGATTGTCAAGCAGAAGGTCGCGGCGATGAGCGAGACGTTCCAGACCTTCATCATGCCGCGCCGTTCCTGGATCATCACCGAGTGGAGAAAGGCGGTAGCCGTGAGCCAGGGGAGGATGGCCGCATTTTCGACCGGGTCCCAGCCCCAATAGCCGCCCCAGCCGAGCGTCTCGTAGGCCCACTTCGCGCCAAGCAGGTTCCCGAGCGAGAGAAAGGTCCAGCAGAGCAACGTCCAGCGATGGGTTGCCTTGATCCACTCGTCGCCCAGCCGGCGGGTGAGCAGGGCCGCGACCGAAAACGCGAACGGCACCGCCGCCGTCACATAGCCGAGATAGAGGGTTGGTGGGTGCAGCTGCATCCAGTAGTTTTCCAAGAGCGGGTTCAGACCGCGTCCATCCGGCGGTGGAACCGGTAGCCGCTGGAAGGGGCTATCGAGGAAGTTGACCATCGTCAGGAAGAAGACTGCCACCCCAAAGAGCACGGCGAGCGTGTAGGGCACGAGCGGCTGCACCGTCCGGGGGGGCACTGCCGCCACAATGCTTAGGAAGAACAACAGCACCCCCAGCCAGAGCAACAGCGACCCGGCGTTCCCAGCCCACAGGGCCGTCACTGAGTAGTTCAGCGGGGTATCGTTGCTGGTGTAGAGCGCCACAAAGCGCAACGAGTAATCTTTAGTGACGAGCGAGGCGATCAGGGCAGCGGCAGCGATCAGCACCAGGGCGAAGCACGCCCAGGCGGCCCGCCGGGCGCTCGCGAGGACCTCTGCCCGACCACTGCGGCCAGCAATCACGCCCGCGATCAGCCCATAGCTTGCCAGGACGAAAGCAACCAGCAGGGCCGCACGGCCAGTATCAGCGATCATCGGGTGGAACCATCCTCTCGCCCGGCCAGCGTCCCGGTGGTCAGGCGGCCGCCTCGAACTTGGAGGGACACTTCGCGAGCAGGGTCGTCGCCTCGAACTGCCCGTTCGCGAGCAGCTTCCCCTCGACGACTACCTCCGCCCCGTCGACGAAGGTATCCGGGATCAACCCGCGGTAGCTGACGACGAGGGTCTGGCTGGGGTCAGCTTTGTCGTACATCACGAAGCGCACGCTCGTGCCATCGGGAGTCTTCTCGATTGTCCCCGCCTGGACCCAGCCGTTGACGCGCACGACCTCACCCGGCGCTAGCGAGCGCGCGCGCAGTTCCGCGATCGTAAGGTAATAGACGGCCGTGTTCTGGATGCTGGTCGCGATGAGATAGCCCACCGCCAGCACGAGCAGCCCCGCGAGGACAAGCAGCTTCTGATGGCGAACGAGGGGAGAGGTCCGGGCCGGTGGCTGCGGCAGCGAAATCGATTGTTCGCCGAGCATCGTTCCTCCACGGCTCGGGCCGGCGCGGGGAAGCCTGCCCATCGCAGGAAGAGCGTTGGGGACCTCGAGGAGCGCTCTTCCTTAAAGAATGCTAAAAAGAATGCTAAGGCGATCGCACCATCGCTAGGGGCACTCTTCACCCTTGCGGAGCGAGTGTACCACAGTCTTAGGGGTTCGTCTACTGCGCCCCTTCGGTCGCACCGTGCGGTCTTCGCGGAACCTTTCCGCCCCTCCCCAGTCGCAGTTCCCGATTGTCGCAGGAACTCAAGGGAAGAACAATTGCAGGCGGTGGCCAATGCGGAACAGCTACCTGCTCACGTTCGAGAGTACCACTCCTCCCGTGCCCGCCAGAAGCGCCCGACCGCGAACTCTTCCTTGAGCGTGCGCAGACGCCGCCCGACGGCGGCGCCCCGGGCACCCTGCCTCCCCCTGCCGAGCAGAGCAAAAGCACCCTCAGATGCCACGGGGGAAGGGAACAGGCAACCGAGCGCTAGGCTTCTCCCGATGGCACAGTCGAGCTGGCCCGGGTCGTCTGGCGCTGGCCTGGCCGCATCCCGGACGTGCAGTGGGTCGCGCACGTCGCCGTGGCCCGCCGGGAGCAGTGCCTGGCGGTGGACGTCCGGGTGCAGGTCGCCCCTGGCTCTTGTCCCTCGCCGACCCTCAAGTGGCTGGTCGCCACCTGCCCAGGGCCCACCGCTCACCTGCTCCGCACGGGCTTCTGCAGCCGGGAGGGCTTTCCCATCCGGGCTCAGCTCACGAGGGTTACGACCGCTATCGATGCGGAAGCGCTCGTCGATCAGGTGTTGCTGAATAAGAAGCGAACGTTCTCGGTCGTGCTCGTTTCGGTGGCTTCATCGACCCAACGCCCGCGTCTCGAGGCCGAGGAGCTGGCCGCTGCCCTCTGCGGCCTGACAGACGTCTACCTCCTCACGAAGAGCGACCTGAGCTGGGTCCTAACGGAACGGCTGGGGAGCCGTTGAGCTGTTACGCGGGCACTTGCCGGATCTATCTTCCCCGCCTCACGCTGGGCGACCCCGCGCAGTGGCACCCGGCGTTTCTGGCTGAGGCCTTTTCCTTCACCCCCTGACCTGACAAGCACAGTGGTCGAGCAGTTCGACAGGGAGATCCGCCACTGGTGGGCCCAGACCGGCCTGCCTAAGCACCCGCTTGCTCGCAAGGTTGAGCAGCGCCTGCGGGAGGCGCTGCGCGACCAGGCTCTTTCTGTGGAGAGCACTCTGCCTCTTCCCAAGGAGGCCGTGGCAGACATGCCAGCTGCGCCCAGCGCTCCTCCGCTGCCGAGGCCACCAGAGCACCCCCTGCAGGCGATGCTCGACCAGCTGCTCACTCCGTTCACCGCCTTCCAGCGCACCCTCGAAGGCCAGCTGGCAGGCCAGGCAATCAAGCTCGAGAACCTGGCCCGCGAGCTCTCTGACCTCCGGCGCACCCGAGAATACCGACGAGAGGGGCAGGCAACGAAGCTCGGCCAGCTCGAGAAGCCGCTCACCCGGCCGAAGGCGAAACGACGCCCCAAGCAGGAGGACGACCTCGAGCTCAAGCATGCTCGCGAGACCCTCGCGGTGCTGGGGGTGCCGGTATTTGACTCGGTGGAGACCGTGCTCGCAGTTGCTGCTCAGCAGTTCAACAACCAGCTTGAGGTCTTCGAGTCGGTGATGGAGTCCGCCCGGCAGTCGCACTTCGTCCGGCCAGCCGAGGCCTACCGGCACCTCAAAGCGCTTGCCGAGGACGCCTACTGCCGCCAGAACGGAACCCTCGGTATGAGCACCAGCGACTGGTTCAAGGGCCGAGGGATCGACTACTCCCCCCACGAAAGTGACACGACCAACGCCCATTAAGACGAGACACGGACATTCCTCAGTCCGCGGGGGGTCAGCATGCCCAGCCACCTAAAGCCGGGCAGTGGCTCACCAAACTACCACCTGCGCATCCACTTCCGCTGGGATGAGACGATCAAGAAGGTGCAAATCGGGCATTGCGGTAAGCACTTGCCGATCAGCAGTAGCCACTAGCGACCAGCCTCATCACTCGGCAGCTGCTCGCGACCCGCTGGCAGGCCGCAACGCAGGCTCGCTGAGCTGCCTGGCTCCCTCCGCCAGTGCCGCTCGACCTGCCAGGCGCACGCCTACTCAGCAAGCGGGCAGACCGCAAAGAAGACCGCTGCCCCGCGCCGGCCGAACCAGCCGAGGCGCAGGTAGAGCCAGCCCAGGAGCCGATACTTGCGCAGCAGGGCACGCTCTGCCAGGCGAGCATCCTCACCGGAGAGCAGCGCGGCCTCGCCAGCCACCGTCGGGCCGAGCAGCTTGCCGCTCACCGTGCAGGGAGCAACGAGGACGCGCGGCGTGTGCGCGATCCGCTTCAGCTTGCCCGCTCCCGCACGGGTCACGAACAGCAAGCGCTTTCCGTCATCGGCAAACCACACGGGGGTCGTGACAGGCCGTCCATCGCGTCGGAAGGTCGTGAGGGCAGCGTAGCCGTGCCCCTGGAGGGTCGGAAAACTTGCGCGCTGTTCCACCATATGGGCTGCTCCTCTGAACCGGCAATCGGATGCCTGCGGAGCGCATTGTAGCATGCGCCCGCCGTAGTTACGGCGGGACTGGTGGCGCCTTCGGCGCAACCGGATACCGGGCCTCCCAGGCAGGGTAGCCACCCCGGAGGGCGGCGGCTCGCCAGCCCGGCGGTACTGCGCCACCTGGGCGCTCGTTGCTGCCGCGGGTCAGGTGCAGGAGGCAACGACGATCGCGCGGGGCAGCACTCGCCACCAATAGCCCATTTGGGTGATCCAAAAAGGGGGATCCACAAAACTTGACAGCGACTCTCTCGCAGTTGCCTAATGGTCAGCAAGCCCGGGGACACCCACGGCAAGTTGCACCTGGGCCGAGCCCAGAAAGGAGCCGTATGCACCTGGGGATCCGTTCGCCGGTTACCGTTGCCTGGTTGAGCGCTGCGGTGATTCTTTCGGCGTGTGCGCCTGCCGCCCAGCCAGGGGGGCAAACGGCGCCCGCGCCAGCACCGCCGAAAGAGCAGAAGCTGGTCATCGGCCAGGCCTCGATTACGCCGCAGATGCACCCCTATATCTCGATCTGCTGCACCCAGCGGCGCTACGACGTCTTCGATATGGTGCTGCACCAGAAGGATGACGGCTCGGTGGAACCGGGCGCTGCCACCGCCTGGAAGACGCTCAACGACACGACCTGGCAGTTCACCATCCGCCAGGACATGAAGTTCCACGACGGCACCCCCATGCGCGTCGAGGACGTCGTCTTCAGCATCAAGCGGGCAGCGGATATCTCGTTCAAGTACGCCATCACCAGCCGGCTCGACGTGATCCAAGATGCGGTCACCGTCGACCCTCAGACGATCAACGTCATTACCAGCCGGCCGGATGGGCTGCTGCTCAAGCGGATGGCGATGGTCTCGATCCTGCCCCAGGCGTACCTCGAGCGCGTGGGAGATGCCGAGTTTGGCAATAAGCCGATCGGCACCGGCCCCTTCCGCCTGGTCGAGTTCGTGCCCGATACCCGCATCGTCGTCCAGGCGGTGCCCGAGCACCCGTTCCGCAAGGCGCAGGGCGTTACCCAGGTGACCATCCGCAACATCCCTGAGGCATCGGCCCGGGTAGCCGGCCTGAAGTCGGGCGAGCTGGACATGGCCGATACCATCCCGATCGACCAGGCCGATGCCTTGAAGGCGGCTGGCTTCCAGGTGATCGTGGTCGACTCCGGCAGCTCGACCGGCTACTGGATGGACACCGTGATCGGCCGCCAGCCGAAGACCGGCCCGATGGCGAGCACCCTCGTCCGCCAGGCGCTCAACTACGCGCTGGATAAGGAAGCAATCGCCAAGAACATCTATAAGGGCTACACCAAGCCGGAGCAGGGGCAGTTCGTCCAGCCCGAGACGTTCGGCTTCAATCCCAACCTGAAGCCCTACCCCTATGACCCGGCCAAGGCGCGGCAGCTCCTGGCTCAGGCGGGGTATCCGAACGGCTTCAAGATCACCCTCGCCTCCCTCCAGATCAGCCAGGAGGTCAACGCCACCAACCTGTTCATCCAGGACCAGTTCCGCCAGATCGGGGTGGAGGTGGAGATCCAGCCGATCGGCGAGTACGCCGTCTTCCGCGACTACTTCTACGGCGTCCGCCAGCGGACCGACCTTTTCGCTCCCGGCCTGATCAACACGCCCGCCCTCGACGCCGACTTCGCGCTGGTCTGGTTCTGCACCTGCCAGCAGGACCCCGGCCGCTGGCACTACAACAACCCCGAGTTCGACCGGGTCTACATGGCCTCCCAGGTCGAGATCAACGAGGCGAAGCGACGGGAGCTGCTCCAGCGGGCACTCGAGATCTTGCACCACGACCCGCCCTATCTCTTCGTCGTCCAGAGCACCCGCCTGGTCTTCTCCAACCCGAAGGTCAAGGGGGTGACCCGCCGCGCCGCCGATATCGAGCAACGCTACGAGCGGCTGTCGATCCAGTAACGGCAGCATCCCCTTCCGGCGCTTCCGGCCACCTGGCGAACGGGGCGCCGGTCGTTTTCTGAATACGGTCTGTCGGGCACTCCGCTATCATGAGCCCATCGCCGCGGAGCGTTATCCGTGGCATGGCCGGCTACCCACCGGCCAGCATACCCTCCGCTCGCGGCCTGCCGTCAGCCGCTCCGCGACGGACGTTCCAGGAGGACCATGAACCCGTCGAGCGTCGGGATGCGCCCGCAACCGAGCGCAAGCTACAGCCTCACTATCCGGATTACCTACCCCAACCACCCGGGGATGCTCGGACAGGTTACCACCGCCATTGGCGAGGAGGGAGGAGATATCGGCGCGGTCGACCTGATCGGCGTCCAGGGTGGGATCATCACGCGGGATATCACCGTGGCCTGCCGCGACGAAGCCCATGGCGATGCGATCGTCCGGCGGCTCAGCGCCGTCCCGGGCGTCCACGTCCGCGCCGTCTCCGACCGCACCTTTCTGGTCCACCTCGGTGGCAAGATCGAAGTCGTCCCGAAGACCCCGGTCAAGACGCGGGACGACCTGAGCATGGTCTATACCCCTGGCGTCGCGCGGGTCTGCACCGCTATCGCCGCGGACCCCGCGAAGGCCTGGGCGCTCACGATCAAGAAGAATACGGTCGCCGTGGTCAGCGATGGGACCGCCGTGCTCGGCCTGGGCGACATCGGCCCGCTGGCAGCCGCCCCCGTGATGGAAGGCAAGGCGATGATCTTCAAGGCCTTCGCAGGGGTCGATGCCTTCCCGATCTGCCTGGCTACTAAAGACCCCGATGAGATCGTCGCTACCGTCCAGCGGATTGCCCCCATCTTCGGCGGGATCAACCTCGAAGATATCGCTGCCCCGAAGTGCTTCGACATCGAGGAGCGGCTGCGCCACTCGCTCGATATTCCAGTGATGCACGATGACCAGCATGGCACGGCAGTGGTCGTCCTGGCAGCGCTGAAGAACGCCCTCAAGGTGGTGGGCAAGTCGCTCGCGAGCGCCAAGATCGTCATCAACGGGAGCGGCGCCTCCGGCATGGCCACCGCCAAGATCCTGGCGCTGGCAGGAGCCCAGCAGCTCATTCTCTGCGACACCGCCGGGGCGATCTACCGCGGCCGCGAAGTCAACATGAACCGCTACAAGGAGGCGATCGCCCGGACCACCAACCCGAACGGCGAGCGCGGCACCCTCCGCGAGGTCCTTCGCGGCGCGGATGTCTTCATTGGGCTCTCCGCCCCGGGCGTGGTGACCCCCGATGACATTCGCGCCATGGCGCCCGACCCGGTGGTGTTTGCGATGGCCAATCCGATCCCAGAGGTGATGCCGGAACTGATCCAAGGGATCGCCCGCGTCATCGCAACGGGGCGGAGCGACTACCCGAACCAGATCAACAACTCGCTCGGCTTCCCCGGCATCTTCCGCGGCGCCCTCGACGTCCACGCGATGGACATCAACGAGGCGATGAAGCTAGCCGCTGCCGATGCCATCGCTAGCCTCGTGAGCGACGATGAGCTGAGCGAGGAGTACATCGTCCCGAGTATGTTCGACCGGCGGGTCGTCGAGGCGGTGGCCGAGGCAACTCGTACCGCGGCGATCGCGACCGGTGTGGCGCGGAAGGTGCCGCACTAGCACCACCCGCAAAGGGGGAACGCGTGGACCTCTCGCTCTCACCAGCCCAGGAGCTGCTCCGCCGCACTGCTCGCGACTTTCTGACGGAAGTTAGCCCTCCCCGCCTCGTCAAGGCGATGATGGAGGATGAACGAGGAGTTGACCCCCTCCTCTGGAACGGGATAGTTCGCCTGGGGTGGCCCGGGCTGCTCATTCCCGAACGTTACGGGGGGAGCGGTGGCTCGCTGCTGGATGCGGTGATCCTCTTCGAGGAAGTCGGTCGGGCGCTGCCACCTGCACCACTGTTCGTCTCTGGCGTCCTGAGCGCGCTCGTGCTTCTCCACGCTGGGAGCGAGGCCCAGCGCACGGCGCTCCTGCCCGCGATCGCCAACGGGCAAGCGATCGTCACCCTCGCCTACACCGAGCCAAGTGCGACCTGGGAGGAGGAGGGGATCACCACGATTGCCCGGCGGGTGGAGGGTGGGTATCACCTTCACGGTATCAAGCTGTTCGTTCCCGATGCCCACCTAGCCACTCATCTCCTGGTGGCCGCCCGGCTCGACGGAACTGTCCGGCTTTGGCTGGTCGACCCGGCGAGTGCTGGTCTCCGGCGAACGCCGCTCGTGACGATCGCGGGGGACAAGCAGTTCGAGCTCGTGCTGGACGATGTCTGGGTGGAGGAATCAGCGCTGTTGCCTGGCGACGCCGCGGCGAGAGACGCTGCCTTCCAGCGCGCCACTATCGTCAAAGCTGCCGAGATGTGCGGCGGCAGCCAGAAAGCGCTCGAGATGGCCGTCGAGTACGCCAAGCAGCGCATCGCCTTCGGCCGACCGATTGGGGCGTTCCAGGCGATCCAGCATAAGGCGGCCGAGATGGTCACCCAGGTCGATGCCCTGCGGGTGCTGGTTGCCGAGACAGCCTGGAAGCTCGATACTGGGCAACCCGCCGCGCTCGACGTCTCACTGGTGAAGGACTATGCCAACGACGTCTTCCGCTTCGTCACCGTGGAGGCCCACCAGATCTTCGCTGGCATCGCCTACACCATGGACCACGATCTCCACCTCTACTTCCGACGCGTGAAGAGCGCCGAAGCCATGCTCGGCGATTCGCGCTATCACCGGCGGCGGATGGCTGCCGAACTCCAGCTCTAGGAGAGCGCGGATGGAACTCGCGACGCCAGCAATCCGGCGCCAGTACCTTCCCACCTCACTCGGGCAGGTGCACCTCCGGCGCGCTGGGGCAGGCAAGCCGGTAGTGCTCGTTCACAACACCTACCTCTCCTCGGAGGGGTTCACGCGCGGGGGCTTCCTGGCAGGCCTCGCCGAGCGCTACGCCGTTATCGCACCCGATACCCTTGGCCAGGGGCACTCCGACCTCCCACCACGCCTGCTCACGCTACCCGAATACGCCGCAAACCTGGCCGAGGTGATCACTGGGCTCGGCGTGGAGCGTGCCAGTGTGGTGGGGAGCCACACGGGGGCGAGCATCGCTCTCGAGCTGGCAGTCAGCCGGCCGGAGCTGGTCGAGCGGCTAGTCCTGCTCGGCCTTCCGCTGTGGACGGCGGAAGAGCGCACAGCCCGGGCGCAGCTTCCCCGTTTTCGACCCTGGACCTCCGAGCCAAGCGGCCAGTATCTGCTCACGCTCTGGAACGCTCGCCTGGCCATCACGGCGGGGCTCACTCCGCGCGAAATCCACACCCAGTTCCTGGAGTTCCTGGAGCCCGGCCCGCGTGTGCACGAACCGCTCTGGGCCCTCTTTGCCTATGAGCCCCGGGAACGGCTCCCTCACCTGCAGGTGCCCACCCTTGCCCTCGCCGGAGCAGAGGACCCGTTCCGCCGACGACTGGACGAGATCGCGGCGCTTGTGCCCGGCATCGAGACAGCAGTGCTCCCGGCTGGGGTCGTGATGCACGGCTTCTCGCCCGCTCCCCTGCTGGAACGCCTCGCTGCCTTTCTGGGTTAAGCAAGCGCGAGTGCCCCTGGTGAGCACCCGCGCCGTACGCCGAGAAGGCTGCTCCGTTAGCCGCGCAACTTCCGTTCCACCCGCTCGACCGCGCCGGCGGCCTCGTCGCGCACCTTCTTGACGGTTTCCCGCGCCTTGCCGCGAAGCTCTAGGGCCTTTCCCTCGGCCTGATGCTCCTTCCCCTTCGCCTCCAGCTTGGGGTCGTCGATCACTTCCCCGACCGTCTCCTGCAGCTTCCCGACCGCCTGCTTGCCCCGACCGGCCAGCTTGTCCTTGGTGCCCTCGCTCATCGTCTCTCCTTTTTCGGGGTCCCGCGAAATGCGCTGGCCACCAGCGACCAGCATGAGAAGGGTAGGCGGGCCCGTGTGAGTGGACTGTGAGCCCGTTCCGGTTGGGGATGAAGGTTTCGTGAGCAGGCTCAGCTCGCGGGGTCGAGGCGGTAGCCGACGCCGGGCACGGTCACGATCCAGCGTGGCTGGGCAGGCTCGGGCTCGATCTTCTTGCGCAGCTGCTTGATGAAAGTGCGCAAGAGGTTGCTATCCTCGCTGTATTCGCGGCCCCACACTTCCTCGAGCAGCTGACGCTGGGTGACCACCCGCCCAGCGTGTAGCGCGAGGTAGCTGAGAAGCTCAAACTCGGTGCGCGTGAGGGGAACCTCGCGCTCGCCGACCGTCACCACGCGTCGGGCCAGGTCGACCTTGAGGGTGCCCAGGTCGATCACCGCGCTCCCGCTGAGTACGGGCGTCTGGGTGGCGCGACGGAGGGCAGCGCGAATGCGCGCCAGCAGCTCGCCAACGGCGAACGGTTTGGTTACGTAGTCATCGGCGCCACGGTCGAGGGCTTCGATCTTCTTGCGCTCGTCGTCGTACGCCGAAAGGACGATGACCGGTCCGTTGAACCATTCCCGCAGCTGGGCAAGCGTCTCTTCACCCCCTTGCCTTGGCATCGCCAGGTCGAGCACGATCAGGTCAGGTTCCTCGGTAGCAGCCAAGTCCACTGCTTCCCGACCATCGCGGGCGGTCGTCACCCGGTAGGCGTTGGCACGTAGGCTCGCGCTGACATAGCGCAGGGTACCAGGGTCATCATCGATGATCAGAATGTGATAGCTGCCTGCCATCTTGCTCCGTCTTCGCCCCCGCGGCTGGGCTATGCCACCGTCTCAGCTCCACGCTTGCGTGTGCTCCGAGCAGCGGCAGCGTGAAGGAGAACACCGAGCCCTTGCCCACCTCGCTTTCGACCCACAGCCGACCGCCGTGCGCTTCGACGATCCCTTTCACCAGCGTCAGGCCGATGCCGCTGCCCTTGACCGCGCGCTCGGGGTGAGGGACGCGGTAGAAGGAGGTGAAGATCCGCTGCTGCTCTTCCGGCGCAATCCCGATCCCATGGTCGATCACCTGGACCGTCATGACCCCCGCGTCCTGGTCGGCCCACGCGCGCAAGCGCACTTCACTCCCTCCCGGCGAATATTTTGCCGCATTGCTCACCAGGTTGGTCAGCACGCGCCCGACCTGCTCGCAGTCGGCCAAAAGCGGCGGCAGGCCATCCACCTCCTCGATGACGAGCCGGTGCTGATGGCAGAGGGCCTCCAAGTCGCGCTGACAGGAGGCGACGATTTCCACAAGGAGGCAGGGCTCGGGGGTGACGGTCAGGCCACGCACCTCCAGCCGGATCGTGTCGAGCAAATCGCTGACCAGCCGACTGAGCCGATCCGCCTCTTCTTCTACCGTTGCGATCAGTTCGGCCTGCGTGGCAGCATCCCAGGTGATCCCTCGCTGGCGCAGGGCGCTGGCGATCCCTTTGATGGTGCTGATCGGGGTCTTCAGCTCGTGGCCGGTCATCGCGATCATCTCCTGGCGGAGCCGGTCCAGCGCGCGCCGGTCGGTCAGGTCGCGCAGCACCGCCAGCCAGTACCGTTCACTCCCGAGTGACAGCAGCCGGGCGTGCACCTCGACCGGGACTACCCCTCCCCCTGCTCCCACCACCTCGATTTCGAACCGCTCCTGGCCGGTCGCCAGCTGGGTGAGGAACCCCGCGGTAGGGTCGCACGGGGAGACCTGGAATTCGGCGACGGGCTGCCCGATCAGCTGGTCACGGGCACGGCCGAAGAGGCGTGCGGCGGCGCGGTTGGCATCGCTGATCGTCCCATCGCTCCGGATGAGCAAAATGGTGTCGCCCACGCTCTCGAAGAGGGTGCGGTAGCGCTCGTCGGCTGCCCGCGACTCTTCCCGGGCCCGCCGCTCGATCGCCACCAGGAGCACCCGCCCGACCGCCTGAGCGAATTGGACCGCGATCGATTCCAGGAACAACTGGTGGCGCTCGTCAAACTGCTGGGGGTCGCGGAACTCGAAGCTCAGCACGCCGCGGACGCTCTCGTTCAGCAGGAGAGGAAGGACGGCCCGGGCACGCACCACCTCGCTCCGCTCGCCGGGGCCCGCGGCAGGCTTGATCTCCGGGGGGGAGAGTTCCCCTACCCAGAGCGGCGTGCGCGTGCGGAGCACCTGGGCAATCGGAGGCAGGCGCTCCGCCAGCGCGCTCTCCGGCATGTCCGCTCGCCCGACCACACGGCTCGCCACGCTCTCGCTCGTCTGGAGCCGACCATCGTCGCGCACGACAATGGTGCCGTACTGCGCCCGCGCGGCCGAGACCGCGTGGCGGTGAAAGACCTCGATGATCTCCTCCAACCGGGTGGCATCCGCCAGCGCCGCCGTGATCAGCTGGAGGCGGTACAGCCGCGAGGCGCTGACCTGCGAGTGAGCGGTGCGGGTGAGCAACTGCTCCCGCTGACGTGCTGCCAGCACGGCCAGGAAGGATGCGACGAGCAGACCGAGCAGGGAGGGAACGTCAGCCAGAGCAGCGGACGGCCGGAGAAGGACATTCACGCTTGCCAGCACCAGCGCCGACCCGCTCACTGCCACCGCGGGCACTCGGCCGAGACGCCACGCCGCCCACAGGACGGGCACCAGGTAGAAGGTCGCCGCTGCCATCCCACTCGCGGGCAACCCCTGGTTCCCGAGGAAGATGAGCGCAAGCAGCGCGCCGATCAGTGCGCCTTCTCCTCGCCGCTGCCGAAAGGTGAACGAACCGTTCAGCGCCCCGCCCTCTGCCGAGCGTTCTACCGCCTTCCAATTGTGCCGCAGGTTAGCGATTCCTGCAGCATACTAGCCGAACGCCCCCACCTGCGGCTGGCACGTGGTCAGCCTGCTTGCGAGCCCCTGCCCGCACCGTGCTCGCCTGCATCAGGGATGTGCTGACGGAAGAAGCGCAGGGTCCAGCGCCAGGCATCCGCCGCGGCCGCAGGATGGTAGGTCGTCGGCCGGGTATCGTTGAAAAAGGCGTGCCTCGTCCCGGGGTAGATGTGGTACGTGAACGGGATGCCCGCCGCGGCGAGCGTCGCCGAGACCTGGGGGACGTGCGGCGTAATGGCCGGGTCGTCCTCGGCGTACAGCGCCAGCACCGGGACCCGCAGGTTCGCTAGGTCCGACGGCTCGGGGGCCCGCCCGTAGAAGACGACTGCCGCCGCCAGGGAGGGGATCCGCGTTGCCGCCAGGAACGCCAGCCAGCCCCCCATGCAGAAGCCGACGATCCCTACCCCGGTCACTTCTGGCAAGGCGCGGAGGTAGTCCACCGCTCCGCGGAGCTCAGCCAGCGCGGTCTGTTCTTCAAGGAGCATCCGGAGCTTCCGCGCTTCATCCGGCTCGGCAGCAATCCGCCCGTGGTAGAGGTCGGGGGCGAGGGCCACGAACCCTTCTGCCGCGAACCGACGCGCTACCTCCTTGATGTGCTCCTCCAGCCCCCACCACTCCTGCACGACCACCACTCCCCGCCAGCGACCTTCGCCGGCCGGCCGCGCCAGGTACCCGCTCGCCTGGCCACCATTGGCCGCGAATTCGACCATGCCCTGCTGGATCTCCATGTGTTACCCTCCGTTCGCTGCGTGTTGCGAAAGCATCATACGTGCTTGTGCCCGCCCCCTGGCCTGGCACCGAAGCGGAGCAGCCGCTGTAGGGCTGCTTCCTTTCCCGACCCTCCGGGGCAGCGAGAGAACACGATACGAGGGAGGTCGACGAGTACTTCAGCCGCACTTCCATCAGGCATGCTACGCTGCGCCCAATGGAGGGGGCGACGACGTGGCACGGTGGGAGCAATCGGAGGGCAGCAACAGGCACCGCAAGAGCCGGTTGGCATGGAGGAGGTCGAGGCGTGGGCGGCAGGGTTGGACGCCCTGCAGACGCGGATCCCCCGTCACTTTGCTCGGTAGGAGCCCCCCGGCGTGTCCTGGCATACCTGAAAGGCTTGCTCAGCCCGATTGAACGGAAGAACGGCTGGCAACTCACGGAGCGGGTGGGCGATGCAACGCCAGACGTCATGCACGGATGCTGGCGACGTACGACTGGGACGCGGACCTCGTGCGCGACGACCTGCGGGCGTACGTGGTCGAGCACTTGGGCGATGGGGAGGCCGTGCTGGTGCTCGACGAGACCGGGTTCCTGAAGAAGGCGACCAAGTCGGTCGGCGTCAAGGGCAGTACAGTGGCACGACAGTGCGGATCGAGAACTGCCAGATCGGGGTGCTCCTGGCGTACGCCGGCCCGCAGGGCCACGCGTTCCTGGACCGTGAGCGGTATCTGCCCCGGGAATGGGCCGACGACGCGACGCGGCGTGCCGAGGCCGGGGTGTCTGAGGGGGTCGAGTTCCGCGCCAAGCCGCAGCTGGCCCAGGCTATGCTGGAGCGGGCGCTGGAGGCGGGCATGCCCTTCGGCTGGGTGACCGGGGACGAGGTGGATGAGGGCGACCGGCGACTGCGGCTGTGGCTCGAGGCGCGCGATCTCCCGCCCGTGCTGGCGATCAGCGGCTCGGTGCACTTGATCGCCAGCACCGAGCAGGGAGCCGAGGCAGGTGACGGCGGCCGAAGTGGCCGCGGTGTTGCCCGCTACGGCCTGGTAGCGGCTGAGCGCGGGCGACGGGGCCGCGGGTGTACGACTGGGCGCGGGTGTCGCTCCGCTCGCTGAGCGATCCGGCGCGGGGCTACTAGCTGCTGGTGCGTCGCAGGCTGACGGAGCCCACTGAACTGGCGTACTACGTCTGCTACGGGCCGGCGGCAGCGCTGCTCGCGGAGCTGGTGCGAGCACGGGGCAGCGCAGGGCGATCGAGACGGGTTTCGACAGCGCAAAAGCGGAGGTGGGGCTGGACCAGGACGAGGTGCGCTGCTGGGCGGGCTGGTACCGCCACATCACCCTAGCGTTGCTGGCCCACGCGTTCCTGACCGTCAGCTGTGCCCACGCGGTCGCCGGCGACGAGGCAAAAAAGGGGGCCTGATGCCGGCCGAGGAGCTGCTCCCGCTGACGCTGCCCGAGATGCGCCGCCTACTCTGCCGCCGGATCTGGACGGCCCGCCCCAGCGAGCGCGAGACCCTCGCCTGGTCGCACTGGCGCCGTCGCCACCAGGCCCGCGTCAGCCGCTGCCATTACCAACGACATCTCCAACGCCTTGCCGCACGAGTGCGGCTGTATGGTTAAGTGATGAGAGGCAGCCTAAGGTCCCGCCTCCGGCCTCCTCTCCGAATCCCATCCCTCATCACAACAGGCGAAACATAGAGAACAGCTCACATCCTCTCCCCTCAATGCATCCGCAATACCAGCGGCAGATACAGCCGGAAACCGCTGACCTCCCGCTCGAAGGCCCCGCAGCGCACTGAGCTCCCTGAGGCCGCGCCACCCCCCGCTGGTCTCAGGCCACCCGAATTCGCGCCCAGATCGGTGCAGCCGGTAACGGCATCAATGGCCACGCTGCCTTCAGGCAGCGCATGGGTGGCCGTGGTCCCCGGCGGGTTGACTTGCAGCGGGCCGAGGTTGAGCTAGGCGGAAGTCACCTGCGTGAAGCCCGCCCCGCAGGTGGAATCGGTGGCAAAGTTTACACCGCTTGCATTGATGGTGCCGGTGCAATCGCCTCCGTTTGTGTTATTGCCCACAATGGAGTTCTTGATGTTGGCTACGCCGCCCTAACCAGGGTTGTTCGAGATACCACCTCCACGAGTGGCAGAGTTATTGGCAATGGTCACGAAGCCCAGGTTGGCCTGATTCCCGTTCCAGATGCCACCGCCTTTGAGTGTGACGCTATTGCTCGATATGGTGCTGTTGGTGACGTTTATGATAGGATCGAAGCCCTCGGTGCGTATACCGCGCCGTCGTTCACAGTCCTATTTCCGACGATGGTGCTGGCGGTGACGTTAACGGTGCCATTGGCGGCACTGATGCCGCCGCCGTAACTACTGTTATTTCCAGAGATGGTACTGTTGATAATGCCTAGGGTGCCTTCACCAGCTGCCCCATCACGTCTGAGCAGACATGGCCACGAAACCCCTACCTTAGCCCCGGGTTCGATTATGAGAGAGCCGCTCGCTATGGTCATGCTCCCCTGGAAATGGTATGAGCTGCCAGTTGTTGCCCCACGTGGGGCTATGCCTGTGATCGTGCCACCGGGGATACGAGGTGGGGCTACTCGCTCTCGCCGTTGGAGCGCTGCTCTCAACCCCATCCTGGCTACCAGCGCAGCACGGCAACCAGCACCGCTACTCTCGCCCGCCGGATGTCCTCGGTGATGTCACCTTGAACGGCCTTCACCTCGCCTTCTACAGTCTGCCCCTTGTGCTGTTGTCGCGCAGTTGCGGTCCTCCTCTCTCCACGTTGGAAGAGAGTAAACGCCAGACAAGCCAGAACGTCCCAAGCGCTGAGGGCACCACCCAAGCGCCACCGGAAGCATCTGCGGCCGCGTCAACTCACCATCCAACTCCTTAGGACACCCTGGAGAATTCGCACCATCCGGCTCAGGAGCTGATAGTCTCTCAGCACCCGGAGCCTGCACCGCTCGATCCGTTCTGCTCCGGCGCAGATTCCGCCACTATAATGTGCACCGAACGGAGTGAGGCATCGGATGCAGGCAGACCCCCCGACCCCAAGCGAGCTGTACCAGGCGCTCCAGTGGCCATTCGGCGAGCAGTTCCTCGGTGGTCGGCATTTCCTCGCCCGGCTGGAACGGCGACCGTTTGCCATCTTAGAGACGCCGGGCGGGAGCTATCAGTTCTTCGCCCGGACCGATCGCTGGAACCCAGCGGAAGTCTGGACGACGGTCGTGTTTGCGCCGCCTGGCCGGCCCCAGCTCGACCTACCGGTCATCTTTCGCCGCCGCGAGAGCTCGATCGGGCATGGCCTGGAAACGGTCGAGGTCGCGCTTGCCACCATCGCAGCCCACCTGGCGGCGGGCCAGCCACTCGAGTGGGAAGATGCTGACCTCGAGACCGAAGACGAGAGCGCAGACGAGGACTGAAATGAGCCAGCAGCCAGCACGCTACCGGGAGGCAGGGGTCGACGTTGCGAGCGAGAGCCAGGCGATGGCGGGGCTGCGGCGCTGGGTAGAAGCGACCTTCGCCTTCCGGCCGACCAGCGGGCGCGTGCTACTCCCCATCGGCTACTTCGCCAACGTGCTCGACCTCGGCGGAGGGATGGGTCTGGCGATTGCGACCGATTCCGTCGGGACCAAGGTGATCGTGGCGGAGCTGCTCGACCGCTACGACACCATCGGGATCGACTGCATTGCGATGAACGTCAACGACCTGCTTTGTGTCGGTGCCGAGCCGATCGCTCTGGTCGACTGTCTCTCCGTCCAGCGGGCAGACCCCCCCTTCCTGGAAGCACTCGCCCGCGGCCTCTACCGGGGGGCAGAACTCGCGAACATCGCCATTCCCGGGGGAGAGGTGGCGCAAGTGCGCGAGCTGCTCCAGAGTGCGCGCGAGGACCGCGGATTCGACCTCGTCGGCACCGCGGTGGGGGTCGTCCCGACCGACCGGATCATCATTGGCGAGCAGGTCCAGCCGGGTGACCGCGTCGTTGGTGTCGCTTCCAGCGGTATCCACAGCAGCGGACTCACCCTGGCCCGCCAGGTCCTCCTCCGTCAGGCGGGACTGACCGTCTCCGACCCCCTCCCTGGTAGCACCCTGACCATCGGTGAGGCATTGCTGGAGCCAACCGCCATCTACGTCCGGCCGGTGGTCGAGCTGCTGCGGGCCAAGGCAGCCATCCACGCCCTCGCCCACATCACCGGCGAGGGGTTGCTCAACCTGGCTCGGATCGCGGCCCCCTGCGGCTTCGTCATCGAGTGGCTGCCCGAGCCACCGACCATCTTCCGGGCAATCCAGCTCCTCGGCGAGGTGCCGCTCGCCGAGATCGATGTGGGTCAAGCGGTGATGGACATTTTCTCTGTGGCATACCGCCATCGCATCGCCTTGCCGCGGGATTTTGCCGCGGTGGGCAAAATGTTGATCACGCTTGAGGGCGTCTTGGAGCAGGTGGATCCTTCGTTCAGCATGATGAGCGTGGCACGCCCCTTTGGCAAGCGACTGCTGCTGGAGCGGATCAGCCCGCGGCGCATTCGCAAGGACGCCGCGGACAGAACCGCTGTGCTTGCCGAGCTGTTGTCAGAGATGCCTGAGGCGCTGCGCGCCTTGTCACAACATGTGCGGAGCGGCCGGATTCGGTTCCGGATTGACGCGTCTGATCTGGATGAACCGTTTGCCAAACTGGACAAGATGACCAACCGGATTTCATTCAGCATCATCCTGCTGGCACTCAGCATCGTGCTGACCGGTGTCATGGTGGTCGCGTCCGTGCGGCCGGCCAACGCGTATCTCTGGCACATACCTTTGATGCGGGCGGCAGAGGTGTTGTTGATTGGCATGATCGGGTGGTTGTTTTGGGCCATCTTTCGATCCGGACGTTTCTGATACTTCCGCCCACAAAGGAGTTCATCGCATGCGATCCGGCCGTTTGCCGCTGTTCTATGCGGTCACGATGCTGTATTGGTTTTCTGTTTATACATACGTGCCGTTGTTGTCACCTTACCTTCGAACGCTCGGTGCTTCCTGGTCCATGGTCGGCATGATCATCGGTGCCTACGGTTTCACCCAAATGTTGCTCCGCATTCCGCTCGGTGTCTGGTCGGATCAGTTGGGCCGACGCAAGCCGTTTATCCTGGCGGGCCTGCTGGTGGCCACCCTGAGCAGCCTTGGGTTTGCTCTGACGTCATCGCCCGCAGCCGCTCTTGTGTTTCGTGGATTAGCCGGCGTGGCTGCGGCCAGCTGGGTGGTGTTTACGGTGCTGTACGCCAGCTACCACGAGGTGGCTGACGCCCCGAAAGCGATGGGCGTCATCAGCTTCTATACGTCCCTTGGGCAGATGGCTGCGTCCACCGCGGGCGGCTTGCTAGCCCAGCGCTTTGGCTGGCATGCAGCCTTTTGGTTGGGGGCAGCTGGCGGTGTCGCAGGTTGCGCGCTGGGGCTGGGCGTGGAGGAAGGGCGTCCATCCGACGGCGGGGGCGTGCGACCTGCTGCGCTGTTGCGCGTTGGCGGCGATAGAATTGTACTCGGCGTTTCCTGTTTGGCTGCGCTTGCCCAAGTCGCCACCTTTTCTACAATGTATGGATTTACCCCGGAAGCGGCTGTCCATCTCGGGGCAAGCAAAGCGGATCTGAGTTGGCTGACGCTGATCACCAC
>JAILZB010000227.1 GCA_023512725.1 Chloroflexota bacterium | reverse complement strand
ATCGGGTTCTTTCCACGAACTTCGCGGATACGGTCGAAGACGACGATCGTGTCGTGGACGGAGAAGCCGATCACCGTCAGCATGGCCGTGATGAACATCGAGTCTACCTCCATCCCGACCAGCTTCCCTAGAATGGAGAACGAGCCCAGCACCACCAACACATCGTGCAGCAGCGCAATGATGGCGCAGATGCCATAGCGGAACGGGTGGGGCACCTGGCGGAAGGCCCAGGCAATGTAAAGCAGGATTGCCACCGACGCTGCCGCGACCGCAATTGCTGCGTTCCGCACCGTCTCTTCGGCAATGGTAGGGGAGACCGAAGCGTAGTCGAGGAGGCGCACGCTCCCGAAGCGCTCGGTCATCGCCGAAAGCAGCCGCTCGCGGTCGCTCGGCTGGACGGCCTTCCCTTCTTGATCCCGCACTTCTTCGCGCAAGGTCCGGGTGCGGATCAGGTACTGATTGGTCCCACTGCGCTGGATGATCGCATCGCCAAAGCCCTGCTCAGCCATCAAGGCGCGCAGCTGGTCTTGGGCAATCGGCGAGGAGAACTCTACGGTGAGCGTCGTCCCGGAAGTGAACTCGATCCCCGGAACCAGCGCTGGGGGGATCAGCAGTGAGATAACCCCCGGTACGATGACGAGCAGCGAGAGCAGGTAGTACCAGCCTCGCCGGGCAACGAAATCCAGCATCACCACACTCCTTCTGGGCGAAAGTCTACCGGACAATTCGCCTCAGGATCACCTGGTGGCAGGCAAGTGAGGCGACTGCCCGCTGCCGCTAGCCGCCAGCCCTGCTAGCCGAAAAGTCCTGCTTACGTTTCGTAACGCGTGAGCCGACAATCCCGTTAGGGATACGGGGAATTACGTTGAGGAGAGGAACCGTGAAGCGCATTTCGTTTTCACTCCTGGCACTCCTTCTTCTGGCAGTGGTTGCCGTCGCCTTCGGCGCTCCCGCTGTCCACAGCAAGGATGACAACGAAGATGAAACCCCGACCCGCACGGTCACGGCCTCTCCCACCCGTACGGTCACATTCACCCCGCCTCAGCTTCCACCCTCGGTAACGTCCACGCCCCAGCGCCCACCTTCAGTAACGCCCACGCCGCCTCAGCTTCTACGCACGGTAACGCCCACGCCGCCACGGTCGCCAGAACCGAGCGGTCCGCGGTGCCCCAGCCGGAGCGAGGAACGCTGTCCCAAGCTGGAAGTGCGCGACCTTAAGCCCGAGATCGGGCCCGCGAACACGCGGATCGCGGTCGAGATCGTCGGCCGAGGGTTCGGCGATGATACCAAGGCCGCCCTGGTCGGGCTCCTTCCCGCCCAGGTTGCACCGCTCTCGGTCCGGCTGGCGGAGCACCTGGACGCCCAACGCGCCACTCGTGGCCCCGGCTCGGCAGTCACCAGCGAGCGCTCCGGCCCCTCCGGGCCAGGAGGACCCGGTGAGCGGCCCAAGGGGGGCCCCATCCCGAACGGACCCCTCTACCCGCTCGAGATCCAGAAGATTGAGCGGGAGAAAGTCCTCGCCCTGATCCTGGGTGTGCCGCCCGGGCGCTATGGGCTAATCGTTTCCAGCAATGGCCAGCAGGACTTCCGGGCCCCGGCCTTCCTCGCCCTGGGGGAGGGACCGTTTCTCGAGCGGATCACGCCACCCATCGTCTCGAGCGCTGGCCCGACCAAACTCGAGATTGAGGGCTACAACTTCCAGCAAGGGCTGACGGTAACCATCCAATTGCGTGCCGGGCCGCCCGGCTCAGTCTCGCCAAGCCCAACCGTGACTGCGAGCCCCACCATAACGGCCAGCCCTACCATTACGGCGAGCCCCACGGTAACCACAGGAATGGCCAGCCTGCCCGGGAGCATCGTGCCACCGCCAGGACCGCTCCTTCCCGCCCTTGGTCCGACCATCGTGCTGAGCGACGGCCTGAAGGTCGAGCCGCGGGAGATCGAGGTAGTGGTGCCGCCTGGCCTTGAGGTAGGGGTCTACAGCCTCACCGTCACCAACCCCGACGGAAAGAGCGATACCGCCCTGCCCGGCCTGATCGTGGTGGGCCCGCGTACGGTCGAAGACCTGGTCGCTACTGAGCTCTGGACCGACCCCCTGACGGTTCGCACGGGTGAAGACGTTCGGTTGGGCCTCCGGGTCAAGCGTGTCGGTAAGGAAGGTACCCTCACCGGGGTCACGGTCGCGTTCTATCTTGACCGGCCCGAGGGTGGCTCGCTGATCGGTACCGCACCTCTCCCTCCACTTGGCCCGGGGGCGGTCGAAAACGCCTCAGTCATCTGGAATACCTCTGGCCTGAGCGGCACCGTTGGCATCTCGGCCGTGGTCGACCCCGATAACCGCGTGGCTGAGCTGACCAAGATGAACAACGTCGCCGGGAGGATGATCCGCATCCTGCCGCCGGCCGAGGGCGATACCAGCCCACCCAAGATCACCGGCTTCGAGGTAGAGGGAGGGGCTGCCATCACCCCCGACCGCGAGGTGCAGATCGACCTTGCCGCAAGCGATGCGGGGAGTGGGGTGAACTCCGTGCTGATCGTCGACAAGGTGTTCGTCCCGAGTATCCGCGACTGGACCACCACTGGGACGAGCAGCTGGCTGACCTTCAGCACCAGCCTCTCGTTCACGCTTTCGGCTGACGTCGGGGTCCACTGGCTGGCCGCCTTTGTCTCCGACAACGCCGGGAACATCTCGCGCCCCGCCACCGACTGGGTGAACTACGTCCCGCTGACCGATACCATCCGCGGCGGGCAGGTGAAGCTGTTCCGCCAGGACCTGCGGGCCGGCGAGACGATCTCGATCACCCTCTCGACCCTGGAGGGAGATGCCGACCTCTACCTCTTCGGCCCCGGGGGGAGGCTCGGGTTCTCGCTCAATCCCACCACCACGGTTGATGCGATCGTCTTCACCGCAGCCCAGGATGGGCGCTACTGGATCGAAGTGGAAGGCTTCGCCCCGCGGAGTGTCTATTCGCTCCGCTGGACCGTCGGGTCCAGGCCGCTCGCCACGCTCCGGACCACCCAGGCAGTCGTCCCGTCGGGGAAGTCGCTCCGCGACCAGTCGGTTGCTGAGGGCGTGAGTGACCCCAATCCCAACCTCGAGGCGATCGGCCCGGACACTCGGCCGAGTGCGACGAGTGTCATGCTCTTCGTGCCTCAGGCCCACCTGAACCAGGTACCCTAGCCGGCTCGCTGACCGGTGGCGCCTTCCCCGCGCTGCCGGTCAGCTAGTCCGGAAACTCCGCTTTACGCTCGCGTTCGAGCAGGCCGAGCGCTGCCTCAAGTGGTGGCCGACCAGCGAACAGCACCTCGTGCATGGCCCGGGCGATTGGGAGTTCGACCTTGAGGTCGGCAGCCAGCTCAAGCGCCGCGACGGTGGTCGGCACGCCCTCAGCGACCTGGCCGAGCTCCCGCAGCACCTGGTCGAGCGGCTGCCCCCGGGCCAGACGGATCCCCACCTGGTGATTGCGGCTATACGGGCTGGAGCAGGTTGCTACAAGGTCGCCCAGGCCAGCAAGGCCGGCGAAGGTCAGTGGCTGGGCACCGGCTGCCACGCCCAGACGGGTCATCTCGGCCAGGCCGCGCGTGATGATGCCAGCCTTGGCGTTATCTCCCATCCCGAGGCCGTCGCTAATGCCGGCGACGAGCGCGTAGATGTTCTTGAGCGCACCCCCCAGCTCCACGCCGATCAGGTCGCGATTGGTATAAACCCGGAACATCGGGACCATCAGCAGCGCCTGGGCCTGGGCAGCCGCCGCTGGATAGTGCGAGGCGACCACCGTGGCCGCTGGCAACCCCGCTGCGATCTCGCGCCCGATGTTTGGCCCCGAGAGCGCGACTACCCGCTCCCCGTGCCCGCCCAGCTCGGCGCAGATCACTTCTGACATGCGCCGCCGCGTGGCGATCTCGATCCCTTTCGCGGCGCTCACCACCAGCGTGCTGGGCGCCAGCGCCCCGGCAATTCGGCGGACGTTCGTTCGCATCGTCTGGGAAGGGACAGCTAGCACCACTGCCTCGGCCTGGGCCAGCGCCTCCGTGGGGTCAGCGGTGACGGTGAGCGTCGGGGGGAAGCGATACCCGGGCACCCGCTGGCGGTGCTCACCGTCGCGTCGCAGGGTCTCGGCTTCCTCCTCCGTCCGCGCGAGTAAGCGGACAGACTGCCCCGCGCGGGACCAGAGGAGAGCGAGCGTCACCCCCCAGCTCGTGGCACCAACCACCGCGATCACGGCGCTGGCACCCGTGGGCGGCCGAGCGGTTCACCAAGCCGGGGCTCGACCCCAGCCCGCAGCCGCTGAATATTGTCCGCGTGGCGGATGATGAGGAGCAGGGCGCCCGCGATGGTGTAGACGTAGTACTCCCCCGGTGGTCGCCACCCGAGCAGCACTCCGGCCAGAAACGCCAGCAGGGCCACCACTGCCGCCAGGATCGAGCCGAGCGAGACGTAACGGGTCCGCCAGACGACGAGCACGAAGGCGAGCACGGCGACCAGGGCCGGCAGCGGCGCAATCACGAGAAAGGTGCCGACCGAGGTGGCGACACCCCGCCCGCCGCGGAAGCCAAGGGCGAGCGACCAGTTATGGCCGGCGATCGCCCCAAAGGCCGCTGCCACCTCCGCAAGGGGGAGCCCCACGGTGAGGCGTGCCAGCACCACCGGCAGGACCCCCTTGAGGATATCAGTCAGTCCAACGGCCAGAGCGAACTTCCAGCCAAGCGCCCGCAACGTGTTCGTCGCGCCCGGGTTGCCACTGCCCACCCGCCGCACATCGACCCCACGGCCAAGCTTGCCGTAGACCACCCCGCTGGGGAAGGAACCGACCAGATAGCCCACCACCAGCAGCACGACGACGGCCAGCGTTTCGCTCATGCCCGCTCGTCCCGCTCGCGTTCACGGAAGACCAGTCGTACCGGTGTCCCGGCTAGATCGATCTGCTGACGAAGCCGGTTTTCCAGGTAGCGTTCGTAGGAGAAGTGCAGCAGTTTCGGGT
>JAILZB010000226.1 GCA_023512725.1 Chloroflexota bacterium | reverse complement strand
GTCTGGAACGTGAGCGCAGTGACAAAAGCTTGAGCTTCCTCAGTCATAACGACATCGACTTGCGCACCAGCCTGAGTCAGCTGTCGCACGAAGTCGAGCGCTTTGTACACTGCAATGCTTCCCGTTACACCAAGCACGATTCGGCGATCACGAAGCACCCGAACCATCGCATTCCTCTGCTTTTTGTTTTACGCGCCAGTTCATCGCGAGAACCTATCACGCTGCTCTAGTGTAAAGCGGCAGACGGCAGTAAAGGAAGAGCCACTGGAAAAGCTGAGGGATCACCCCGCTTCGAAGGAGATTGACAGAGCCGAGGTGTTATGCATACACTTCAGCGGATTGGCGCGAAGCGCCCCCATCGTCTAGAGGCCTAGGACACCACCCTTTCAAGGTGGAGATCGCGGGTTCGAATCCCGCTGGGGGCACCGCCAAGATCCCGCAAAAATCCGCGTCACGACGCATATCCGTGACGCGGCTGGGAATGGTGTATCTCCGATTGACTGCAATCTTACTGCAATGGGCGGAGCGCACCGGCCAGCCGGTCGAGCGCCGGAGCAGTTGCTCGGAGCGTCAAGTGCCCGTAGCGGTCGACCGTTGTCGCGATCGTCGTATGGCCGAGAATCCGGCTCACCGTCGCGACGTCGACCCCCTGCTCGAGCAGGAGCGTCGCGGCCGTGTGGCGCAGGTCGTGGAAGCGCACGACCGGAACACCAGCTGCCGCCGCCAGCGTCTGGAAGCTGCGGGCGACGTCGCGTCCGATCAGCGGACTCCCGGCATGGCTAGTGAAGACGAGCTGCCACTGCGCACCCGGTTTCGTTGGGTCCCAGAGCGGCGTGGCCCGCCACTCGGCCTGTTGGGCACGTTGGACGGCCAGCGCTTCCCGCGCCAGCGGCGAGAGCGGGAGTTCCCGCAAGCTGCGCTCCGTCTTGAGCGGGACGAGCTGGTAGCGACCGTCGATCCGCTGCAGCTGCCGCCGCACCAGGAGCGTGTCGTCACCCACGTCTTCCCACGAGAGCCCGAGGAGTTCCCCCTGGCGCATGCCGGTCGCGAGCGCCAGCGCAAAGAGCGGCCACAGCCAGTGCTCGAGCGTCGCCGTAAGGAAGCGCTGCGCTTCCTCGCGCGTCCAGCAGCTCACGACCGGGCGCGGGACAGCCAGCGGCCGAGCCAGCCGGGCCGCGTTGCGGGCGACGAGGCCATCTCGCTCGGCATCGGCGAGCGCCCGGCGCAGCACGGCCCGCGCGTGCTCGGCCGTCTTCGCCGAGAGCCCCTGCTCGACGAGCGCGCGTTGCCAGCGCTCCACTCCCGACGGCGTCAACTGGTCGAGCCGCAAGCTGCCGAGGAACGGGACGACCTGGTAGGCGACCAGCTCCTGGTAGCGGTGGAGCGTACGCGGGCGCAGGCGGCCCTCTTGCGCGGCGAGCCATTCGGCAAGGTAGTCAGCCAGCCGGACACGCCCACCGTCGAGTGCGAGCCCGCTCGCGAGTTGCGACCGCAGGCGGTCGAGCTTCTCCCGCGCTTCCCGCTGCGTCTTCCCGTAGACGGTCCGGCGCACCAGCCGCCCGTCGGGCAAGACGACGGCCAGCTGCGCACACCAGCGACCGTCACTCCGCTGGTAAACCGTCCCCTCACCGTGGCCCCGCTTCTTTCCCATCCCGTTCCTCCTCCGCCTCGATTCCCATCAGTCGCCGGTACTCGGCGATCTGCAGCGGCTCGATCCCCAAAGCCTGCGCCAACTTGCGGTAGACCCGCGGCTGGCTCAGCGTTTGCCCCCGCTCGATGCGCAGGATGGTCGAGTGACTCACCCCGGCGCGCGCGGCCAGCTCCTTCAGCCCGAGCGCCCGTTCCGCTCGCCAGTGCCGCAGTGGCTTCACCCATCCCGTCACCGCACACTCGACCCTTCTCATACTGAACGAGTCTATCGTTACATGAACTATACCAAACGGTACTCGCCCACGCCATCACCACTGCACCGGCGGAGGAGTTTTGCCGATCTCTTTTCTCGAGGTCGCACGCTGCGTGGCGGCTACCCGTCGCGACGATGGAGGACGCATCGATGGTCGCAGCACCCGGAGTCCGCTGGCTTCTCGTCGCCTTGCTCATCCCGCTCCCCCTTCTGGCGATGCTTCCCTCGGCCCGGTCGGCACACGCCTTCACGCCGATCAGACCGGTCCTCGCCTGGTACTACGGCTGGTACGCGGGACCGGAGAGTTGGCAGAAGACCGCCGATCTCCCGCCGGAGTTCTACAACTCCTACGATGACGCGACGATGCGCCGGCAAATCCGCCAGGCCAAAGCAGCCGGAATCGATGGGTTCATCTGTACCTGGCGCTACAACTGCCCGCTCCTCATCGAGCTCGCGGCGGACGAAGGAGGGTTTGGAGTCGCGATCAGTATCGATCCGGTCGCAACCCAGATGCCCACCTTCGACGATGTCGTAGCGAACATCCAGGCCGTAACCGCGCTCATGAACCATCCTGGCTACCTGCGCTGGAGCGACGGCCGCCCGATCCTCGTCTTCTGGTCGAGTCAGATCCTGCCGGGGGATACGAGCGTCGCTGCCTTTCAGCGTCTCCGCGCGGCAACTGATCCCGATCGGCAGCAGTTCTGGCTCGGGGGTGGCGACGATTTCGCGTATCTGGACATCTTCGATGCTCTCCAGTACTTCGACATCAGTTGGGAGTCTGCACCCGGATTCGCGATGGCTTCCTATGCCCGGCGCCTGTCCACCTATAACTCCAGCCACGGCACACAGAAGCCGTTCATCGCGACCGTCATGCCCGGCTACGACGACCGAGCGGTTCGAGGTGGTCGTGCTCGCGATCGCGAAGATGGTGCCTACTATCGAGCCACCTGGGATGCTGCGCTCACCTACCAGCCGCAAGCGATCGTCATCACCAGTTGGAACGAATGGTACGAAGGGAGCCAGATCGAGCCGAGCCGGACCTACGGCACGCGCTATCTCGACATCACGCGCGAGAAGACCACTGCCTATCGCCTCGGTAGCGGGGTCGGCGATCCCGCCTTCCTGCATCTCTGGCAGAGGACCGGTCTTCCCGTCCTCCAGAACCGGGTGAGCCGCAGCTGGGTCTGGGGGCTACCGCGGACCGGTGCTCGCTACGAACCCTACGGGAACGGCCAGCGCCTCGTGCAGTACTTCGACAAGGCACGGATGGAGATCAACGACCCGAACGGCGATCGCAACGCTCCCTGGTTCGTCACCACCGGGCTCTTGGCGTGGGAACTCGTCACCGGGAACGTGCAGGTGAGCAACGATCGCTTCGAACACCACACACCAGCCACCATCCCGATCGCCGGTGACCTCGACGATCCCACTGCTCCCACCTACGCCAGTTTCAGCACCCTTCTCGACAAGCCAGCGCTCCCGGTCGGCAGCGAGATCCGAGCCGTCGTCGACCGGAACGGCCGGATGACACAGGACGGGCCCGGCGGAGTCACCGCTGCCTACTACGTTCCCGAGACGAACCACACCATCGCCAGCCCTTTCTGGGAGTTCCTCAATCGTCAGGGACTGGTCTACGAAAACGGGAGCTACCGCCATGCCCAGCTCTTCGCACCGCTTTTCTTCGTTACCGGTCTTCCGATCACCGAGGCCTACTGGGTTCGGGTTCGCGTCGATGGCCGAGCGCAGTGGGTGCTGGTGCAGGTCTTCGAGCGCCGCGTTCTCACCTACACGCCCGACAACCCGCCCGGCTGGCAGGTCGAACTCGGGAATATCGGCCTGCACTACCTGCTCTGGCGGGAAGGGCAGTGAAGCTCAGCGCCTGAACCAGCGCACGAGCAGCGGCCGGCGGCGCCGAGTGCGCGGTTCAGGAAGATCGACAGGCAGACCGCGGGCGATCTGCTGCGCCCGCGCGATCATGGCCTGCCGGGTCTCCTGACCGACCAGCTCCGCAATCCGGTCGAGCGCTCGCGGCAGCTCGCACAGCTCCCCAACCCGATGCGCATCGCTGGCCACGATGTGCGCGAGATCGCGCTCGACCAGCGTTTCCACCGTCCGACGCACCCGGCTGCCGTACCGGCCGAGCAGCGACCCGGCATTCACTTGCAGGACGATCCCCGAGCGCGCCAGCGGCTCGAGGAGCGAGGGGTCCTGCTGGACAGCCGGGATTCGTTCCGGATGCGCGAGCACCGGGATCGCACCCTCGAGCTGGAGTCGGTAGAGAAGGTCGCTCACCGCGGGTGACCAGAAAAAACCGGCCCGCAACTCGACGAGGAGATAGGCCGAACCGGCGAGCGGGAGTACTCGACCAGCCTGCCAGGCTGGCATCAGCTCAACGTCGAGCGGACATTCCGCACCGACAGCGAGCTCCACCCCCAGCCCCGCGGCAGCCGCCTGTGCTCGGAGCTCGGCGACCGCCGCCCGAGCGCTCTCCGGTGGACAACGATCGCTATGCGGGGTCGCGACGACGAGGCAGATGCCGGCATCGACCGCCTCGCTCAGCATCGCCAGCGCTTCCCCGAGAGACACCGCACCGTCATCGACGGCCGGGAGCACGTGACAATGGAGATCCACCAGCGCTGTTCCCGTCTGGTCTTCAGCCGGCAGGCCGCTCACTCAGTCCCCTCCTCGGTCGGTGTCGGCGACGCAGCTGGCGGCTCCGTGGCAGTCTCGCTCACGGTCGGCGTCGGTTCCACTGACTCGGTCGGGGTCGGCTCCGGTGTCGGTTCGGTCGTTGGCAGCGGCGTCGGTTCAACGGATGGGGTCGGCTCCGGTGTCGGTTCGGTCGTTGGCAGCGGCGTCGGCTCGACGGATGGGGTCGGCGTAGGAGTCGGCCTCGGCATGGGCGATGGCGTCGGCGTCGCGGTCGGCCACGGTTCTGGTGGCCACCAGGGAGACGGCGCCGGCCTTGGGGTGGGCGTCGGTTCCGGCGCGGGCAGAATCACCGGCGGCGCTGGGGTCGGGACCGGCGCGTTCGGATCACCGACGCTCGGCGGCAACCACAACCCCGGCGTCGGTGTTGGAG
>JAILZB010000225.1 GCA_023512725.1 Chloroflexota bacterium | reverse complement strand
GGGCTGATGCGCGATCGTAGCCGAGGCAGCAAACAGCCGCCCGAAGCCAGCGATCTCTTCTTTGAGGTCGCGCCAGACGGCGCGGAGGTCGGGGTCAGCGGGCGCGCCCCACCACCCCTGGAAGCGCGCGTGGATATCGTTCAGGACCTCAGCGCGCTCGGCGAGGAACTGGCGACCCGCCGGGGTGATGGTATAGACCTTCTTGCCATCCTGCTCGCTGACGGTGACATACCCCAGGTCTTCGAGTAACTGCAGGGTGGGGTAGACCGCACCGGGGCTGGGAGCATAGAAGCCACCGAAGCGCTCTTCCAGGGCGCGGATAATCTCATAGCCATGACACGGCTTCTCCTTGATCAGGTCAAGAATGACGTACTTGAGGTCGCCCTTCTCGAAGATGCGGCTGGCCCGCCGCCCACCCCACCCTCGCCCCGGGCGCGTCCCCCAGCCAGACCCGAACAAGAATGCTCCCCCGAACGGCTGCTCCATCGGTCTCTCCTTTCCCCCCGTGCGCTCAGGATACCCGATGAATCGCGTCCTGTCAAGATATATCGGCATGCTGCTCGCCGCCGCTGCCTCGGAGGCCGGCCATGAGTGAGCGGCAGGCCTCTCTGGCCGGCCTTCTGACGGCAACGGGTGGCGTGCTGCTAGGGGCATTGCTCTGCGGCGGCCTGGGGGTGCTCCTCCCCGAGCTGCTCACGGGCGGGCGCGGAGGTGGGCTCGCGGTTGGGCTCTGGGCAAGCCCGGTGTTCCTCTGCGGGGGCGGCGTGGTCGGCGGGGTGCTCGGGGTGGTCGTGGGCCTGGCGCTGCTCAGCCGCCGCTAGCGGTGTTTCCTCCCTCCCCTCTACACTGATAGCGCTCTCAGTTTTGGAGGTGCCGATGACCGTAGCCACCCGTCCCCTCCGCGTGGGCCTGCGCTTGCTCCAGGCCCGTCGCAATCCCGCCCAGACGATCGAGCAGATCGTGCGGCAATACGGCGAGGTGGTGGAGCTGCGGCTGCTCGGCCAGCGCCTGTTCCTCCTTCACGACCCGCTGCTGATCGAGCGGGTGCTCGTGACCGACCACGCGCTCTTCACGAAGGGGCGAGCCTTGCAGGTGGCGAAGCGGGTGCTGGGCGAGGGACTGCTCACCAGCGAGGGAGAGCTGCATCGCCGCCAGCGGCGCCTGATCCAGCCGGCCTTTCATCGCCAGCGGCTGGAGCGGGCAGCCGACGCGATGGTTGCGCGCACGGCGCGCTGGGCCGCCCGTTGGGAGGATGGCACCATCCTCGAGCTGGAAGCTGAACTCCGGCGGCTGACGATCGCGATCGTGGGGGAGACGCTGTTTGGTGCGGAGGTCGAGGAAACGGCGGACCAGGTGAGCGCGGCCCTCACCCAGCTGATGGCCACCTTCGATCTCGTCACCCTCCCCTTTGCTGACCTGCTTGACCATCTGCCGGTGGGGCCCGCCCGAACCTGGCGCGCGGCCCGCGCTCAGCTCGATGCCATCATCACCCGGCTGCTCCGGAGCCGGCCGCAGCCGGGAGAGCGCGATGACCTCCTCGACCTGCTCCTGAGCGCCGTCGCCAGCGGGGCGATGAGCGAGCCCCAGGCCCGGGACGAAGCGCTGACGATCTTCCTTGCCGGCCACGAGACGACCGCGAACGCCCTGGCCTGGACCTGGTATCTGCTCGCTCAGCACCCGGAGGTCGAGGCGGCGCTCCAGGAGGAACTGGATACGGTGCTGGGTGGTCGGCTGCCCACTGCGGCGGACGTGCCGCGCCTTGTCTTCACCCGCCAGGTGCTGGCAGAAGCGATGCGGCTCTACCCGCCCGCCTGGGCGATCGGTCGCCGCGCTACGGTGGACTACCCGCTGGGTGAGGTGACCGCCCCGGCTGGGAGTATCATCCTGATGAGCCAGTGGGTGCTGCACCGCGACCCGCGCTACTGGCCCGACCCGCTCCGCTTTGACCCTAGCCGTTTCGCGCCCGGAGCGCCTGCCGACCGCCCCCGCTTCAGTTACTTTCCCTTCGGCGGTGGGCCCCGGCTCTGCCTCGGCGAGGGGTTTGCGTGGCTGGAGGCCACGCTCGTGCTCGCGACCATTGCCCAGCGCTGGCAGCTCCGGCTGGTGCCTGGCCACCCGGTTGAGGTGCTCCCAGTGGTCACCCTGCGGCCGCGCTACGGCGTGCGAATGGTGCTCCAGGCGCGCCCGGGGTAGCCCGCGAGGGCTCGCTCGGCGCAAGCGGTGCCCCCCCAGGGGTCTGCTGGTCGCGCGCTGCCTTCACTCCCAGAGCGCGCGGGTCGCGAGCGCTGCGCCTTCGCTGAGGGCGCGAAACTTCGCCCAGGTGATGGAGGGCACCACGTTCATGGCGCCGGCAGCGGTGGAGAAGCCACAATCGGTACCCGCGATGACATTCTCACGACCAACGAGGCGGGCGAACTGGACGATCCGCTGGCAGACGAGTTCCGGGTGTTCGACAAAATTGGTGGTGGAGTCCAGCACGCCCGGGATCAGCACCTTCCCCTCCGGCAGGGAGATCTCTTCCCAGATCGCCCACTCGTGGGCGTGGCGCGGGTTAGCTGCCTCGAAGGAGATGCCGGTCGCGCGGACGCGGAAGACCAGGTCGAGGATGTCGCGCAGCGGCACGTCGTGGGTGTGGGGGCCTTCGTAGTTCCCCCAGCAGAGGTGAATGCGCACCTGCTCGGGAGGGATATCACGCAGGGCGTGGTTGAGCGCCTCCACGTTGGTGGCCGCCACCTGGCGGAATTCCTCGAAGGAGAGCCGTCGCCACTTGCTGTGCCGCCCCATGGCGAGGTCCGGGCAATCGATCTGGAGGGTGAGGCCGGAGCGCGCGATCAGGTCGTACTCCGTCTTCATCGCGTCGGCGAGGGCGAAGACGTAGGCCTCGTGGTTGGGGTAGTACTGGTTCTCGAGGAAGATCGAGACCACTCCCGGAGACGCTGCGCTCAGGAAGGCGTCGGCGACCGGCTGACCGACCAGCGCCTCCTTGAGGTTGGCGATATCGCGCTCGACGGCAGCAGTGTTCCAGTACTGGATCGGGCCGGTGCACGCTGGGCGGCGGGCCACTCCCGGCGCGCCACTGCTCCGCAGGGCATACATGCGCTGGGTCCACTCCGGGTGTTCGTCCAGGTCGAGGGCGCCCGCTGGCGGCTCCTTTGCCTCACCCTCGAAGCCGGTCACGCGGGTGGCGACGTAGGTCGAGTACATGACCTTGCTCATCTCGCCATCGTTCACCACACTCACGCCAGCGGCGACCTGCTGCGCGACCACGTCGCGGACGGCCAGACGGACGGCCTGCTCGAACTCCGCCTCGTCGACGGAGTCGCCGCGCTCGCGGGCGTAGAGCAGCTGAACGAGTTGCGGGGGACGCGGCAGGCTGCCTGTGTGCGTTGTCAGGATCCGGTCGGTACTCCGGCGCATTCCACACCTCCGCTGGCATTGATGGTACTCCAGGGCTGCTTGGCGCTGCTGGAGGATGCCTGCTTTCCCACTCGCCGCATCACCAGCGCCGGCTGCTCCGACCGCGCCCGCGAAACTGGCGGCTGCCGCAACGTCTAAGGCCCGCAGGTGGCAGCTCGCTCCGTGCGCCCCCTGCGCGCTGGCGTCCTAGGGGGTGAGCAGTGGCCGGGCTATTCCATCAGGGTCGACGAGTTCGACTGCACCGGCGAGGAGCGAGAGGTAGACCCAGCAGAGCCAAAGCCCGATGAACCCGACCACCATGCCAGCCGTGACTACTCCACTGCTCGGCTCACGACGACCAACGATCACGGTGCCGAGGCGGTAGCCGAGGGCGCTGACGGCGGCGAGGGCCAGCGGCCCGAGAAGAGGCCGCCACTCTCCGTACTGCAAGCCCAGGAGCAGGGGCAGGCCGACCGCCGCGAGGGGGAAGAGCACGAAGGACCCGACCGCGCCGGGGATGCCCCATAACAGATAGGCTGCGATCAGCGTTCCGAATGCATCCAGAAGCTCGGCGATCCCCCCTCCGGCGATGCTGACCCCGATGAAGAATAAGCCCACGAGCGTTCGGAGCAGGTCACCCGGGGGCACCGGCGCCGAGCGTAGCGCTTCCTCGGGCCTCGCGGAGGGGGTCTCAGCGGTCGTGCGCCTGCTGCTTCGCGGCTGCTCGGCACGTTCCAGTCCGCGGACTATCAGTTCTCTGCAGGCGAAGCAGAAGGTGGCCGCAGCGGGGTTCTCCGCCCGCAGGTGATGCAGAACACTGATGGTATCGCCGCTCTCCGTCCTCCTGGTCCTGCGCCCCCTGGACCGTTCCCGCACCGGGAGTGCTGAGGGCTGCTCCGGCTCCGCCACCGGCGCAGGGTGAGCTGGGAAGCAGCTGGCGGGCTTGCTGCTCGACAGCCCGGGCCCAGCCCGTTCAGCGCCCTTCATCTTCCCCGCTGGCCTGCTCATGGCGAGAGCGAGGGAGGCGGTGACGCGAGGGCTTCCCAGCTTCCCGCCCCACGCTCAGGTTTGAAGAGACACCTGGGCACCTCCAGGGTACTCCCGCACGGCACACAGGATGTCCGGTCGTTAGTAGCACCGCGAGCTGAAGCTGACACCGTCCACCCAGAATCACGAAAGCCCCAAGGAGCGGATATCGACCGCGGAGTAGATCTCCAGGCTCAGAGTTGCGCCACGATAGGGGAGGAGATCCACGATTATCGAGTTGTAAAGCCACGTGTCGCGCGTGGTGGACGAGATCATGCCGAGAAGGCCGAGTTCCTGACCGGTGGAGTCAGGGGACACTGTAGAGGAAGATCCCTAGGAGGTCGGGGTAGGAGGCGTAGAGCAACTTGGTCGAGGACACCCGGGCGTAGGCGCGGAGGACGCCACTCACCGCATTGAACGGCACGGTGCACTGCTAGCCGAGCTGGCGAGCGTACGGCTCGAAATAGGCTGAGCCGGAGCCAATGATGCTATCCCAGCGGGCGAGGGGGAGATTGTAGCGTTGGCCGGCTCCCCAGCCATCAAGCCCCTAGCTGAAGGCACCGTTGCTGACCAACGGGATCTCGCAGTGCGGGTGGGGGTGGAGTGGTAGTTGCGGTCGAGGTCGGCGTGGGCATTGGGATGGTAGTTGCAGTCCCGGTCCTAGTGGCAGTCGGCAGGGGCAC
>JAILZB010000224.1 GCA_023512725.1 Chloroflexota bacterium | reverse complement strand
GCGTGGTGCTCCGCGGGGATAGCCCCCACCGCCTCGATGAAGTGGGCCAGCAGGCTCTGGCCCACCTCGGCATCCGGCTGATCGTGGATCTCCGCCGGCCGCACGAGGCAGCCGAGGCACCCTACTGCTTCGCCCGGGTCGGGCTGGTGCGGCAAGCGGTCCCCCTGATCGACGATGACCTGCCGAGTGGAGTTCGGACACTGCCAGAGGTGTACCACACCATCCTGGCGCACGCCGGCTCCCGGCTGGTAACGGTCTATCGCGCCCTCTTGCAGGAAGGGCCAGCGCTCGTGCACTGCACGGCGGGCAAGGACCGCACTGGCCTCACCGTGGCGGTGCTGCTGGCTGCCCTTGGCGTTCCCGCCCCGATCATTGCGGAGGACTACGCCTTGAGCGGCGCGTGCCTGCGGGGCACGTACTGGGAAGAAGCACGCCAGCGGGCCCTCCGGGCGGGGATGGCCTGGGAAGCGTACCTTCCCCTCCTCGGTTGCCCACCCGCCCTGATGCTCGACACCTTGGACCTGCTCCAGCACCGCTATGGCGGCGCCGAGAGCTACCTTGTAGCCGCTGGCCTCACCCCGGCCGAACTCGCTGGCCTGCGGTCGCTACTCCTGGAGTAGCCAGTGAAAGGAGCCGAATGCTCAAGTGGTTACCGCTGCTGGCACGGTGGGCCCGTTTCCTCGGACCGGTCGTGCTCCTGAGCGCCTGTTTCCCCGCCGCCTCCACCACCCCGACGCCCGGCTCGGTCAGCCGCTATCCTGACCCGCTCCCGCCGGATCAGCCCATCACCATCCGCTTCGAGAGCTATTTGCTGGCCACCGCGGGCCCGAACCGTGAGGCCCAGCTCCAGCTGCTCGATCAGTTCAGCCAGCGCTTCCCCCACATCCGGGTGGAGACCAAAGCCACCCCGAGCCAGGAGATCGTTCCCAGCATCCGCGCGCAGCTCGCCGCCGGCGACCCGCCCGACCTCGCGATGCTGCTCCTGCGCGAGTGGGACCTGGTAGTAGAGAACATCGCTCCGAAGCCCCTCGAGCAGATCGTGCCACCCGAAGAGCTGAGCGCCCACCTTGGTGGGGAGTTCCCCTTCCATCCCCGAGCACTCGCCCTCACCCGCCGCGCGGGTCAGCTCTTCGGTCTCCCCTGGGTGTTCAGCACGCCGACCCTCTTCTACAACGCCGACCTCTTCCGTCAGGCCGGCCTCGACCCCGACCGGCCGCCGACAACCTGGGACGAGATCAAACAGCAGGGCCTGCAGATCGCCCGCCAGAGCGGCAAGCCCGCCCTCTACATTGCCTGCCTGGAACTCGACTGGTGCGCCCAGAGCCTCGTCTTCAGCAACGGTGGCCAGCTGGTCAGCGAAGACCGCCGACGCACCCTCTGGGGTGAGCCGGCGTTTATCGATACCTACCGGATGTGGCAGGACCTCGTAACAAGCGGCGTCCACGCTCGCCTAACCGGCGCGGAAGCGCTCGATACCTTCGCGGCTGGCAACCTCGCCATGTACCTCGATACGAGCGCCTACCAGGCGCGCCTGATCGCTGCCGCCCGCAACCGCTGGGAACTCCGGACGGCGGGGATGCCCGCCTTTGGTACGAAGCCGGTGAAGCCCGTCAACTCGGGCGCCGGACTGGGTATCCTCGCCAGCGACCCCCGCAAGCAGCGGGCCGCCTGGGAGCTGATGAAATTCCTTACCACGCCCGAGGCCTACGTGATCATCACCCGCGATATGGGCTACCTCCCGCTACGGACCAGCCTGATCAACGACCCGCGGTACCTCAAGGATTGGGCCCAGAGCAGCTTGATCCTCCCTAACCTCCAGCAGCTGGACGGCCTCGAGCCGAGCATCTCCTATCCCGGCGATAACCACGTCCAGATCCGCGACCTCTTCCTCAAGACCCAGCAGGCTGTCGTCCTCCAGGGCGCTGACCCCGATCGGGCCTGGCGCGAGGCTCAGGCCCGCGCCCAGGAGCTGATGCCACGCTGAGAGCAAGGAGCCATGCGAGAACTCGTCTTCTTCCACCTCAGTGACCTTCACCTGACCGCTGGCCCCGAGGAGCTCCTCTTCGGCCAGGTCGACCCGGCAGTGAACCTGCGCGCCGTCGCCGCTGAACTCCGGCGGATGGACCTTGCCCCGGCCTTCATCGTCATCAGCGGCGACCTGGCCCACCAGGGCAGCCCGGCGACTTATCATGCCCTGCAGGAACTGCTTGCCGAAACGCTCGCCCCGTTCGGCGTTCCCGTGGTGCTTGCCCTCGGGAACCACGACGACCGCCGGGCCTTCCGCCAGGTCTTCTTCGGCGAAGACGATGGCGAGCGCCCCTACGCCTACAGCCAGTGGGTCGAGGACCTCCGGATTATCGTTCTGGACTCGCTTGTGCCTGGCGAAGCAGGTGGGTGGCTGGGGGAAGAGCAACTTGCCTGGCTCAAGCGCGAGCTTGCAACCCCAGCCCCGCGCGGGAACCTGCTGGTCGTCCACCATCCGGTCGTTCACCGTGGGGTGAGCCGCCTGGGAGAGGAAGAACTGATCTTACGCGACCGCTCGGCTCTCGCCGAGCGGGTCCGCGGGCGACCGGTACTTGGTATTCTCAGCGGGCATACCCATGTGGCAGCCGCGGCACCCTTTGCCGGGACGACCGCCTTCACCGCTACCGCAACCGCCTTCCTGGGAGACCCCTCGACCCGTGATGGTGGACGGATGGTTACCGGCGCCGGCTTCAACTTGGGAACGGTGCGTGACGGGATGCTGATCGTCAACAGTGTGGTGCTCCCCAGCGAGCAGCGCTTGGTGGCCGAGTACCGATTCTCCACCCGTGCCGTTATCGTGGCAGGCCGGTCCCAATGACGGTCGAGCGGAAGCTTGCTGGCAGGCGCTTGGCAGTCGCTGTTCCCAGTGGCCGCGTGCGGCTGGGGGGCGCCATCCGGTGGTCGCGCTGGTGGGGGGGAATGGTGCCATACCTGTACCTCATCCCGGCAGTGCTTGTCGTCGCGACCTGGGTCTACTGGCCGCTGCTGCAGACAGTTGAACTCTCCTTCTACCGCTGGAATCTCCTACCCAGTCGCCCGCGCGAGTTCGTTGGCTTCGCTAACTACCTGCAGGTGCTCGCGCTCCCAGAACTCGGGCGTGCCCTCCTCAATACGATCCTGACCGTCCTCGGTCTGCTACCGTTCACCGTGGTGCTGCCGGCTGCTCTTGCGCTGCTCACGACCGGCGTGGGTGGCCCGTTGCGAGGGGTCTACCGGGCTTGCATCTTTGCGCCCGTGCTGATGGCGCCGGTCGTCGTCGCAGTGGTCTGGCGCTGGATCCTTCACCCGAGCCAGGGTGTGCTCTTCACCCTCGTCCAGCAACCGCTCGGGCTCCCGGCCGTCAACTGGTTCCGCGATGAACTGCTGGCCCTCCCCGCCATCATTGCCATCACCGGCTGGGGGTTGCTGGGCTTTTCCTACCTGATCATCTCGGCGGGGTTGGCGAACATTCCCAGGGAGTACCTCGATGCCGCGCGCGTCGATGGGGCCTCCGGCTGGCGTCTCAGGTGGTCAATCACCCTCCCCCTCCTTACGCCAACGATCACCTTCCTGGTAATGATGACCGTGCTCCTAGGTGCCCAGTGGGTATTTCCCTTGGTCAACGTGCTGACGCAGGGCGGACCCCAGGATGCCACCACCAATCTGTACTACCTGCTCTGGCAGTTCGCCTTCCGCAATTTCAACGTCGGCTGGGCCTCCGCGGCTGCCGTCCTCTTCTTTGCCGGCTTTGCGCTCGTGGCAGCAGCAGCCGTCTGGCTCATCGACCGCTTCTCGTTCTACGATGCCTAGTCCACACCTGCTCAACCGTCTGCTCGCCCACCTCACTCTCGCGCTGCTGACGTTCATCTCGCTCTTTCCGATCTACTGGATGGTGGTTACGTCCTTCCGGCCCGAGAACGAGATCTATGCCACCACCCTTCTTCCCCAGCATCCCTCGCTCGAGCATTACCAGTTCGCTTGGTCGAACATCCCACTCGGGCAGATGCTGGTGAACACCGCGCTGATGGCGACGCTAGTAACGCTAGGGCACTTGCTCATCTCACTGCTCGCGGGGTACTCGCTCGCCCGTTGGGAGTACCCCGGGAACCGCCTCCTGTTTTTCCTTTTCTTGGGAACCTGGCTGATCCCCTTTCAGGTCACAATGGTGCCGAACTATGTCCTGCTCTCGCGGCTGAACTGGCTGAATACCCTGCCCGGCCTGGTAGTGCCGCAACTGGCAACCGCCTTGGGCATCATTCTGATGCGCCAGCACCTGAAGGCGTTTCCCCGGGAGCTGTTCGATGCCGCCATGATCGATGGCGCGGGGAGCTGGCGGACCCTCTGGCAAGTCGCCGTCCCCAACCTGCGAGCTCCTCTGGCGGCGCTTGCGATCCTCTACTTCATCAATGGCTGGAACGAATACTTCTGGCCGTTGCTCGTGACCCGGCGGCCAGAGAACAGCGTCGTTCAGGTGGGCCTCCAGATGTTCCTGACCCAGGAAGGGAGCCAGTGGGGTGCCCTGATGGCAGCAGCTACCCTCGCGAGTCTGCCCATCTTCGCCCTCTATCTCGTCCTCCAGCGACACGTGATCGAGGCGTTCTTGCGCTCCGGCCTCAAGTAGGTGCGCTGGGGGAGGAACCGCCGCGTGCCCTCCAGAACCGCCCCCGTTGCTCCCCAAGTGATAGGAACCGTACGTCTGTTCTGGTAGAATTTCCTCTTGGAGAGAACGCAGTGCTCACCCGCCATTCCCCGCGCCAGGCGGGTGGTCCCCCAGGAGTGGCGATATGCCGCTTGACCGCATTATCGTGCGTGGCGCCCGCGAGCATAACCTCAAGAACATCGACGTTGAGATCCCGCGCGAGAAGCTGGTTGTGTTGACGGGGCTCTCCGGCTCGGGGAAAAGTTCGCTTGCCTTCGACACGATCTACGCCGAAGGACAGCGTCGTTATGTCGAATCACTCTCTGCTTACGCCCGCCAGTTCCTGGGGCAGATGGAGAAGCCGGACGTCGATTACATCGAGGGGCTTTCTCCCGCTATCTCGATCGATCAGAAGGGCGCCAGCCGCAACCCCCGCTCAACCGTGGGCACCATCACCGAGGTCTACGACTACCTCCGTGTCCTGTTCGCCAGGATCGGGCACCCCAACTGCC
>JAILZB010000223.1 GCA_023512725.1 Chloroflexota bacterium | reverse complement strand
GAGGCCGCCTTCGCCGAGTTCCTGCGCCTCGACGTGGCCTCGGGCGATGCCTCGGCGGCGACCGTGCGCAGCTACCGCGCCGAGGTGGCCGCTTGGGTGGACTGGTGCGAGGCCCGGGGCATCGATCCGGCCACGGCGACGGTGGGCGACATCAAGCGCTTCCGCGCCGAGCTGGTCGAGCACGGCTACCAGCCGGTCACCATTGCCTGGAAGCTCAGCATCGTGCGGCGATTCTATGAAGCGGCGCGTAGCGCTGGCTTGCGCCTCGATAACCCTGTGGCCGGCGTCCGCGCACCCCGCGTGCGCCGAGCGGCCGAGGACTTCAAGTACTTGACCGACGACCAACTCGCGCGCCTGTTGGCCGCGGTGCCCGATCCGGCTGAGGCGAGCGGACGCCAGCAGCTCAAGCGCCTGCGCGATCAGCTGATGCTCGCGCTCACGGCTCTGCACGGGCTGCGCACCGTCGAGCTGCACCGCGCCAGCCTCGAGGACCTCAGCGAGCGCGGCCCGCACCTGGCGCTCCTGGTGCGCGGCAAAGTGCGCGACCGGCTCGTGTACCTGCGGCCCGACACCGCCGAGCGGCTCAAGGCCTACCTGGCGCTGCGCGGCCCGGTCGCCTCCGACGCCCTGGGCACGCCGCTGCTGACCGCCCTGGACCACTACGCCGGTGGCGGCCGGCTCAGCCGGCGGCACATCCGCTCGAGAACCGACGACTACCTGCGCGCCGCCGGCCTGAAGCGCCCCGGGATTTCCAATCACGCCCTGCGCCACACGGCCGGCACCCTGGGCTACCTGCACACGGGCGACCTGCGCGCCGTGCAGGAGCTGCTCGGCCACGCCGACCCGCGCATGACGGCGCGCTACGCCCACGTGGTCGACATGGCGAAGCGCAATCCGGCGCTGTTTATTCTTCCAGGCAAGGCGGAGTGAGAGAGAACGCCCAGGGGGCTTACCCAGTCGTGCTACACTGGCGGACGAATGCCAGTGAATATTGCGATCACGTTGCCGCCGAGTATGCTCCGAGAAATCGAGCAGCTGGCGGAACGCCGGGGCAAGACCGTCAGCGACCTGCTAGCGGAAGCCGTACGCTACTACCTGATTCAGGTTGAGCTCCAGGAGCTCGAGCGGTACGGGCAGGAGCAAGCTGAGAAGCTGGGCCTGGATCCGGCTGACGTGGAGTGGCTGATCCATGAGTACCGCCAGGAGCAGCGACAGCGGCAGTCTGGCTGAATGGCTTTGCGTCTCGTCGCCGACACGAACGTGTTGGTGTCGAGTCTTCACTTCGGCGGTCGCCTCAGTGAGCTGCTGGACCTCGCGGTCAGCGGCACGATTGAGCTCTACCTCTCGCCGGCAATCATCAAGGAGCTGCGAGGGGTGCTGGGTGATAAGTTCTGCTGGGCACCCGATCGCATCGCCGCGGTGGTCGAGACCTTGTTGCGCTTTTGTCGGTGGGTCGATCCCCACGAGCCAGTGCGCGCGGCCCCAGACCAGGACGATGATCGCATCCTGGAATGCGCGCTGGCGGCAGGCGCCCAGTTCATTGTAAGCGGCGATCGGCACCTGCTGGAACTGAGGGACTTTCGCGGCATCCCGATCCTGACTCCTCGCCAGTTCCTCGATGCGGCCCCTTGGAAGCTGTAGAGACACCTCCGGCCGCGCAAGTCCCAAGGCGGGGAGTCCGGAGCGTGGGGAAAACCAGACGGCGCGCGGCGAGCGCAGGCTCAGCAGGTCACAAGACGAGCTCTTCCGCCGACCGCGGCGTGTGCTTCAAGCCTCCGCGCCGGCCTGCGGAGGCGTCGCTCTCTTGCTCGCCGCGCCGCGTTTCCGGCGGGGCTGCGAAGCCTCGGCTTGCGCCTGGCGCTGCTGGCGGAACTCGGCCCAGCGCCGCCGCTGGGCCGCGGCAATGCGCGCCCGCGCCGCGGCACTCAGCGGGCGTCGCGGCCGTCTCTGGCTCGCCGCGGCTTCGGCTGCCGGGCGCCGGCCGAGGACGGCCCGGATGGCGGCGATCTGCTCGTTGACTCGCTCGCGCTGGTGCTCCAAGGCATGCAACGCGGCTTGTAAGATGAACGGCTCGAGTTTGCTCGGTCTCGGCATACAGATAGGATGACACAAAGTTTCCACAGCAAAGAAAGACGTCGAGGTTCTGTAGGTACCGTAGCGACAGCGAGTGCCGGACATGCCTCCGGCCGCGTCGGTCACAACGAAGGGAAGGGAGTCCGATTGCCGGAAGGATGAACCCGCGCTGACGAGAGGGATGCGCGGTTACCTCAAGGCGGGATCTCAGTCCGAACGATCTAGGCGCGCTTCCGGCTTGCGGCCAAACACCGACGCCAAGGCATACCGGCTGGCGGCTTCATAGACCGGCAGGAGCGAGTCGCGCAACCGCCGACTCGCCCGCCAATCCGGCAAGTCCCCGACCCGATCCAGAATCGCCGCCGGCTGGCGGGCCGTTTCCGGACAGGCCAGGGGCTCGGGCAACTGGCCGCCCGCCCAAAAGCTTGTCCCACCCGCGGGCAGACAGATCGCCGGCGCATCCTCGCCCCGCTCGAGCCGCGGGAGCCGCCCGACGGCTTCGCGCCATGCGCCCGTCTCGTTCGCCAAGCTCACCAGTTCGCGCCTCCCTCCCCGGATCTCGGTCCCGGCCACCAACAGCGCCTCCACCCAGCGGTCGTGCAGCGACGGGGCCGCCCGGCGACCTGCCGCTGCCGGCAGCCTCCGCCCCAACGCGGACTCCACCTGTGCCCGCTTGACGAGGCTGCCGACCAAGCGCTGGATCACGCTGTGGACCACCCCGTGCGGCCGATCCGCCGGTGGCCGGCGGGGATCCGAGTTCAGCGCTCGGGCCGCCACCGGCATCGCCTGCGCCAGCTGCGCGATCCGCTCCCGATCCGCGGCTTCGTAAACCGGATACCACTCGCCAAACCACTCTCCTCCGGCTTCGATCAGCCCCGGCAGAAACTGCTGCCGCACCACCAGCGCCCCGGCCAGCTCCTGCGCCCGCTGCCAGAAGCCGCCCTCGGCGCCGAACTCCCATGCCGGCCTCGCCTCGCCCCGAGCGGCCTGGTACAACTCATGCACACCGCCGGCCGAGACCATCAGCACCTGCACGCCCCACGGGGCCAAGCGCTCCGCGCATCGCCCCGCCAGCGGAGCGATCCGCTCTTCAGAGGGGAGCGGCCCGGCCGCGTCGCTCGGCAGCCACGCCGTCCGCCACCGCCACGAGCCCAGCCGCAGCACCGGCTCTGGGAGCACCGAGCGCAGCCGATCGCGGCCGGCTTGGCCGGGATGCTCGCGGGCGCCCGCCCGCCACCCCCACCGGCTCTGGCGCGTGCGTGGCGGCCCGTCCTGGCCGCCCACCTCCGCCCAGATAAACGCCACCCCGTCGTGCTGGTTGGACGAGGCGACGTGGAGGATCAGCATGGCCAATCAGTGGTGGCGCCAGGCACACTTCCGCGCCTGTCACTCCCAAAACGGAGGCGGCCAGAGCGGCGCGAGTTCAGCGAGAGCCGTAAGCGGCTGCCCGCCGGTGGTACGGAGGAGCGAATGCCACGCTCGCGCAGCGCCCCGGCCGCCCCCTACCCGAGCCGGGCGGGGCCAACGCTTGGCTCGGGCAATCCGTCGCTGCTTACGCCCCCGCCGCCCGCGCCGGCTCCTCGGCGCGGCGACAGAAGCGCTCGATCCCTCGGTGGATCGCCTCGGCAAACGGCGCCAGCACCGTCGGCGCTCCCGCCGCCTCAATGCACCGCGTCAGCCGCAGCCAGCCCTCTCCTTCAAGCGGGATCTCTACCCGCCAGCTCGCTCGGCCGTTCCCCTCCCCGAGCGCCTCCCAGAAGCGGTCCCCGTTCAGGCGCATCTCAATCTCGGTGAAGCCGAAGGTGCGCGAGGCCCGGCACACCGCCCGCCAGCACTCCTCCGGCGTCTGGGCCGCCTCGAGCTCCTGGGCGAAAGCCGCCAGCGCCAGCTGATGGTTCAGGTGCCGCCGGAAGGCCCCCTCGAGCAGCATCCGCCCCGCCAGGCCGAACTCGACGTAGCCCAAGTGCTGCACCCCGATCCAGGCCGCCGCGCAGAACAGCACGATGACGAGGCCCTTGGCTTCGCCGTAGCTCAGGCTGCTCACCAGCGACAGCGTCGCCGCCAGGCCGCAGGCCCCGTACAACAGCAGCACCGCCCGCCGCGGCGTCAGCCCTCGCGCCAGCAACCGGTGGTGGATGTGGCCCGCATCGGCCTTGAACAGCGGCTCGCCGCGCAGGAAGCGCCGGGCAATGGCGATCGCCGTGTCGAGCAGCGGCACCGCCAGCGCCATCAGCGGCGCCGTCATGCCGAGGACGGTGGCCGACTTCTGCCCCCACACCAGGCCGAAGCAGCCGAGCAGGAAGCCCAGCGTCAGGCTGCCTGAGTCGCCCAAAAAGATCGAGGCCGGGTTGAAGTTATAGCGCAGAAAACCCGCGAGCGCCCCCGCCAGCGGCACCGTCGCCAGCGCCAGCGCGATGTTGTTCTGAAGCAGCGCCCCGAGCAGGATCGTGATGGTGGCGAACAGGGCCGCGCCAGCTCCGAGGCCGTCCACGCCGTCGATCAGGTTGAAGGCGTTCGAGCAGCCGGCCAGCCAGAGGAGCGTCGCCGGCAGGCTCAGCCAAGCGGGCACCGCCCAGCCGGCCACGCTGGTGATCTCGACGCCAGCCCAGAAGACGATGTAGCCGGCGGTGAACTGCGCCACGAGCTTGTGCCAGGGCTTGAGGCCCCGCACGTCATCGGCCAGCCCGGCGGCGAATACCAAGGCGGCCCCGGGCAGGATGCGCCACGCCATGGGCAAGCCGGCCTGGACGAGGTCTCCGCCCGCCAGCGGCGAAAGCACGACCACAGCCATCGCGCCCAGATAGGCGGCAAAGATCGGCACGCCGCCCACGCGCGGTACCGGCACGCGGTGCAGCCGCCGCCCGCCGTCGGGCCGATCCACCCACCCCCAGCGTCGGCACAGATTGCGCCACAGCGGCGTCAGCACCAACGCCAGCAGGAAGGATGTGAAGGCCAGGACGCCCAGCGAGTACATGGCTCTATTGCGGAATCGGTCTTTCGGCGGCTACATCCGGCGGGGTAGGCTACGGCCAGTCACAGCCCGGTTGAGGTAGACTCCAATTAATGGCCAAGCAATCCTCGCTGTCGCGCAAACTCGACGTTTCGATCGACCGGCTGTACCGTCGCGCCCGCAAAACAACCT
>JAILZB010000222.1 GCA_023512725.1 Chloroflexota bacterium | reverse complement strand
GTCGTAGCCGGGCAGGGAGACAAAGGCCAGGATCTCCCCCGTCTTGACATTGGCGACGATCCCGACCGCGTACGTGGAGTTGCCCATCGTGGCGCGGACCGCCTCCGCCACGACGCTCTGGAGGTCGCTATCGATGGTGAGAACGAGGTTGGCCCCCGGCACCGGTGCGATCGAGTCCAGCTCGCCCACCTGGCGGCCCTGGGCATTGACGACGATCTGCTCCTTGCCCGGCTGGCCGCGCAGCCACTCCTCGAACGTCAGCTCGACCCCTGTCTTACCGATGCGGTCATTGCTGGTGTAGCCCTGGTTGGGCCGTTCCTGAAGCTCGTCTTCGGTGATGCGGCCGGTATAGCCCAGCACGTGGGAATAGATCGGCCCCCCAAGGTACTGGCGCACCGATTCGACCCGCACCTGCACCCCGGGCAGCTTGTCGTTGTTCTCCTCGATCAGGAACGCGGTCCGCTGGTCGACGCCCGATTTGATGATGACCGGCTGGAAGACCTCACCCCGCAGCCGCCGGAGCGCGATCGGCCGCTCGACCTCCTCCGGCAACAGGTTCAGCAGTTTGGCCAGCCGTTCGGCCACCCGCGCCTGCTGTTCCACCGGGAGGTCGAAGGGGGTCACGGTCACGACAAAGCTTGGCACATTGCGGACCAGCTGGCGCAGGTTGCGGTCGAAGATCACCCCCCGAATGGGCGGGATCGGCTGGAGGCGGATCCGGTTGACCTCGGCCCGGCTCTGGTAGGCCCGCCCTTCGACGATCTGCAGCCGCCAGAGCTGAGCCAGGAGCGCGCCAAAGCAGAGAAACACCATCAGCCGCAGGCCCCAGAAGCGGAGGCGAATGGCCGCTGCGGGCGTGAGGCGGGGCCGTTTCGGCGATTTGAACTTGGTGCTCTGCCCCAGGCTGGTCAGCATCGGGCTACCACTCCAAGCGTGGGCCAGTTAATCGTCGGCTCAACCACCGGGCGACCGGGTAGAAGCCGAGCACCAGCAGGGCCGTCGAGGTCGCCGTCAGCACGACGAGCGCCGGGAGCGGCTCACTCCCCTCGACCGGCCGCCCAATGGCCTGAAACAGGAGGAATCGTACTCCCTGCGCTACGAGTTCACCGAAGAAAGTCAGCACCAGCGGAAAGAGCACGTTCGCTGGCAGCAGCGGCACCTCGCCCAGCGCCGTCGCAAAGGCGACCATCCCCACGATCAGGCCGCTCAACCCCACGGGGGCGTCACTCCAGAGATCGACAAGGAAGCCGCCGACCACCCCCAGCGCCACGGCCTGCCGATAGCCCGCCAGTGCTCCCCAGGTGACCGTCGCGGCGAGCAAGGCGTCCGGTCGAAAGGTGGCCGGCAGCAGCGCCGGCAGGACCGTCACGTGGAGGAGCACCACCCCCAGCAGAAAGAGAGCGACCAGCACGAGATTGGTCAATCCAGCCCCGCCGCAATGAAATTGGTGATGATCTGGACGGAATCGAGGCGCGAGAACCGCACCGCTGGCTCGATCCGCGCCTCCTGGAACAGGTCGACCGGGTTGCGTTTCACCTCGATCACGCGCCCGATGAAAAGCCCGCGCGGGTAGTTCTCCCCCAGGCCCGAAGTGACCACCAGGTCGCCAGCGCGGATCTCTTCCTGCTGGGGCAGGTAGCGCATGATCAGGCGGTCACCGGGCAGCCCGTTCACGATCCCGAGCGCACGCGAGTCGGCCCGCTGGATCAACGCGTTGACCGAACTCGCCGTATCGACGATGAAGAGCACGCGCGCGGTCGTGGGCCAGACCTGCACGATGCGGCCGACCAGGTTCCCGGCCGGGCTGAGCGCGACCATCCCCTCCCGGAAGCCCGCATCCGCACCGCGGTCGATCGTGGCAGCGCGGACCGGGCTACTGGGGTCCATCGCGATGATGCGCGCCGCGGTGAGGTCGAACTGAGGATTGCGTTTGCGGAAGTCAAGCATCGCCCGCAGGCGCTCGTTCTCGACATCCGATTCTCGCAGCCGCACGACCTCCGCCTGGAGCTGCTCGACCGCGCGGCGCAGGCGGTCGTTCTCCTCCCGCGCCTGGTTGGCATCCAGTACCGCCCGAACGACTTCCCCCGCCGGCTGGACGGCCACCGTCAGTAGCTGCTGGGCGGGGGCGAAGGCCACAGTGGCAGCGGCTAGGATCGGTCGGGCCAGCCCGCTGTTTGCCACCCAGATGCCGATGATTGCCACTACCAGCCAGAGGAGGGGGCCAATCGCAGCGCGGGCGCGGATCATGCCACCTATCCGAAGCGTGGGGGCTTGGTGTATTGCAGCTGGACGAGCACCTTGCGCAGGCGGTCCAGGTCGTCCAGCACGGCGCCGGTTCCCCGGACAACGCAGGAGAGGGGGTCGGGCGCCACGTAGACGCGGAACTTCGTCTCGTGGCTGAGCCGTTGGTCAAGCCCCCGCAGGAGAGCACCGCCGCCGGCGAGGGCGATCCCATACTCCATCAGGTCTGCCACCAGCTCAGGGGGAGTGATCTCGATCGTGGCTTTGACCGCTTCGACGATCGCGTTCACCGAGTTGGAGATCGCCTCGCGGATCTCAACACTGCTCAGCACGATCTGCTTGGGGAGTCCAGTGACGACATCCCGCCCCTTGAGCGTGACCTCGATCTCCTCCTCGAGGGGATAGGCCGAGCCGGCCTGGATCTTGATCTGCTCGGCCGTCCGCTCCCCGATCAGCAGGTTATGTTTCTGGCGCGCATAGGCGATGATCTCCTGGTCCATCTCATCGCCCGCAATCCGGATCGAGCGGCTGGCGACGATCCCGCCGAGCGAGATGACCGCCACTTCGGTCGTCCCGCCGCCGATATCCACGATCATCGAGCCGGTCGGCTCCATCACTGGCTGGCCAGCCCCAATGGCGGCCGCCATCGGTTCTTCGATGATGTAGGCCTCGCGCGCCCCGGCATTGAGCGCCGCGTCGTGGACAGCCCGCTTCTCGACCTCAGTCACCCCGCTCGGAATACCAATGACCACCCGCGGTTTGGGCACCATAAAGGTCGTCTTCTCGTGGACCTTGGCGATGAAGTAGGCGAGCATCCGCTCGGTGGTCTCAAAATCCGAGATCACGCCGTCCCGCAGCGGGCGGACGGCTACAATGCTGGCGGGCGTCCGCCCGACCATCCGCTTGGCCTCGGCGCCGACCGCCTGGACGCGCTTGTTCTTCTTATCGTAGGCGACCACCGACGGCTCGTTGATCACCACCCCCTTGCCCTTGACTAGCACGAGGGTGTTGGCGGTGCCGAGGTCGATCCCGATATCGTGGGAGAAGAAGCCGAGCAGGCTGTTGATCGGGCTGAACACGGAAGGCGCCCCGGACTACCAGCTCATGCCTAGGCAAGACGACGCCCGCTCTCTCGACCGGTCGCCGCCGCGAAGTATAGCACAGCCGAACCGACGAAAGGCTGGCCGCCTGGACGCGTCGGGGGAGCTGGCAGGGAGTTTCGGGGTTTCCCTGATTGGGCCTTCTGCCCTTCACCCCTAGGATCGGGCTGCACTCTCGCAAGGTGAATGCCCGTGCGCCGCTGGCTCTTTCCCCTCCTACTCGCCGCGCTGCTTGGCTTCCTGCCTAGTGGGCAACCGGCCCAGGCGAACGGGGTGGGCACCATCTACCTCGCCCACGCGACAGGCAACACCATCAGCGTGCTCTCAGCCACCCAGAACACTGTCCTGGCCACGATCGATGTCGGGAGCGAGCCGCGGGCGGTGGTCTATGCCAGCGATGGCCGCAATGCCTACGTGGCCAACCGCGGCTCGAACTCAGTCTCCGTCATTGAGGCGCCGATCGACGCGGTCGTCAAGACCTATCCGGCTGGGGGGCCGCCCGGTGCCCTCGCCCTCGACCCGGCCAATCGCTACCTCTACATCGCGAGCGCCACAAGCAACCAGGTCTTTGTGATGGATACCGCCACGGGCGCCCGCGTCGGCACGCTGATGACCACCGCCCCGCCGGGAGCGCTCGGCCTCGCGGCCGGCGGGGCGCAGCTGTTGGCGAGCATTCCCAGCGAGGGGGTGGTCGCCATCTTCGATGTCTCCGGCCGCATCGTTTCCACCGTCCCGGTTGGGAAGGGACCGAGCGCACTCGCGCTGACTGGCTCGCTCGCGGTCGTCGCCAACAGCGAGAGCGACTCGGTGAGCTTGATCGATGTCCCCCGGCGGGAGGTGATCGCGACTATCCCGGTCGGGCGCCGGCCGAGCGCGATCGCCATCGCTCCCGACCAGCGCCAGGCGTACATCGCCAACGCAGCTGAGCACACCGTCTCCTTCCTGGACCTCCTCGAGCGCCGAGTACGGACGACGATCGCCGTCGGTCGTAGCCCTCTGGCTCTCGCGATCACACCGGACGGCAAGGTCCTCTATGTCGTCAACGGGCGGGATGCTTCGGTCACTGCCCTGGATGTGACGAGCGAGCAGGTCCTTGCCGTGATCCGTGTCGACCCCGACCCGGTCGCGATTGCGATCTCGCCGCTGCAGCCGAACCAGCTGCCGGGTGGCCTGCCTGGCGTGGCCGCTCCACCGCTTGCCGAAGGGGGTGCCCAGCCTCCTAGTGGCGCCACAACCGAGCGCCCACCACCCGCTGCGAACGTGCCACTCCCTCCCCCGCCGGCCTCTCTTCCCCGCACCGGCGATGGCGGGAGTTCCCTGCCAGGCTGGCCGCTGATGCTCGGAGCAGGGGCGGTGGCCGTGCTGCTCCTGCTTCACGGCCGGAGACGATAGTGCCCACGCCTAGCGACCGGGACCGCCCCTGCGACTATCTCGGCAACGAGGACGATCGCTGGACGCGGACGTCGATCCCCTGGCCGGGACATCGCTGCTATGCCAGCGGAAAGCCGAGCGAAATCGCACGCGTGCAGCAAGGGCTCTTCTGCCTGACCGCCAATCACCGCAGCTGCCCGACCTACGTGCTCGCCCGGGGACGGGAAGAGGCCGAACTCCCTGTTGCCCCGACGCCGCCCGCACCATCACCCCGCCGGCCCTGGCTGCCACTTGGCCTCCTGCTCCGCATCGGCCTGATCGCAGCGATCGTGCTCCTCGTTATCGCGCTCGACGCCACGGTGCTCCGTCCCTTCACCACCGACTCTGCTCGCTCGGCTGCTATCGCTACCCCCAATCCGAACGTCACCACCTACACCCTCTTCCCCCCGCCCCGCCCCCCCCCGCCCGGCCCCCCCCCGGCCCACGTGGTGGGCGGTGCCTTTGCCATTGAGATCGCGGCCCTTCGCGGCCGCGCTCAAC
>JAILZB010000221.1 GCA_023512725.1 Chloroflexota bacterium | reverse complement strand
CCCCGCCTGCACGACGGGGTAGTCTCGCTGGTGCACCGCCTGGACAATCAACCGGCCGACCCCTGGCCAGCTGAACACCGTCTCCGTGATCACCGTCCCACTCAGCAGCACCCCCACGTTGATCCCCGCGATGGTGACGATTGGCAGCAGGGCGTTCGGCAGTGCGTGGCGCAGCACCACCCCGAGCTCGGACACTCCCTTTGCCCGGGCGGTCCGGATGTAGTCCTGGCGGAGCTGTTCCCGGAGGTCAGCATCCAGCAGCCGGACGTAGAGCGCCAGCTCATAGGTCCCCAACGTCAGCGCCGGGAGGACGAGGCTGGTCAATCCTTCTCTCCCCAGCGAGGGCAGCCATCCCAGCTTCACCGAAAAGAGCAGGATGAGGAGCAAGCCAAACCAGAAGACTGGTACTGCCTGGCGGGCAAAGGCCAGCCATAGCACCGCCGCCCGGAGGAACTGACTCCGGCTGAGCTGGAGCAGTAACCCCAGCCCAAACGCGATCGCGAGGCCCACCGTGAACGATGCGACGGCAAGCTCCAGAGTGGCCGGCAGTCGTTCCAGTACCAGCGCCAAGGCCGGTTGCCCCTGGCGCAGCGAGGTCCCAAGATCCCCCTGGAGGATGCTCACCAGAAAGCGTCCGTACTGGACGTGCAGAGGCTGGTCCAGCCCGAGAGCGGACCGGGCAGCCGCCCGCTGCTCGTCGGTCGCGTTCTCGGGCATGAGAAGTGCCACCGGGTCACCGCCCAGGCGGACGACGAAGAACACGATCGTCATCACCCCGAAGACGCTAACGACCGCTTGGACTGTTCGCCGCACGAGGTAGGTCGTCATCCGCTGCTCACCCGCGCCTCCCGTGCCCGCGGCGCTGCCCCCAGCGTACACACTCCGCTTGTCGCTTGGCAACGGTTCCCATCCCCCTCTCCCTGCCTTAGCTGGTCTACTCCGCGCGCGGGCGTGCCGTTTCTGCCTCACCTCGCTACAATGGCCGGGGAGGCGGTCGTGTATGTCCCTCTGACCTCCAAGATCCCGCGCGTTCCCGAGCCACTCGACTTCGACTGGCTGGCCGAGGACCGCGACTGGCCGGTGTTGGAGCTGACCGTCACCCCCGCGGACGTCGAGCGCTGGGCTCGCCTCCACGACGACTTCCACCCCTGGTACTTTGGGCCCTCGCCCTGGGGAGGGCCGGTGGCGCCCGTCACCATCTTCTACTACCCCGGGCAAAATGCCTTCCCCCCGCGGCGCGACTTCGCTGGCGTGCTCGCCGCGCTTGGCCTGGAGGCGCACCGTCCTATCTTCGTCGGCTCCACCCTCGAGGCCCATACCCGCATTACCGACCGCTGGCGGCGGGGCGAGCGTGCGTTCGTCAGTTACCGGCTGGACATCTACGGACAGGGAGAGCTAGTCGCCGTCTCCACTCGGACTTGGGCATTTTTTGCCGCCGCCAGCCCCGCCGCCCAACGCCTGCCCGAGCGCCCGAGCCGGCCGCCTGCTCCCGACCCCCGCCCACCCCACGAGGAACTTGAGCCGGTCCACCTCACCCTCACCTTGGAGCGACTGCGCGAGTTCGAAGGGCCCGGCGAGGATAATGGTCACACCAATCCCGCGATCGCTCGCCGCCAGGGATTGCCCGCGCCCCTCGCGCAAGGTGAGCTGTCGGTGGCCACCATCGCCCGGATACTGCTGAACCGTTTCGGGGCTGGCTGGCAAGTCGGGGGCACGCTCGACTGCCGTATCCTCCGCCCCTCTTATGCGGGCGAGACCGTGACCGCCCGCGGCCAGGTGGTCGACGTGAGGGCTACCCACGCCCATTGCCGGGTTTGGGTCGAGAACGAGCGGGGTGAGGTCACTGTGACCGGCACTGCGAGCGCCCGTCTGGACGTCAGCGCCTAGCTTCCGAGGAAGGCTTCCTCTTGACCAGAGGCGTGCTCTCTTATATCATGATAAGCGTATATGATCACTATGAGGTGAGATGTCCCCTTCGTCTTTAGCGCCAGGCGCCCGCGAGCGAGCGAACCTCCTAGCCCGCCTCTTCCGCGGTCTCGATGAGCCTGCCCGCGTGCTCATCCTGGAGCTGCTCGCAGACGGCGAAAAGTGCGTCTCCGAGTTGGTCGAGCTCACTGGCAGCCCCCAGGGGCGGGTCTCGATGCACCTGGGCTGTCTGCGCTGGTGTGGCTTCGTCACCAGTCGGCGGGAGGGCAAGCGCGTCTACTACCGCATCGCTGATGACCGCGTCCGCACTATCCTCCGCCTCGGGCAGGAGCTGCTGGCGGAGCATGCCCAGGACCTGCTGGCCTGCGCCGTCGTCAGCCCCGACCTTCCGGAAGCCACGCTCCATCCCGAACCTGTGCCCGGCGCTGAGCCCGCCAGCGCACCATCGCCGGCGACCAGCGCCCCGCCGCCCGGAGGTTCTGCATGACCACCGCTTCCCGTCGCGTTCGCCTCCCCATCGCCGGCATGACCTGCCAGCACGGTGTTCGCACCGTGCGCCAGGCCCTTGAACACCAGGGTGCTTGTAACGTTCAGGGCAGCCTTCGGCAGGACAGTGCGCGCTTTGAGGCGCCCGCCGAGGTTCCGCTTCGCCAGTCCCGCCAGCCCGTGGCGGCCGCTGGCTACCCCCCCGCGCACCCCCGCCTCAGCGAGAGCACTCTGCTGGCGCCTGCTCCCCAGGCATCGGAGGCATTCGACCTCGCCATTCTCGGCTCAGGGGCGGCAGCCTTTTCGGCCGCCATCGAGGCTACTCAGGCTGGGCATCGGGTGCTGATGATCGAGCGCAGCACGATCGGAGGGACGTGTGTCAACATCGGTTGCGTCCCCTCCAAGGCACTGCTGCGCGCCGCTCAGTTGCGGGCCCAGGTCATCCACAACCCTTGGCACGGTCTTGAACTCCGGGCGGAGGGGGTTGAGCTTGCCGCCCTGGTGCGGCAGAAAGATGAGCTGGTCGCTACCCTGCGTCGTGAAAAATACCTTGACCTCATCGCAGAGTACGGCTGGGAGTTTCGTCAGGGAGAGGCCCGCTTCCTCGACCCCGAGACGATCACGCTCGACGGCGAGCCGCTTCGTGCCCGGGCGTACTTGCTGGCAACCGGAGCCGCACCAGCAGCACCTTCCATCCCCGGGCTTGCCGAGGCAGGTTACCTCACTTCGACTACCGCCCTAGCGCTCGAACAGCTCCCGCGCTCCCTGATCGTGCTCGGCGCGAACGCTGTCGGCCTCGAGCTGGGCCAGCTCTTCGCCCAGCTGGGCAGCCACGTCACCCTGGTAGAACTCCTCGACCGAATTGCCCCCTTCGAAGAGCCGGAGATCAGCCAGGCTCTCCGCGCCCGCCTCGAGGCTGATGGCCTAACTGTTCTCACCGGTACCCGGGTGACCCAGGTCGAGCGGGGTGGCGCTGGCAAGCGGCTCGCGGTCATCCTGGGGGCCACCACCCACTGGCTGGAAGCGGAGGATCTGCTGGTCGCCACTGGCCGCCGGCCGAACACTGCGGGGCTCAACCTGGAAGCAGCCGGGATCGCGGTCGATGCTCGCGGCGCGGTTCTCACCGATGCCTACCTGCGTACCACCAACCCGCGCGTCTTCGCCGCGGGCGATGTGACCGCTTCCCCTCAGTTCGTCTACGTGGCCGCCTACCAGGGACGGCTGGCTGCGCAGAACGCCCTCGGCCACGCTGGGAGGCCGCAGGACCTCTCGGTGGTCCCGCGTCACGTTCACCCTTCCTCACATTGCTGCCGTTGGGCTTACGGAGGCTGAGGCCCGCAAGCGTGGCAGCGAGGTCCGTATCGGGCTTCTCCCCCTCAAGACCCTCGCCCGCGCCCGCGTCAATCAGGATCCCACTGGCCTGATCAAGATAGTTGTCGACGCAGCAAGCGACCGGGTGCTTGGCGTTCATATGCTCGCCGAGGAGGCCGGTGAGGCGATCTACGCCGCTACGCTCGCCCTCAGGTTCGGCGCAACCCGCCAGGACCTAGTCGAGACGCTTGCCCCGTATCTGACCTTTGCCGAAGGCATTCGCTTGGCAGCGCAGGCCGTTGAGCGCGACCCCGCCAAAATGTCATGTTGCGCCTGAACCGTCTCAACCACGCTCCGCGGGTGGTCGGTGGCCAGCCGCTCGCTTGGCCAGGGCTACCGCCCGCTCGGGTGCTCCTCCTGGGTGTCCTCACTGCTCTCCTGCTCACGCAGCTGTTCGTGCTGGCTCTTCACCTCACGAGCGGTCTGTACCAGGTGTTCTGGCTCAGCCAAACGATCGCGTACCTCCTCGACCCCACGGCCTGGTCTGCCAGCCCTACCATCCCCGCCCTCCTGCTCGTACTTGGTGCCAGTGCCAACGTGGTCGCTATTACTTGGGCAGCTGAACTCGGCTGCACACCCTCCTGGGGAGCACTCCGGCTCGGAGCCCTCGGTGGCGGCCTGGGCGCTTTGGTGACGGCAACCCTCGGCGTCTGCTGCACACCGCTTCTAGTCGCCCTGGTTGGCAGCGCTCTCGGCGGCCTAACGTTGATAGTCCTCGAGTACCGTTCCTGGCTCTTTACCCTGGCACTTTTTCTCCAGCTGGCAAGCCTCGTGCTGCTGTTCCGCCAGATCGCCCGTGCCGCGGCCAGGGCCCACACCCAGCGTGCGCGCCGAGCTTCCCGCCTAGGATGGGTGCTGGTGGCCGCTAACCTCGCTGCAGCCGCACTCCTGGTTTTCGTCGGTACCCGCCTCGCGCCTACTCCCCCCGCTCCACGCACCGGCTCCGTCCTTGTCCATCTGGTCGATAGTCGAGGCAACCCGCTCAGCGGGGCAGCCGTGACGGTGGAGGGGCCGTTCTCCTTCAGCTGGGTTCGCACTGAGGGCCTCCTACCACTGGGGGCGTTGCCACCTGGCCACTACCGGATTACTGCCCAGCTCGGTGATGCCACCAGCGAGACCGAGTTCGACCTCGCTGCCGGAGCGAATGAGCATATCGTCCTCGTCCTTCACCCTGCTCGCACTACACCCAACGCAAGAAGGGGGTCATCCTGATGCGCACGCTCGCTGGCTGGATTGTCGCGGCCACTGCCCTACTTGCCTGTCCCTGCCACCTTCCCTTTACCCTTCCGCTTCTCCTCGCCCTCGTGGGAGGCACCGCCGTGGGCAGCGTCATCCTCACCAACCCCGACCTGGTGATCGTTCTGGCTACTGCCTACTTCTTCCTGGGTGGTGTGCTCGCCCTCTGGCTCCTGAGCGGGCGTCGGGCGCCCGCCGACCCCACCCCCCCTGTCTCATAAAAACAAATACCCGCCCACCAGACCTCAAAACAGGTCGTATGCC
>JAILZB010000220.1 GCA_023512725.1 Chloroflexota bacterium | reverse complement strand
GCCAGTGCACCGAGCGAGGCCGCCCCTTCATCATCCTGGGCGATCCGCCGCGCCTGGATGCCCGTCCGCGAGCGGATCCATTCGTCGGAGGTCGCCACCAGCAAGGCGAGGTCGTCGTTGGTCACCACCTTGCTCGGCAAGTGCTTGCCCCAGCCAACGATCCGCGCCCGGCTCATTCCGCCTCCGCCAGTTCGATCAGCGGGTCGCCGAGGTGGACAAGCTGGCCGTTCGCAGCGAGAAACCGCACCACCCGACCGGACCGATCGGCCTGGACTTCATTGAACACTTTCATCGCTTCGATCAGACCAACCGTCTGCCCCGGCACCACCTCATCCCCCTCGCGGACAAAGGGCTCAGCATCGGGAGAAGGCGCACGATAGAAGATCCCTGCCAACGGCGCGTCGATCGTCGGCCCCCGCGGTGGGGGGATCACTTTTGGTGCCGGGGGGGGCAGTGCCGCCAGGCCGGGACGGCGGCGGATCCGCAGGCGGATGCCATCGCCCGCAAACTCGAACTCCTCCACTCCACTGGCGACGAGTTCACCGATCAGGGCACGGACTGCTCGCGGCCAAGCCGAGGGCAGGGCGCGCTCAGGCAAGGGCATCGTCCATCGTGCCAAGGGCGCGACGGAGCGTTGCCACCGTCCGGTGGAGCAAGGCCTTGATCGCCCCTTCGCTGCGCCCCATCAGCCGCCCGATCTCGGCATTCGGGAGCCCCTCGGCAAACTTGAGAGCAATCAGCCGCTGCCGCTCGCGGGGGAGAGCCTCCAGGGCCGCCCGTAGCTGGACGACCGATTCGTGGCGGCTCAGCGCTTCGAAGCGTTCCGCGGCACGGTCGAGCTCCTGGCGCAGCAGCTCGCCGAGCGCCGCCTGCCGGCGGGCCCGCTCGCGGTGCCAGTTTGCCACCAGGTTATGGGCGATCCGGAAGAGCCAGCTCGAGAGCGGCAGCCCCCTGTCCCGGTAGCCGGGCAAGTGGGTGAGTGCCTGCAGAAAGACCCGCGCTGTCACGTCCTCCGCCTCGGCCCGGTCGCCGATCCGGGTGAAGACGTAGCTGAACACCCGGTCGACGTGACGCTCGTAGAGGTCGCTGAAGGTGCTCGCCTGCTCGGTGGCTTCTGCAGCGAGGGCGCCGTCGGGTTCAGCGCGAAAGCCGGCTTCCATGCCATCTCCCCCGGGCCAGCGCGGGTCCAAACCGAACGCGCGCTGAATTCTACTCCAGCACCTCCTGGGGGTCGAGTCACGCCTGGCTGGTTGTTGATGTCCCCACCGCTAATCAGCATGCTGGCGGCACGCTAAGCGGGGGAGGAGCATGGTCGACCGGCAGCGCTACTTGCTCTACCAGCGCGCCATCGACCAGGAGGAGTTCCTCCCGCTCTGGTTCGCGACGAGCGCCCTCGAGCGGTACCGGCAGCAGGAAGGCTATCGCCTGCTCCGCACGAATACGGTACGAATACGGTCGGCCGCCTGCACGCTGCTGCCGGCTGGTCGCTCGATTTCGGCTTCGCTGAGGATGACCGGCAGATCCACCTTCCCGTCCGCGACCTGGCGGCCCGGCAAGCGAACGGGCCCACTGGCTCGACCATCTGGTCACCCCACCCCGCAGTCGTGCCTTCCTGCTGATGCAGCTCAGCCCTGGCGCCTGCATCGACGATGACGAGACCCGCGACTGGCAACTGAGGCGGAGCCTCAGAGAAAGGAGTTCTCCGGTGGCGTCTGACTACGCTCATCCCGTCGCGCTCGTCTCGACCGAGTGGATTGCTGCCCCCTCGATGACCCGGCTGCCCGTCTGCTTGAAGTCGATGTGAACACCACGGTGTACGAGCACGGGCATATCCCCGACGCAGTCGGCGTCAACTGGACGACCGAACTGAGCCACTGCATCCGGCACGAGATCATCGACCGACCGGGCTGGGAAGCGCTTCTCAGCCGCGCGGGCGTCGCCCCCGAGACCCACCTGGCCTTCTCCGGCGACAACAACTGGGTTGCCGCCTACGCCTACTGGATCGCCCGGATCTCTGGCCACCCGCGGGCTTCACTGATGAACGGCGGGCGTAAGAAGTGGGAACTCGAAGGCCGCCCGCTGATGACCGCGCTGCCGACGATCTCGCCTACCCGCTACCAGGCCCAGGAGCCTGACCTGCGCTAGCGTGCCTTCCAGCGCGAGGTGCTCGCCGACGTCGGGGCACCGGCCGAGCAGGTGCTGGTCGATGTGCGCTCGCCCGCCGAGTTCTCCGGCGAGGTGATCTTCCCGCCCGGGATGACCGAGACTCCCAGCGGGCCGGGCACATCACCGGGCCCCAGAACATTCCCTGGGCACAGGCAGTCAACGAGGTCGGGACCTTCAAGAGCCTGGAGCAGCTGCGCCAGCTCTACGCCAGCAAGGGGATCACCCCAGAGCAAGACGTGGTAGCCTAGTGTCGGATTGGCGAGCGCTCCTCCCATACCTGGTTCGTCCTGAGCGAGCTGCTTGGCTACCCGCGGGTCCGCAACTACGACGGCTCCTGGACCGAGTGGGGGAGCATCATCGGCGCCCCGATTGCCAACCCGGCCGCAGAGCGCTGACCTCAGCTCGTTCCGCTCAACCGGACCGCCAGCACCACCGCAACACTGAGGATGAGCACTCCCAGCAGGGCCGCGAAGGCCAGGCTGCGCACGCTCATGGCGACCTCCTGGGCGGCGCTCATCTCGAAGCGGAAAGCGAGCTTCGGGAACCAGGCTGCCTGCAGGCGCGCACCGCCCAGGCCAGCCACTACCGCCACCACCAGCACGAGCGCCAGCCGCAGTCCCTGGTCGAGGAGAACTCGGGCCGCGAGGGGAGTAAGCCCCGCCGGCACCAGCTCCGGCCCCGCCAGCACGACCACCGTCGTCGCCAGCACCAGGAGGACCAGGTTCCACTGAAACATCGCGAAGACGTCGTACGGCGGCCGCGCCGGCTCCAGCAGCGCGAGCACCTGTTCGATGACCGCTGCCGCGATCACCGGGCTGGGCGCCTCCACCTCGACGATGCCCGCCCGCAGGCCGCGTGGCGCGAGGTCGATCACGGCGCGTTCGCCCGAGGGTGCGCTCGCTTCCAGCCGCAGAGCGTGCAAGCGCCGGCCCGCGCGACGAGCTCGCGCGATGACCTCCTCAGGCCGCTCGGCCGTGAGCGCCTCGCCCCCCTGAAAGCGCGCTACCAGCTGCACCGTGCCATAGCGACGTTCCAGGTAGCTTACCAGCTGGTCTAGGTCCGACGGGCGCAGCGCCAGGGCGTGCGCAATCGGCTGGGTGTGCTTCGTCATGCGCAGCAGCAGCCAAGGGTCCATCCAGCCCCCTGGCCTCGTCTCCTCCTTCACTCGACCGGGATGTCTGCCTGTCGGAACCATCCCTGGCTCTCCTGCTGGCGCGGCGAGCAGGAGCATCATAGCGGGTTCTGCCCTGGTAGCGCGGAGGCTTTGCCCGCTGGCGCCGGAAGGAAGCGCAAGAGCGCCAGGCCCGCACTCGCCGCGATCAGCGAAGCGGCGAGAATGCCGACCTTGGCTGCCTCGGCGGCTGGCTGGCCCGCGAATGCCAGTTCGTTGACAAATAGGGCCACCGTGAAGCCGATCCCGGCGAGGAGGCCAGCGCCCAGCAGCTGCCCCCACCCTACCGCCGCGGGGAGCACGGCCAGCCCGAGCCGCACAGCGAGGGCGGCAGCGAACACGATCCCCACCGGCTTACCGACCAGCAACCCCACGGCGACGCCGTGGGTCACGGCGTCCGCTGCTGCCGCTGCCAGCGCTGTCCCCCTCAGGGAGACCCCCGCGTTCGCCAGCGCAAAGACCGGCACGATCAGATAGCTCACCCAGGGATGGAGCGCATGTTCGAGCCGTTCCAGCGGCGCACTGCTCTGCCGTGCCAGCGCCGCGAGCTGCTCCGGCAAGGTCGTCTCCTCACCCGGCTGGCCACGCTCGGAGCGGGTGAGGAGGGCGCGCAGCGTGGCCGGCAGCTGCTCCGGTGCCCGCGCGGGTGCAGCCGGCACCAGGAGCGCCAGGAGCACCCCAGCGATCGTCGCGTGCACGCCCGAGGCAAGAACGGCTAGCCAGAAGAGTACCCCTAGCAGCGTGAAGACCACGCGCGAACGCACCCCGGCCCGAACCGCCAGCAGAACCAGGCCGTAGATCAGAGCGCCTCCCAGTATCGCCGGCCAAGCGGGAGGACCACTGTAGAAGAGCGCAATCACGAGGATCGCCCCGATGTCATCGACGATCGCTAGCGCCAGGAGAAAGATCCGCAGCTCAGCCGCCACCCGCCGGCCAAGCAGCGCGAGCACTCCAAGCGCAAGCGCGATATCCGTTGCCATCGGGACCGCCCAGCCTCGCGTTGCCGGTCCGGTCGGGTTGAACGCGAGGTAGAGCGCAGCAGGCACGACCATCCCCCCCAGCGCCGCCGCGATCGGGAGCGCCGCCCGGCGTGGGGAAGCCAGCTCACCGTGTCGCAGCTCTCGCTTGATCTCCAGCCCAACCAGCAGGAAGAAGATCGTCATCAACCCGTCGTTGATCCAGCGCTGCAGCGGCTTCGCGAGCCCAACCTCCCCGATCGCGACCGTCACCGGCAGCGACCAGAGGGCGTGGTAACTCGCTGCCCAGGGAGAATTCGCCCAGACCAGCGCAACGACCACCGCCACCACCAGGACCAACCCGCTGGCCACTTCGGTGGCGATGAAGTCGGCAAGCGCCCGACCCGGCGACCGGAGCGCTGGCTCGGGATGAGCGAGAGCCTTCCGCGGCGGCACTGCTGCTTCTCCTCAAACGAAAAAAGACGACCGTTTGGCCGTCTCCTCCGAGCCCGCCGGATAATCGGGGGCGGGCACCCGCATACGCTGGAGCTGGTAGGAGTGTACCACAAGGGAGATCCAGCTGGTAGCCCCGGGAATCTTCGTGCTTCTTGGTATAATCGACGTAACTCGCGCCTCCGTGACGGGATAGGCGCACGAATTCTCTGGACTCCGTGCGCCTGCCACGGGGGGAGGGCTGCTCTTGGATCAGGCCGCCACACTGGCCGAGCAGGTCATCGCGAACGTCGAGCGGGTCATTCTTGGCAAGCGCCGCGAGATCGAACTGGCCCTCCTAGCGGTGATCTGTCAAGGGCACCTGCTGGTGGAGGACGTTCCCGGGGTTGGCAAGACCACCCTGGCCAAGGCGATCGCGCGGTCGTTGGGCTGCACCTTCCGCCGGATTCAGTTCACCCCTGACCTGCTGCCCAGCGATGTCACCGGCGTCTCGATCTACAACCAGAAGACCGGCGAGTTCGAGTTCCGTCCCGGGCCGATCCTGGCCCAGATCGTCCTGGCG
>JAILZB010000219.1 GCA_023512725.1 Chloroflexota bacterium | reverse complement strand
ATGAGCGGTTCGCGCCGGGCGGTGGTGAATCCGTCCCGGTAGGCCCAGGCGATCCACTGGGCCAGCATCGCCAGCGTTCCGCGCGTCTGCTGGTATTGCGAGAGCGCCTGCCACTTGCGCTGAAAGACCGAGAGCGTGGCCGGATGGAACGGATAGCAGGCCTCGAACCGTCGAAGGAGCAACTCCCTCGCCCTGGCCTATGCGGCGCAACGATCTCGCGCCAGCAGTTGAAGGTGTCACTCGCCGCGCCCCTTACTTAACTCACGCGGTTCGACCAAACACCTCGGGATAACGAGCAAGGTACTCCCGCACATCTTGGTCATACCGGATCACGATCACCCGATAACCCCGCCGCAGGAGTTCCGCTCGCACCTCGCGATCCCGATCCATCTGCGCTGGGTCGTCGTGCACGGAACCGTCGCAGAACACGCACACGTTCGACTCGTAGAAGAAGTCCGGGATGCAGGGCGGCTCGGGAATCGGCTTCTGTGCTTCGTCGGGGAGTCGGTAGCCTCCCTCGGCGAGGACCTCGAGAAACCGCCGCTCGAGCTCGGAGCGCGAGTCGGTGAGCGAGCGCAACCACGCGAGGTGCTCCTCGCGGGAGCGACCCTGCACGCGCGGCTCCGTGCGGCTTTCTGTTAGGTCCAGCAGCATCTGCCGGATGCGATGCCGATTGAGCTTCAATGCCTCGTGCTGGTTCGCGAAGCTGAGCAAGCACTCGTAGCACGCCGCCCGGCAGTCGGGCTTCACGTCACTTAGCTCGCTGCCCGCCAGTTCGAAGTGACAAATCGCAAGGGCCGTGCGCGCGACTTCGGCCAGCGCGTCGGCCTCGTCCACGAGTCGCCGCAGCACACCGGCTCCGCCCTCCGCTGCCTCGTACAGGAGAATCGCTTGATAGTCCCCGCTACCGATCGGTTCCGCCGCTAGCTCTGTCTCTTCGAGCTGGAACGCCTCCTCGAGCCCGCGCTTGAGCGCGTACCGGAGTGTGGCTTCCACCGCTTCGTCCTCGCCCAACTTCGGCTGGACGAGGCGCACCAGGAGCACGTTCTGTGTGGCGCGAACCGCAAGCCTCACGCGCTCGAGCCGTTGCCGCCGTCCGGCGGCCGGGTGCTCCCCCTCTGGCGCCGCGGCGAGGACCTCGCCCCCTTCGAAGTCCACCAGGAACCCCTGCACCTCGGCGTTCTTCCAGCCGTGGTTGACCCGCAGCAGCGTCGCGGCCGGCGCGTACACAAGCCGGAGAACGGCGCCCCCCCGGCTTACGACGTCGGCTTCCTGGACGCGGTAGCCAGAAGACTCCGGTGCGAACTCGAAAAACGTCTCGAGCTCGTATCCACGCCGCCGGCGTTCCTCTTCGTCGGCCGTGATGCGCGCGCGCCGTCGCATCCGCACGTTCGGCATTTCGAGCAGCGTGGCCGCGAGGCTGTTCGAGCCATCGAACCGCGTGTGGCAGACCGGACAGAGATCGAGGTCAGGGTCGGCGAACGCGCCGCAGGTGCGGCAGAGGCGCTTGCAGCTCTTGCGCTCATCGAGGCCGCCCGGGGGCGCCTGGAAGGCGACGGACTCCCACTGGCGACCCTCGTGGTAGAGGAAGTTCTGCGGGGCGAACTCGCGGATCGCGAGGAACCGAGGCCGGGCGATGAATTCCCCCTCCTCGCCCCGCGGGACCCAGGCCCGCACCGGAAGCGCCGGGAAGTTGTACCCGGGCAGGAACCCTTCGCTCGCGAGATACCGGTAGGGGTAGAAGTCGCCTTCCTCCCGGGCGACGTCAACCTGAAGCAGGAGGTTCAGCTGACGGCGAGCTTCGTCCTGCCTGGCGCGCGCCCGGTTTTGCTCTTCTCTGGTGCGTGCCCGATCCTCTTCCGCTCTTGCGGCACCGAGCTGTCGTCTGGCCGCGCGATAGAGCTCGCGCCAGCGGTCGAACGCCAGATCGAGTTCCTGCGGGGCCTCGTCGATCACCTGCCGGATCCACCGATCGCTGAACCAGCCGCTCGCGGCAATCACGCCTTCGTCGGCGGCGAGAAGCTGGCGCACCCGGCGCGCGATCTCGCCTCGTTCCGGCTCGTCGAGCTGGATTTGAGCTGCGGCCTGGTCGCGCAGCGGCAGCTCGTCGCGGTCCGTATCGATCACCCCTTCGATCGAGCGGCCGAGGGGCAGTCGCACGTGAGCGAGCTGGTGGTCGTCCACCGGACCGGGCCGGGCGAGCAGCCCGTGTCGCACCAGGAGATTGAGTAGGCCGGGTAAGAAGGGTCCCAGGGTTTCACTGCTCCATCGCAGATCGGGCTAGGAGTGCGCGAAACACCCGACCGGTCTGTCAACCTAAAGGAACTCCTGGGACAGCACGAAGGTCTCCGGCTTGCGGAGCCTAACGGCGTGAAAGAGGCCCACCACACCTTCGGGGACCACCGCCCGGGAGACGATCTGGCGGATGGCATGCTCCGGGTCCTCTTCGGGCCGGGCCTCCCCGGGATCGACCTTCAGGAGGGCTGACAGCACCGCTTGGAAGAAGGCGACGTCGTCGTCGGCCTCCTGATCCTTCCTAATCGCCTTCTGATCGCTGGGCATTGTAGGCCGCCAAAAGGGCGTGGAACAACCGGCCATGGTTGGGGACCTTGAGGTGGAGCAGTTCGTGGATGATCACCTCCGCCCGCACGTTCGCGGGCTGCGCCAGGAGATCCGTGGCAAAGGTGAGGCGCCCGTTGGACGAGCAGCTCGCCCATTTTCGCTTCATCGGGCGCATGTGGATTTCCCGCGGCTGGACGCCTATGCGCTCGGCCCAGGCCCGCACTTCCGCCTTGAAGACATCCTGCGGCACGCTGTCCTCGAGGGGCATCCAGTTCTGTTGATCCTTTCGCTGCTTCATCCCTGTGGCCTTCGCAGAACGTTCAGCAGGCCCTCCGCAAACGAGACGGGGTCTGGAACGCCAGCGCCCAGAAGCGCCTTGTAGATCGCCTTCCGTGCCTCCCGTTCCTGCTGCTCGCTCGTGCGCCAGTGCGGATGGCGATCGAGGGCCGCTGCGATCTCGCGCGCGGCCGCCTCGCTCTCAGCGACTCCTTCCCGGTCGAGCAGCCAGTAGATCGCAAACGCCTCCGGAGGAAGGTCCATGCTGTTTCGGGCTTCCTCCGCTTGCTGGAGTTCGCGCACGGGCCCTTCGACGAGCTGGCGAAGTGCCTCCTGGGTCGTGACCTGCCGCTCCTCGAAGGCCCTCACGATGGCCTCCGCCCGTTCGCCGATGGGGATGAGGTACGGCTGCTCCGCTCCCTTTGCCTCCACGATCTGCCGGATCGCCTTCAGCAGGTTAAACACCTTCACAACGTCCGGAGCGTCCTCCTGGGCGAGGCGCTGAAGCGTCTCCACGCCGATCCCATAAATCGCAGGAGGCTCGCGCACCACGGACCCACGGGTGTGCTCCTGAACCAGGCGGGCTGTCTTCTTCAGGAAATCCAGACTGGCGATGGGGCGAGCCTCGTAGCTGGAGCGCAGCACCTGGTACATCTCGCTCAGCGCGAGGTAATCGTCGAGGAAAGGGCGGAGGAAGTCGTCCGGTGAGAGGATCTCGTAGAGTTCCTGGAGCTCGCGAAAGTAGCCGTAGAAGTCGTCGCGGAGGTCCGGATCGCGGAGGTGCTCCAGAACCGCCTCCACGGCCTTGTCGCCCGCAAGACCCGCCGTGATGACCAGATAGTCGCGGCGCCCTTGCTCCATCAGTTGCTGAAAGCGCTCCTTGAGGACATCCAGCCCTTCGACTACCCCTTCGATCTCCTGGGAGTCGAAGGCCAGGGCGCGTTCCAAGTTGTCGAAGATGCCCACGAAGTCGAGGACGAGGCCGGAGGGCTTGCGCCGACCCGTCTCGTCCTCGTACGGCCGATTGACTCGCGCGATGGCCTGCAGCAGGACATGGTCGCGCATGGGCTTGTCGAGATACATGCAGTAAAGGATCGGCGCATCGAACCCTGTCAAGAGCTTCTCGGTTACGATGAGGATCTTCGGCAACTCGTTCGATTTGCGGAATGCCTCCCGGGTGCGCCGCTCCTCGTCCTCGCTCAGATGAAAGGCGCGAAGTTCGGGAGGGTCGTTGGCTGCCGGGCTGATCACCACCCTCGAATAGTCCCCGGGGAGATACTCGTCCAATAGAGCCTTGTAGCGGCAACAGGCCTCCCGGTCGACTGCGACCAGGAAGGCCTTGTAGCCCATCGGCTCGATTGTCTTTTGGTAATGCTCCGCCACGAAGGCTGCGACCCGCCGCATGCGCTCGGGACTCTTGAGCATGTTCTTGAGCGTGACGGCCCGGTCCAGGACCCGATTGATGTCCTCGACGTCGCTCACGCCCTCGAGCTCGGTGAGGCTCAGGAACTCGCGCTCCAGGACCTCCCTGTCCACCTTGAGCTCGTTGGGTGCCAGCCCGTAGCGGAGCGGCACCGTCGCGCCGTCGGCGATGGATTCGCGAATGGAGTAGCGGTCTAGGTAGCCGTGCGGGGGATCATCCACGCCGAAGACTTTGAACGTCCCTTTGCCGTAGGCGGTTCGATCGATGGGTGTGCCCGTGAAGCCGACGTACGTGGCGTTGGGAAGGGCGCCCATCAGGTAGTTGCCGAGGTCGGCCCCGGTGGAGCGATGGGCCTCGTCCACCAGAACGAAGACGTTCGCCCGGGGGCAGATGTTGGCCGGCATCCCCTCGAACTTCTGAATGGTCGAGATGATGAGCCCACGGCGGTCGGAGCGAAGGAGGTCCTGAAGATGCCGTTTGCTCTGTGCCACCTCCGCGTGCCCGAAGCCGACCGCCTCCAGGTTCGTAAAGAGCTGCTGCTCCAGCTCGTTGCGGTCGACGAGCATGAGGACGGTGGGGTTTTCGAACACCGGATCCTGGATCAGGCGGCGGGCAACGGTGATCATCGTGTAGGTCTTGCCGGAGCCCTGCGTGTGCCAGACGAGCGCCCGGCGTTTCTGCGGGTCCCGCGCCCTCTGGACGACGCGCTCCACCGCTCGCATCTGGTGGGGCCGCAGGACGACCTTGGACAGTTCGCCGTCGCGCCGCACGAACAGGATGAACTCGGTGAGCACCCGCAGCACCCGGGACGGAGCAATGAAGGTCTTCACCAGCGTCTCAAAGTCACCAGCCTGTTCGTCCCGCCAGTTGAACAGACCCTTGGGCGAGAGGCTCCAGGTGGCGGCGTAGAGGAACTGCACGAGGTGTGTGAGGGCGTAAAGCTGTGCCACCGCGATGAGTTCGGGACCGTCCGCGTGATAGCGGCGGATCTGCTCCAGCGCCCGGATCATTCCATCCAGACGCCTGGAGGCCTTGGTCTCCACCGCGATCACCGGAACCCCGTTCACAAAGAAGGCGATGTCCAACCGGATGCGGCGGGTGCCGCTCTGGAAAGG
>JAILZB010000218.1 GCA_023512725.1 Chloroflexota bacterium | reverse complement strand
GGCTCGGTGAGGATGCGCCGGAAGTCTTCCTCGGTCAGGCTCTTCAGCTCGACACGGAGCGGGAAGCGCCCTTGCAGCTCCGGGATAAGGTCGGACGGCTTGGTCTGGTAGAACGCTCCCGCGGCCACGAAGAGGACGTGGTCGGTCTTGATCGGCCCGTAGCGGGTGGTGACCGTCGTGCCCTCAACGATCGGCAGCAGGTCGCGCTGGACCCCTTCGCCGGAGACATCGGAGCCGAGTTCGTGGCGCGGCCCGGCGATCTTGTCCAGCTCATCGATGAAGACCACGCCATCTTGCTCTGCCCGCTGGACGGCGATCTCGATCACGTGGTCCATATCGATCAGTTTGCTCGCCTCTTCGCGGGTCAGGATCCGGCGGGCCTCGCGGACGGAGACCCGGCGCGAGCGTCGGCGCGCGGGCCCAAGGCCGTGGTAGGCCTCGACGAAGTCGGTATAAGCGTCGCTGAGGTCTTCGGGGGAGGCGCCACCAAACTCGAGCATCGCCTCGAAGCGGTCGCTCTCCCCACCGACTTCGATCTCGATGATCTGGTCCTCGAGCTCCTTGCGCTGGAGCATTGCCCGCAGGCGGTCGCGCTCGCGGCGCAGGCGCGCTTTATCGGCGCGGGTCAGGGTGCGTGGGCGCGCGGGCGCCGCTTCCTGAACCTCCGTGGTGGCCGCCCCACCCCCACCCTTGGCGGCGAGCTTGCGGCCGCTCACCGGCAGCTGTTGCACCAGGTAGTTCAGGATCTTCTCGGTGGCTTGGGTCTCAGCGCGCGCTTCGACTTCTTTGAGCTTCTCTTCGTGGACGAGCTGGACGCTCGCCTCGATCAGGTCGTGGACGATCGAGTCGACGTCCTTGCCGACGTAGCCGACCTCGGTAAACTTGGTCGCCTCGACCTTGATGAAGGGCGCGTCGACCAGCGCCGCAACCCGACGCGCCAGCTCAGTCTTACCAACGCCCGTCGGGCCGATCAGGAGAATGTTCTTGGGGGCGATTTCGCGGGCGAGTTCTGGGGGAAGCTGCTGGCGCCGGTAGCGGTTGCGAAGCGCGATGGCAATTGCGCGCTTTGCCTCGGCCTGCCCGATGATGTACTTATCGAGCTCGGCGACGACCGCTCGCGGTGTCAGGTTCTTCATGTACCCTCCCCGAGACCCGGGGTACTTCAAGTGTAGCAAGGGGGAGGGGGGGGAGCAAGACGAATTCAGTACACCTCCAGGTAGCGGTCAATCTCCCACTGGGTGACGTAGGCCCGGAACTCGTTCCATTCCAGCCGCTTGGCCTCGAGAAAGCGTTCCAGGATGTGGTCGCCCAGCGCCTCCTGAATGACGCTATCGTTCTGGAGCGCTTCCAGCGCTTCCCCCAGCGTGCTGGGCAGCAGGCCGATGTTGCGTCGGCGCAGTTCCGCTTCATCGAACTGGTAGATGTTCTCCTCGATCGGTTCGGGCAGGGGAAGCCCCCGGCGGATGCCATCTAAGCCCGCCTTCAGCATCACCGCAAAGGCGAGGTACGGGTTGCAGGAGGGGTCCGGGCAGCGTAGCTCGATCCGGGTGGCTTCCAGCCGCCCGGGGCTCACCTTCGGCACCCGGACCAGCGCCGAGCGGTTGACTCGCGCCCAGGAGATGTACACCGGCGCCTCGTAGCCCGCGACCAGCCGCTTGTAGGAGTTCACCAACGGGGAGAGCACGGCACACATCCCCCGCGCGTGGGCGAGCTGGCCAGCGATGAAGGAGCGCGCAATTTCCGAGAGGCCGTATTCATCCATCGGGTCGGCGAACAGGTTGCGGCCAGCGAAGTCGGCCAGGCTCTGGTGGCAGTGCATCCCCGAACCACTCGTCCCATAGAGCGGCTTGGGCAGGAAGGTGGCGTAGAGGTCGTGGAGCTGGGCGATCGCCTTGAGGGTGTACTTGACGGTGACGACATTGTCGGCGGTTCGCAAGGCGTCGGCGTAAGTCAGGTCGATCTCGTGCTGACCAGCAGCCACCTCGTGGTGCGCCGATTCGACCGCCACCCCGAGCTGCTGGAGGGCGTTGACCATCTCCCGGCGGACGTGGGCTGCCTGGTCGGCCGAATAGTCGAAGTAGCTGGCACGGTCGTGTGGAAGGGGGCTGATCGCCCCGTTGCTGCGGTTGAAGAGGAAGAATTCGAGCTCGGGGCCGACGCAGTACTGGTAGCCAAGCGCCCGCGCTTCTTCTAGGGCGCGCCGGAGCACCGCCCGCGGGTCGCCGGGGAAGAGGTCCCCGTTCGGATTGTAGACCCAGCAGAAGACACGGGCCGTGCGGTCTTCACCGGCTTCCCAGGGGAGGATGGCGAACGTGTCCAGGTCGGGCAGGAGATACATGTCCGACTCGGCCGTGCGGGCGAAGCCCTCGATCGCCGAACCGTCGAACCATTTGCCATGCTGGACGGCGTCGCGCAGCAAGCCAAGCGGGATCGTCACGCTCTTGGCGATCCCGGTGATGTCGGTAAACTGCAGGTTGACGTGACGAACGCCCGCTCGGCGCGCCTCGTCGACAAGCGCTTCAGCGCGGGCGACCACATCATCGCGGTTCATGGCCGCCTCCGGGTGCGTGGTGGTACTCAAGGGTCGGGAAGGCCGCGTGCTACCAGCGCTGGCGGGGTAGCGCCAGCGCGCTCAGCGCCGGGGCCGCCACCGCGATCAGCACAGCGCGAGGGTAACGGGGGGGGAGGGCATGGGTCAAGAGGGCTGCTGCCGTGCCTGGAGGGTGCGCGCAAGCCAGCGGAAGTTGTGGAGGAGGAGCAGGGTCTCCCCGAGGGTCTCGCCCGCCTGGACCAGGTGGACGAGGTAGCCCAGGGCGAATCGGCAGGCCGGGCAGTCGCAGTCGGGGTCCAGGGGAGTAGGGAGGGGTGGCAGCGCGCGGAGGTCGAGCGTCTCCTCTCCCCGGAGGGCCTTGCCGGTGCGCGCGGCCGCGATCACGAACGGGGCTTCCAGACCCGCAACGGGAGCCGCGAGGGCGGAGGGGGAAGCCCCGAGCACCATCTGGAGCCAGCCGGCTGGCAGCTCAGCGGACGGGAGCGGCGCTCCCACCGTGGCCACCCCGCTGAAGGGAAGGCGCGCTGCGGCTGCGACGAGCGCCTGGCGGTAACGCGCGCTGCCGGGAGGCAGAAGGGCAAGAAGCGGCCGGTCAGCGCGGTCGACCGCGGCCGCGTGGGCAAGCCAGTCGCAGGCGAGCGTGAGCGGGACGGGGATGGGCCGGCCGTTGAGGAAGAGCTGCTCGGGCAGGGTCGGAGCAACCAGGATATCCACCCCGAGCCGAAGCTGCGCCGTGAGCGATCCAGCCGGGCTGAGTTCGGCGAGCGCACCATCGAGGCCGTTGCGATAGCGTACGCTGAGGCCGTCCACCTGCACCACCCGGCCGGGGGGGAGGCCGAAGCCCTCCCCGATCGCGCGCAGCCCCGGCTCGGCGATGGTGAGCAGGCCCTGGGCCAGGGCCGGGAGGCCACCCAGCTGCGCGGCCAGCTCCAGGCCGGGGCGGGTACTCAGCGCGGCGGTGCCCACGAGCAGCCCACCTACGCCAATCGCGCGGAGCTCGGCGGGCAGCAGGCTCCGCACGCTTCCCCAGGGAGCAGAAGCGATCAGAAGCGGGGTGCTCATCGCTCGACCTCCTCGAGGAACCGCTCGAAGAGGGCGAGCCCTTCCTCGAAGTCGAAGCTTTCGGCGGTAGCAAGTGGCTGCCCGCGATGGAGGCGGCGGACAATCGTGCGACCGAACTGCTGGAGTTCGTAGCTCACTGCCCCGCCCCGGACGGGGAACAGGACGGAGAACCCATCGATGGTGAGCGAAACCCCATGCTGGTCAGCGAGGGCCACCAGCCGAAGCAGGGCGCGGCGGAACAGCTCACGCCGGGGAAAGATCTGCTCGGCGAAGTCCATCCAGATAACTCCGGGCGAAGGCATGAACCTGGCCGGCCTCGATCGCAGCGCGGACCTGGGCCATCAGCCGGGCGAGGAAGGCCAGGTTGTGCACGGTCGCGAGCCGTAATGCCAGCGGCTCCCCGACCTGGAACAGGTGGCGAAGCCAGCCCCGCGAATAATCGTGGCAAGTCGGGCAGGTGCAGCCCTCGTCGAGGGGGCCCCGCTCGCTGGCGCGGGCGCTGGCCTTGAGGGAGAGCTGGCCCCGGGAAGTCAACACCGTACCGTGGCGAGCGATCCGGGTAGCGAGGACGCAGTCGAACAGGTCGACCCCGTGGATAACGCCGACGACGAGGTCTTCCGGGGCCCCGACACCCATCAGGTAGCGTGGCCGGTCGAGGGGAAGCTCTTCGGTCACGGCACGCGTCAGTTCCCACAGCTGCGCCTTGCTCTCGCCTAGCGAGAGGCCACCAATGGCAAACCCCTCGAACGGCAATGCCCCTAGCCAGCGGGCCGACTCGCGCCGCCAGGCCAGTTGGATGCCACCCTGAACGATGGCAAAGCGTGCCTGCCCCGGCGCGGGGGGCTCTGCCAGGCAGCGCAGGGCCCAGCGGTGGGTGCGTTCAAGGGCGGCGCGCTGGACGGCAGGCGGCGCCGTGATGGGCGGAACGTCGTCGAGCACCATGGCGATGTCGGACCCTAAGGTGCGCTGGATCGCCATCGCGCGCTCCGGCGTGAGGCGGCGGAGGCCGAGCGGAGTGCGGAAGGTCACGCCCTCGTCATCGACCTCGCGCAGGTCGGCCAGGCTGAAGACCTGAAAGCCACCGGAATCGGTCAGGACGGCACCCTCCCATCCCATCATCCGTTGAATGCCACCCAGCTGGGCGACGACCTCCTCGCCGGGCTGGAGGTGGAGATGGAAGGCGTTGGCCAGGATCAGGCGGTAGCCCAGTGCCGCGACCTGCTCGGGGCGCAACGTCTTGACCGTAGCGAGCGTGCCGACCGGCATGAAGCACGGCGTCTCGACGACCGCCCGCGTGGTGACCAATCGACCGCGGCGGGCCGCGCCATCCTGGGCGAGAAGCTGAAAGGTGACGGTCATCCTCGGGGGAATGGTACCCCCCGATTTTCCCGGAAAGCAGCCCGCCGGGGTTGCAGTCGGCAGGAGCATCGGTGATACTCCCCGCCATCATCGCGGTTGGAGATGGGGCGATGCGCTGGCGTCTTCCCTGCACCCTCGTCGTAGCGCTAGGAGTGGCGCTCGCCACGCCCTTCTCGGGGCTCGCCAGCTCGCGGGGAGGCCCGCTGGTATCACCCGTGCTGGAGCAGGCACCGCCCGGTGTCTGCGCGGGCGACGAGCAGATGACGTTCTGGCCGAACGGTCCCGTGGTTGGCCAGCCAACGACGATCACGGTCACCTCGGCCCGCCCCTCGACGAATGTCGGGATCCAGGGGCCATGGAACCCGACCTTCGCAGGCGTCCCTGTCTCTATTCACATCTTACGCAGCCGCCGATATGCAGTGTGTA
>JAILZB010000022.1 GCA_023512725.1 Chloroflexota bacterium | reverse complement strand
AGATCGTTCATCGTGACCCGGCAGACAGAGCAGGTAGGATGGCGGTGAGCATAGAGAGCAGGCAAGCACCCTGTCAAGCGGAAAACTCTAGCAAGCCACAATATGTTGTGTCTATTTCCACTAGTCCAGCATATAAATAGGGTGCAGTCCGACGGGCTGGACTGCTTTCCTGCCGCGGCACTGCTCGTCAGGGCGATGGGTACATTGGGCGGTGCCAGCGCCGTCTGCCAAGCATTCTGCCCATTCCTCGAGCAGTTGACGTCTGGGCCGCGAGAGAGGAAACTTTCGCCGAGCAAAGCGGGTACCACGCTTGCCGCAGGATTCGATGCACCGTCAACGTGAGCTTCCTAGTGCTGATGTCCATCTTCCCAGCCTGCCACGGCGTGCTGTTCCCACGAAGGCGCTGCTGCTCCTCGTGTCCGTCCTGCTGCTGGTCGTAGGAGTGCTCTTCGGCGAGCCGGTCACGCCGCCCCCGAGTGGTCCCGAGCCGGGGGTCTCGCCCATCGTGCGGCGCACGATCCGGGAGGCGCTCAGCGCGCCGCGCCAAGCGCCCGCGATCCCGGGGCTGCTCCCGCCGCGGGCCCGGGGGGAGATCGTGGAAGAGAGTTTCTTCAGTACCATTCTCGGCCGGGAGATGCCCTACGCCGTTTACCTTCCCCCCGGCTACGACGAGAGTGGTCAGCGCTACCCCGTGCTGTACGCCCTCCACGGCCTGGCGGGGTACTACGCCGAATGGGTGGACTTTGGTGCCGCGGAGGTGGCCGATAGCCTCTTCAGCAACGCCCAGGTGCCGGCCTTTCTGATGGTTTTTCCCCAGGGGGACCAGTCGTACTGGTTCAACCATCCGCGTGGTGGCGAGGCGTGGGCAGACTATCTGACCGACGAAGTTGTGCCGCTGATCGACGCGCGCTTCCGCACCATCCCGCGGCGGGTCGGGCGCGCGATCGGTGGGCTCTCGATGGGCGCAACGGGGGCCCTCCAGATCGCCCTGCGGCGGCCCGACCTGTTCGCAGTGGTAGGGGCCCATAGCCCGAGCTTCCGCACCACGCCCGATGCCGATATCTACTGGTACTTCAGCGACCCGGTCTACTACCGCGACTACGACCCCTTCGTGCTGGTCCAGACGCGTTCTTCGGCGCTGCGGCTCCGGATCTGGCTCGATGTGGGCGATGCCGACCCCTGGCGGGAGCGGGTCGAGCAGTTCCACCAGCTGCTGGTCAGCCGCGGGATCCCCCACCGGTTCTCGATTGGGAACGGGATCCACGAAGGGAGCTACTGGAGCGCGCGCATGGCCGAATACCTCACCTTCTATGGCTACGCGCTGGTCAATCCGGTGCCTGATCCGGGAGCGCCCGAGAGTGAACCGGTCTTCGCCCCGCCCGGAGCGGGTTCGGACTAACGCGCTGGGGACAGACGAGATGGCCAAGCCGCTGCTCAACTTCTTCGCCTGGGAGCTAACGCCGGAACAGCAGCTGCTCCAGCAGACGGTCCGCACGTTCGTGGAGGACGAGGCGCTGCCCCTCATCCCGGCCTGCTTCGAAGCGGGCCGCTTTCCCCAGGAGCTGGTGCCACGGCTGGGTGAGCTGGGGCTGCTGGGACCGAGCATTCCGGTCAACGGCCCGCCAGCGGATGCGCTGAGTGCCGGCCTGATCGCCCTCGAGCTGGAACGCGGGGATTCAGCCCTCCGCTCCTTTGCTTCGGTCCAGGGGAGCCTGGTGATGTTTCCGATCTGGCGCTACGGCTCGGAGGAACAACGCCAGCGCTATCTCCCGGGCCTGGCGCGTGGCACCCTGATCGCCTGCTTCGGCCTGACTGAGCCCGACCACGGAAGCGAGCCTTCCGCGATGGAGACCCGTGCCATCCGGACCACGGATGGTTGGGTGCTCACCGGCACCAAGATGTGGGTCACCAACGCCCCGATCGCGGATCTCGCCCTTATCTGGGCCCGGGTCGAGGAGGACGGTCAGTCGACGGTGCGTGGCTTCCTGGTGGAGGCGGATGCCCCGGGCTACCGGGTCAACCCGATCTCGCACAAGCTGAGCCTCCGCGCCTCCGCGACCGGAGAGATCGTGCTGGAAGAGTGCCGAGTGCCCGCCGAGGCCATCCTGCCCGGCGCGCGCGGCATGCGGGGGCCCCTCTCCTGCCTGACCGAGGCTCGTTTTGGGATCGCTTTTGGGACGGTCGGGGCGGCGATGGCCTGCTACGAGGCGGCGCTCGACTATAGCCGGGTGCGGGTGCAGTGGGGGCGCCCGATCGCAGGCTTTCAACTCACGCAGGCAAAGCTCGCCGATGCCCTCGAAGGGATCACCCAGGGCCAGCTGCTCGCCTTCCAGTTAGCCCGTCTCAAGGATGCCGGTCGCCTGACGCCAGCCCAGGTTTCCCTCGCCAAGCGCGCCAACTGTGCCATGGCGCTCAACGTGGCGCGTGCAATGCGAAGCATTCTCGGCGGGAACGGCATCCTGCTCGACTATCCCATCTTCCGTCATCTGGTGAACCTGGATATTTTTTTTAATTATTAGGGGACCAACGAGATCTACACCCTGATCCTCGGGGCTGAGATTACGGGGATAGAATCGTACCGCGGCTGAGCGACAGCCTGGTGAAGGCCGGGTCGCAGGCCGGAACGAAGAACACCGAGTCAACCCAGGCGACCCCCTGCTCGACGTCAGGCCAGCCAGAGACGCGCAGGAACACCGTCATCTGGGAACCGGTTGCCCGGGCGGAGACGAGCGGCGCGGAGCCATTGCCGAGCGTCTTCCACCCGCCGTAGCGGCCTGCCAGCGCATCGGCACGTCCGCCGGCTGCCCGCCCCCAGATGACGCCCGGTGCCTCCGGCCGCGTGCCCCCACTCGGGTCCAGGCCGACCTCCCGCAGCAGCGGCAGCGCACCATCCACCCGCCCGTTCCCAACGACCCGCTGGGCGGTGGCATAGAACGCCTGGTACCAGCGCCCTGGCTCGGTGCCGATGACCAGCTGCCAGGCGCCCGCCCGGAAGGCGCCGCTTCCCTCGATCCGCCAGGAGGCGCGCCCCCACTTCTCGCGGCCGGTCTCTTCCCCAAAGCGCACCTCTCCCTCCTGGAAGGCGCTCCAGCCCGCGGGCACTCCGGCCAGGTAGGGGCCGTCCAGCCCGGCATTGACGAGCCAGCTCCGGCTGAGGTCCTGCTCGACGTTCGCGCAGGCAGGTGCAAGTGGGTTGGGAGTGGCGAGGGAGCTCTCGCGACTGAGCGTGGTGAGCGGAAGGTAGTGGCGGTACGGCGCCTGGCCAGCACTGGCGAGCACCCCGAGCATGAGGAGCAGCGGGGCCAGCGCGGCCGCCCAGCTCACCGCCCGTCTCCTGTGCCTCATCCTCTTCTCCCTCGTCGCGCCAGCTGAGGGGGCACGCTCGTGCCAGCCGGGCTCGCGGGCACCCCCCTGGTGGCGTCGGCGGTTCGAAGCTGGCGGTGCGCTTGCGGGGCTCGCCATGGCGAGCAGCGGGGTGAGCGCATCACGGGATGACGCCCGCGAGCGTGGCGAGGCTGGCGCCGTCGCGGTAGAGCCCGGTGAGGACCCCGCGGCATCCTGCGCTCGCCGGGTTGCAGGCCAGGGTGCCATTGCTGCCTCCCGTTGTACTGCTTTGCTCGGGTGCAGGCAAGAGCTCGGCGGGCCGATCACGCAGCGGGCGTCGCTCGGCACCCGGTCGGCCGACTGAGTACAATCCCACCATGCGCTGGCGTGGGAGGAGCCTCCCAACCCTGCTTGCCCTGGCCGGGCTGCTGCTGGCCTGCGCTCCGCCCGGATCAGCGGCCCCTATGGCCCAGGGTGCTCAGCAGGTCAAAGAGGTTGCCCTGGCCCGCGCCCGCGCGAGCGGCGCTACGCCCACCCCGGTGCGGGTTGATATTGCGCGCGTGATCGGCAACTGGGCGCTGGTGCGGCTGTATCCCCGCCCTGGCCAGACCGACCCGGCACTCGTCATGGTTCAGCGCAAAGGCGGGGTCTGGAATGCCGTTGCCGGGCCGGGTACGGCGTTTCCGCCCGACCTCAGCCTCCCGGAGCAGTGGCCAGCCGAGCTGTTCGGTGGTAGTGGCCTCTACGGCGGGACGACAATCCTCCCGGAGCAGGTCTCCCCCGGGGCGGTCCGGCACTGGATCGCTGAGGGCACGAACGTTGCCTTTCGCTTTCCATTCGAGGCGAGCGCCCGCCTGGAGGGTGGAAGGATCGTCATCGCGGGGCCAGCGGCAGCGCCCTACCAGATCGTGCTGACGCCCCTGGCCGAGAATGTCGGCCCGGCGCTCGATGAGTGGGCATTCGACCGCATGCAGGCCCAGCCGAACCCGGCCAGCCTGAGCGCCGAGTACTTCCCCGCCGCCACCACGAACATCTTTCTCATCGAAGCAGCCCAGGGTGCCACCCTCACGCGGGAGTATCTCGTCGCGCCGAAGCGCGGCGGCACGGCCTGGAGCGTGCAAGCGACGATCGCGCGTCCGCAGCCGGAGCGCACCAGCCTGCCGCCCGCGGAGCTCGCGCTCTCGCTCATCCTCCAGACGCTGCTCATCGGACCAGGAGCGACCATCCGGCCCCAAGCGCTCTACCTCGACCCGATCACGGGTTACCAGGTGCAGTACCCTGAGCTCTGGACGGCCCTCTTCGCCGATGGCGCGGGGGTCGGGCTGAACGCGCCGGGCCGCATCACGCCCGCCAGCCGCAGCGTCACGATCGCGGCGGTGGCAGCCGCCACCCTGGCCGAGGCCGAACGCCAGGTGATCGAGAGCTTCGGCCGCAACGTGCGCACGGTCGGCACGTCCACCTTCGGGCCGCTGGTGGCCCGCCGCTACCAGGGCCAGGACCCCCAGAGCGCGGCACCGGTGTGGGGGTATCTGATCCAACTGGCGCCGGACCGGGTCCTTTCGGCTGTGGTCAAGAACGATAGCGCGGGCCCGGATGGCAACCCCGTGAACGGCTTTCCGATCGTGGCGAGCATCGCCCGACTTCCCTGAGCCGCCAGAATCATAGACTCACTCTATCGATGGATTGCGCCAGCGCAGAAAAGCAATATGGCTGTGATAGAATGAGGGCGAGGCGGCAGAACGCTGCCAGAGGAGGAAGGATGAACGCCCCACCCACTCGAGCGCCGCAGGACCCGCGGGCCCGCGCAGCGATGGAGCAGGTGCCACTGGACATGGTGCCGCCGAAGCCCGTGATCACGCTCGAGAACATCTTCGACCCCGAGACCGACTACGAAAAGTGGATGATGCGTCTGATCTGGACCGACCGCGAGCGTGGGCAGAAGGTGCGGGAGGAGTGGATCGCCGGTCTCCCCTACTTCGATGGCCCCGCCGACAATTCGGACATCCTGCCGCCCGGGGCGCCGCCACCGAACGTACCACTCCACTGGCTGCGGGTGCCCATCCATTTCACACCCCTGCCCGACCCGCGCTACACCCGCTCGGTCTACATCGCCAAGAACTACTTCACCTTCACCCGGATCGAGCCGGCCCAGGAGCTGTTCGCGCGGATCTACGGTGGCTCCCGACCGCGGCGGATCCTCGATTTCGGGACGGGGCTGGGAACCTCGGCGATGGCACTCGCCCGGCTGTTCCCCCAGGCGGAAGTGATCGGCATCGACCTGGCGCCCCACTTCGTGCGCTTTGCCCGCAAGTGGGCGGAGCGGGAGCGGATCCCGAACGTCACCTTCTACCTCCAGCACGCCGGGGAGACGGTCTTCGCGGACGACAGCTTCGACATCGTCAACGAAAGCTACGTCCTCCACGAGATGCCCCAGCCCGAAGCGGCCAAGATCGTCCACGAGATGCGGCGGGTGCTGCGGCCGGGCGGCCGGGCCAGCTGGGTCGACGTGATCTACGACGATACCGAGGAGGAGCGCCAAGCGCGGGTGCAGCGCGCGCGGGGGCCGGAGCCGTTCCTGGGCGAGTACATGAAGCTGAACGTGGAGCAGACGGTGCGGGCGAGCGGCTTCATCAACGTCAGCAAGCTCCGCGACCCGAACTGGGACTGCATGGTGATCACCGCGGTCAAGCTGTAGGCCATCGTAACTGCCTCGTTCACGCCGCCGGGTGTAGGGCGCCCGGCGGCGTACACTTGCCAGTGAGCGCGGCGTCCTGGGGTTTTGCGGGCAGGAGGAGTACACTTGAATCAGCCGACAGGCAGGACCCTGACGGCAGAGCACGACAGGAGGGACGATGCAGGATCGACCGAACGCCACTCCTCTTGCGACCGCGCGTGAGGCCGTCCAGACCGGGGTGAGTGAGGCGCGACAGCGTGCCCACGAACTGACCCAGGAAGCGCAGCGGGTGGCGAGCCGGGCGGCCGCGCTGGCGCGGGAAAGCAGCGAGCAGGTCGCCGAGCTCGTGCGCAGCGGTCAGGCGAGCGAAGTCGCTCAGCGCGTCATCCGGGAAGGGACGGTGCGCCGCATCGTCGTCCGGCGCGGTGGCCGCCCGGTGGTGGTCTTGCCGCTGGCGGCCGGGCTGGTGGCACTCCTCTTCGCCCCCGTGCTGACCGCGGTGGGGGTGCTGGTCGCCCTCTTCACCGACTGCGCCATCCAGCTCGAGCGGGAAGAGAGCGGGCCGACGGACGACGCCGCGCCAAACCGCTAGACTCTGCCGGGACCCCGCCGCGGCAGGAGCAGCCCCCGAGGGTGCTTCCGCCTCCGGGTCCGCTGAGACTGTGCGACCCGAAGAGGAGCGATGACGACGATTATCTCGGTCCACTCCTTCCGCGGCGGCACCGGCAAGTCCAATCTCACGGCCAACCTGGCGGCCACTCTTGCCCTGGCTGAGAAGCGGGTTGGCGTCATCGATACCGATATCCAGTCGCCGGGGATCCACGTCCTCTTTGGTCTGGAGGAAGGGCAGTTGCCCCGCGCCCTGAACGACTATCTCTGGGGGCGCTGCCGGATCGAAGAGACCGCCTACGACGTGACCCACCGCCTGGGGCAGCCCACCGCCGGGGCCCTCTTCCTCATCCCTTCCAGCATCAAGGCGGGCGAGATCGCGCGGGTGCTCCGCGAGGGCTATGACGTCTCGCTCCTGAACGATGGCTTCCAGCAGCTCGGTAGCCGGCTCCGCCTCGACTATCTCGTGATCGATACCCACCCCGGCCTGAACGAGGAGACGCTGCTCTCGATCGCGATCTCGGAGGTTCTGCTCCTGCTGCTGCGGCCGGACCGCCAGGACTTTCAGGGGACCGCCGTGACCGTCGAGGTGGCCCGGAAGCTCGAGGTGCCCCGCATGCTGCTCGTCATCAACAAGGCCCTGCCCTCTTTCGATTTTGCCCAGCTCAAGCGGCAGGTGGAGCAGACCTACCAGGCACCTGTCGCGGGGATCCTCCCCCTCTCCGAAGAGGTCGTGCGGCTTGCCTCCAGCGACCTGTTCGCTCTTCGCTTCCCCGACGACCCCTGGAGCAGCGAGGTCCGCCGGATCGCTCAGCAGTTGCTCGCCTGAGCTCTCGGCCGGCCACCCCGGTGCGATCGACTAGACTCCTGCACGCCCGTGAAGACCCGGCTGCCGCTCACGCTCGATGCGTTGCTGCTCACCCTCCTGCTGGTGACCCGGGCCCGCGTCGATACGTTCGCGAACGCGATCGTCCCGCGGCCAGCGGAGGTGGTGCGCCAGATTCCGCTCGTGGGCGGCCTGCTCGCGGAGCGGCCGTTTGCCCTCCTGGTCGACTGGCTCGCTGACCCGCTCTCCCAACTGGTCCTGGCGAGCACCTTTGGCCTGCTCGTCTGCTACCTGCTGGTCGACCTCATCCAGACCTGGCCAGGGCGTCGGGAGCAGCTCGCCCTGCGCTGGGCCTACCCGCTCAAGCTCATCCTGCTCTTCCTCATCTGCCTGCTCTCGGTAGGGGCGAACACGGTGATGGTGATGGCCCTGCGCCAGGCGACCACCCCAGCCCAATTCGCCCACGATGGTGGCGTGCTGATGGGCGACCTGGCGGTGCGCTGGCTGCTGGAGGGCGTGAACGTCTATCAGCAGGACTGGCGCACCACCTGGGTGGTCGCCGCCTATCCGAATGGACCGGGGCTGAGCCACTATCCCTATCTTCCCTTCGCCTTCGTACCCGCCGCGCCGCTCTATCTCCTGACGACCTCCCTCTGGGGGTGGTACGACCACCGGCTGTTCTACCTGCTGGCCTATCTGGCTCTGCTGGCGGTCACGCCATGGATCGCCCCTTCCCCTGGTGGGCGGCTGGCGCTCGCCGCCATCTTTGCCCTCAATCCCATCCTGGCTAACGACCTGATCTACGGCTACAACGATATGCTGGTGCTCGCTCTGCTTGCCCTGGCGCTCGCGGCCTACCGCACCGACCACCAGACGCTCGGCGGGATAGCCGTCGGCTGCGCCCTCGCGACCAAGGGCACTGTCTGGCCGCTGCTCCCCTTTTTGACCATCGCGCTCTGGGGCACACAGCGGCTGGCGCTCGACTGGCGGCTCCTGCGCCCGCTCCTGCCGATCGTGTTGACGGCGGCCCTGTTCATCCTCCCCTATGCGCTCTGGGATGCCCCCGCCCTCTGGGAAGATACCGTGCTCTACAATGCCGGGGCGCCGGTCGCCGATGGACTACCGATCAAAGGCTGGGGAGCCGCAACGTTCGTGGTGGCGCTCGGCTGGGTCGATGACCTGTTCGCCCCGTTTCCCTTCTGGGTCGGGGAGCTGCTCCTGGCGGGGCCGCTCACCGTGGTGCTGCTAGTCCGCCAGTGGCGGCACAACACCCTTGCCGCTGCCTTCGCCCACTTTGGACTTCTCTCGCTGGTGGTGGTCTACCTCTCGCGGACGATGAACCCGAACTACATTGGCTTCGCGCTCGCGATGCTGGCGGTGGGGGTATTCGCCGCTGAGGAACGACCGGTGGGTGCGCCAACTGCACCAGCTGTGCCCAAAGCGGGCCCCTCCTCCCGATGAGTGGCTGCCCGGTCTGTGGTGACCTCGCCCCCCACGCGCTGCGTCGCATCGTGCGGACACCGCGCCTGACGGTCCGGCAGTGCCAGCGCTGTGGCCTGCACCTGGCCGACCCGGTAGCCCCCCTGGTAGGGAAAGCCGGGGACTACTACGCCGCCCTGCCGCTGGCCGAGTACATCGCCTACTACGAGCCGCTCCGGCGGCGGGTATTTGCCGAGAACTGGCGCTGGATCGTGGCACGGCGGCCGACCGGCCTCGCCCTCGATGTCGGGGCATCGTTCGGCTGGTTCCTCCAGGCGGCGCCACCGGGCTGGCAGGTACGTGGACTCGAGCCAGCGGCTGAGGTCGCAGCGCTGGCGCGTGCCGCCGGGCTGGATGTGCGCCCAGGGGGGATCGAGGCGCTCGCGACTGACCCTCAGCAGTACGACCTCATTACCTTCTGGAACGTCTTCGAGCACCTGCCCGACCCGCAGGGTACCCTCGCGATCGTGCGGGAGCACCTCCGCCCGGGGGGGCTGCTCGCCCTAGCGGTGCCGAACCGGCAGGGGGTGCTCAACCAACTGGCCTACCTCGCCTATTTCCTCTCCCGCGGGCGGATCGCCGGGCCACTCCACACCCTCTTCCAGGTGGAGAACCCCGCGCCGCACCGCTTTCACTACACTGCCGGGGACTTGCAGCGCTTGCTCGCTGCGGCGGGATTTGCGGTGCTGGCGGTCGTCGGTCAGCCAATCGTGGACCTGCGCCGCCTGGCGTTGCGGGCGAAGCTGGAGCCGGATGGCGGTGGCCTGGCCAGTCACCCCCTTGGACGGGCACTGCTGACCCTGGCCGTTGGCGTATCCTGGCTGTTACGGCTGCCGGATGAAATTGCGCTCTATGCGCAGCTCTGCACCTCACCCCAGCTCGCCCCCAGCGAGGCTCCTGCCACGCCTGGGCGAGAGGAGAGTGCGGGCGCCTTCGGTGCCAGCGGCTGGATGAGCGCCAGTCTGCTCCACCAGTCTGCTACAGTTGCAGCACGGTGCCTGACCGGTTGACTGGTTGACTGACGGAAGGAGAACGTCGATGGTCCCCTCTGCTCGTTTCCTCGTGCTGGTCCTCCTGGTGGGGGTGGCCTGTTCGCCCGCTGCGCCGGCGGCACCGGGGCCGGCAGCCGGGCCGACCGGCGCGCCCGCCGAGGAGATTGCCGAGGCGATCACGTTGGGCTACCCCGTCTCGCTCCCGAGCCTGGACCCACACCCCGTGGTCGCCCAGACCGGGGCCTTCGCCTTCGATCCGATCTACGACCAACTCGTCCGCTATGACCGCACAGGGAAGCTCGTCCCCTGGCTCGCGACCGCCTGGCGGGCGGTGGACCGCACGACCTGGGAGTTCACCCTTCGTGAGGGGGTCAAATTCTCCAACGGGGAGCCGTTCGATGCCAGCGTGGCGAAGTGGAACTTCGACCGCTTCATGGCGCCGGAGACGCGCGCGATCGAGCGGCCAACCTTTGCGACGGTCGAGCGGGTGGAAGCCTCCTCGCCCACCGTCCTGCGGGTGGTGACGCGCACGGACGACCCGCTCCTGGTGCGACGCTTCAACCTGCTGCGGATGATCCCGCCGAAGCATTTCGAACAGGTCGGAGCGGGCGCGTTTCAGGGGCTGGGGGCGGTCGGCACCGGGCCCTATAAGGTGGTGGATTACGTGGCGGGCGACCGGGTGGTGTTCGAGGGCTGGGATGGCTCCTGGCGGGGGAAGGGGAAGACCCGACGGATCACTCTGCGCTTCACTCCGGACCGCACCACCCTTGCAGCGGGGGTCCGCACCGGCGACCTTGACGGCGCCTTCGACCTGATGGCCGACCAGATCATCGCCCTCCGCCAGGCGGGCTTTAACGTCACCGAGGGGATCTTCCCGGGTGCCTGGTACATGGAGTTCAACACCGTGGCGAGCCCGCCCCTGCGCGACCGCCGGGTGCGGCTGGCGCTCAACTACGCCATCGACCGCGAGGGGATCGCCAAAACGCTCTTCCGCGGATTGGTGACCCCGGCCTGGCAGATGGCCAGCCCGAATGCGACTGGCTACCAGAAGGACCTGCCCCCCTATCCCTACGACCCCGCAAAGGCGAAGGACCTGCTCGCTGAGGCGGGCTACGCGGGCGGCTTCAAGCTGAAGGCTGGCCTCACCGCGGGCGGACGCACCTTCTCCGAGGCAGTGGCAGGCATGTGGAAGGAGCTGGGCGTCGAGCTTGAGTTGCAGCTCCTTGACTTCGCCGTCTTCGTCGAGAAATCGAATGCTGGGCCGATTGACGATATCCTAGTCAGCCGCTCGACCGATGGTGATGTGCGCGATGTCGATGCGGCGTACCAGTTCGTTGGGAACGCCGCCAACCGACCGGCGGCACGCATCTCCTGGCAGAACGACCAGTTTGTCCAGCTCTACCAGCAGCAGCGGTCGGAAACCGACCCCGCGAGGCGAGAGGCGCTCCTCAAGCAGCTCGTCCGCCTGGTCTACGACGAAGCGCCCGTGGCGCCGGTCTACTATCCGCTAATCGCCTGGGTGACGTCGAGCAAGCTGAAGGACGTCTCTGCTGCTCCCGATACCTCGCTCGATCTCCAGGCAATCTACCGGCTGAAGTAGCGTCGCCCGCCTTACTGGATGCGGTAGACCGTGTCGAAGCCGTAGAAGATCGGCAGCGTGAACTCGACGCCCCGGATCTTCTCGGTGTGCGCGATCTGGACGGGCGTCGCCACGACGTAGATCGCTGGCCAGTCCTCACGCTGGATGCGGTTCGCCTCGTGGAGCAACTGCTGGCGCCGGGCAGGGTCAGGCTCGGCCAGCGCCTGGTCCATCAGGCGGTCCCAGGCGGGATTGCACCAGAAGAGGGCGTAGGCCGGTTCGGGGACGGGCTTACCACAGCCATAGAGCGAGCGGATCGTCGTGCCGAACCCATTGGCATCACTGGTGGCGTGGGCCCAGAGGTCGCCGCGCATCTTGCCCCCCACCGCCCGGGTGCGGTCGTCGTACTCCCCCGACTCGAGGAAGTTGATCTCGAACTCCACCCCGATCTCTTTCAGGCTGCTCTGGACCGCCAGCACGAGGTCGCGGTAGCCATGGGCGATCGAGGTGTCCAGCCCGCCGGGGAGCCGGAAGCCGTTCGGATAGCCTGCCTCGGCGAGCAGCCGCTTGGCAAGGGCAGGGTCGTAGGGGAGCGGCTTCACCGTCTCGTCGTAGTAGATCGAGCTGGGAAGGGCCGCCTGGGCAATCGGCACCGCCGTGCCCTTATAGAGCACCCGCGCGATCGTTTCCCGGTCGATCGCGTAGTTGAGCGCCTGGCGGACGCGCTTCTCCTTGAGCGGGGTGTTACGAGCCTCGGCCACTCCCTGGGACATCGTGAGCAACACCACCGCGCCCGGCTGGCTCAGCACCGTGACATTGCTGCGCTGGAGCTGCTCTGCCAGATCAGGCGGAAAACTGGTTCCCGCGCTCAGGTCGAGTTCGCCCGTGCGGAGGCCGTTGGCACGCTGGCCGGGGTCCGGGATCGTCCGGAAGACGATCTCCGCGTTGGCCGGTTGGCGGAAGGGATGGCGCTCGCTCCGCTTGCGATAGCGGATCATATCCCCCGGCCGATACTCGGCTACCTCGTAGGGGCCCGAGCCCATCGCCTTGTCACTGAAGGCATCGGCACCGATCTGCTCGTAATACGCCTTGGGCACGATCCAGAGGTACGAGCCACCGTTTGGTACCGCCATGTCCGGCTGGCGGGACGTGATGGTGAGCGTCCACTGGTCCGGCGCGCTCACTTCAGTGACGGCGGCGAAGAAGCCGATCGCCGGCCAGCGGTTGCGCAGCACCTGAGTGAGGGAGAAGGCCACGTCCTCCGCCGTCAGCGGCGTGCCATCCCAGAACTTGACGTCGCGGCGGAGGGTGAAGGTCCAGGTCCGCCCGTCCGGTGAGACCGCCCAGCGCTCGGCAACCGCTGGCCGCACCTCGTACTTCGGCCCGAACTGGGTGAGATTGTCGTACATCGGCCAGTAGAGGAACGGCGCCGGCGGGAGGGCGCCCCGCGGGATGAGCGTGGCCGCCGAGAAGGCGGTGCCGATCTGGATCACCTGGTTCTCAGCGCGGCGTTCCACCGCGGGTTGCCCGGCCGCTCCTCCCAGTGAGGCTGAAGGTGCCGTCGGTGCGCAGGCGGTGAGCCCGCCGAGCAGAAGCAGAGAGACACGCGCGAGCCAGAGGCGCATCAGACCCTCCTGTTGCCGATTGCTGCCCGGCTCGCTCCCCCTTCGAGCCGGCGATGTCAGCACTGGCATTGGTGCCATGATAGACCACCACCGGCAGCAGGGCGAGGTTTTCCTGGTGCGCACGCGCTCGCGGGTGCCACTGCCGGGGGGATACTGAAGTGTACCGAAACGATTGGAAGGGAGAACAGGGCGATGGCGCTCCCGCCCCTCCGTCCCTACCAGCGCGAGCCACTACGTGCCATCTGGCGCAGCGTGCTGGCGGGGGAAGGGCAGACCTTCAGCGTAATGATGAGCCGCCAGGCCGGCAAGAACGAGCTGTCGGCCCAACTCGAGGTGGGGCTGCTCACCCGCTTCGCGGCTGCCGGTGGGGAAAGCATCAAGGCCAGCCCGACCTTCCGCCCCCAGGCGCTCATCTCGCTCAGCCGGCTGCTCCGGCGGCTGCACGATGCGGGGCTCGGGACCTTCGCCGTGCGGGAGCATGGCTTCAGCGTGCGGCTCGGTCAGGCCCGTCAGCGCTTCCTCTCGGCCGCACCCACCGCCCAGGTAGTGGGGGCAACTGCTAGCCTCCTCCTCGAGGTCGACGAAGCGCAGGATGTCGCGCTCGAGAAGTACCTCAAGGACTTTCGCCCCATGGGAGCCGCGACGAACGCGACGACTGTCCTCTACGGCACCCCCTGGGATGGCAGCAGCCTGCTGGAGCGGGTGAAAGCCGAGCACCTGGAACTCGAACGCCGCGACGGCATCCGCCGCCACTTCGAGTACTCCTGGGAGGTGGTGGCAGCTGCCAACCCGGCCTACCGACGGTATGTCGAACAGGAGCGGCAGCATCTCGGCGAGCACCATCCCCTCTTTCGCACCCAGTACCTCCTCCAGCCGCTCAGCGGCGAGAGCCGCGCCTTCTCAGCAGACGTTCGCGCCCGGCTGGCCGGTGCCTATCCGCGCGCAGTGGGGCCGCGCCCAGGAGCGACCTACGTGGCCGGCATCGACCTGGCCGGCGAGGCTGAGGAAGACCCGCGTCAGGCCAGCCGAGCGCGAGCGCGCCAGCGCGATTCGACCGTCCTCGTGGTGGGGGAGGTGACCCCGCCCCTGCTGCCACCCCCACTCATCGGGCGGCGCCTGGCCGCCTTTCCGCCCGGCCTGCGCGTGGTCGACCTGCGGGGCTGGACCGGCGTGCGTCACGCCGCGCTCTTCAGCCAGCTTGCGCACTTGCTCGGCGAGCACTGGCGTTGCCGTCGGGTGGTCGTCGATGCGACGGGCGTCGGCGCTGGCGTCGCCTCGTTCCTGCGCGAGACGCTCGGCAGCGTGGTTGAACCGTTCGTCTTCAGTGCTGCTACGAAGTCGGACCTCGCCTTTCGCCTGCTTGCAGCGGCCGAGAACGGCCGGCTCCAGTTGCCGGCGGGCGACGACCCGGACCTCCAGCGCGCCTGGCAGGAGCTCGCCCTCGCCCGGACGGCTGTCCGCCCGAACGGCCAACTCAACCTGTTTGTCGACCCGGCCGAAGGGCACGACGACGTGGTGATGGCGCTGGCCCTGGCCCTCTACGCTGCCGAAGTCACCCGACCGCGGGCAGCCACTGGCCGCCCCGGCACCTGGCCGCGCGCCTAAGGGGAGGCCGGCACTCCTCTGCGCCTGCCGCCCCTGCCTGGCCACGCCGTTCTGGCTGGTGTCGGCGGCGCGCTGCTCCGGCGGCTGGCAGCTGCCATTCGCTACAATCGGCTGGTGCAGACGACGATCCTCCTCTGCCGCCACGCCGAAGTCCATAACCCCGAACGGATCCTCTACGGTCGGCTGCCGGGCTTCGGGTTGAGCGAGACCGGCTGGCGCCAGGCCGAGCGCCTCGCTACTGTCCTAGCTGCCGAGCCTGTGAGCGCTGTCTACACCAGCCCCCTGCTCCGGGCTCGCCAGACCGCAGGCTGCATCCACCGCCTGCACCCAACCGCCCGCCTGATCCTGGCTGAGCCGCTCAACGAAGTGTTCACTTCCTGGCAGGGCAAACGCTGGGCCGAGCTGGGCGGTGCGCGCTACTACGAACCACCGGCTGACCCGGGCGACGAGACGATGCTCGACCTGGTAGCGCGCCTGCGGAGCTTCGTCGCCCACGTGGTGCACGTGCGGCGTGGCCAGACGGTCGTTGCGGTGAGCCACGGCGACCCGATTGCGATCTTCCTGATGGCACTCTTCGGCGCACCGCTGAGCGAACAGGAGCTGCGCCGCCACCAGACCTACTACCCCGCTCTCGCCTCGATCAACCGCCTGGTCTTTGCCGACGACCTGACCCTCGTCTCCCGAGACTACCTCGACCCGCGCCAGTTGCCGGAGCCTGCCCGGTACTAAGACGATGGTCCGCCTCGCTCCGCCGCCGCCTGCTGCTCCGCCCCTCCCCCGCGCGGCGACACCCGCCGAGAACCTCGGCCTCGCGCTCCTCGGCCTCTGGACGGTGGTCGGCTTGTTTCTGGATGGCTGGGCGCACGAGAACCTGGCCGGGCTCGAGACGTTCTTCACCCCCTGGCACGGCGTCCTCTATTCTGGGCTGGTGGCGATGGCCGGCTGGACCGCGGCGATAGTGCAGCGACGCTGGCAGGCCGGCTGGCGGGGAGGGCTGGCCATCCCGCCCGGCTACCAGCTTGGCGTGGCTGGCCTCGCGCTGTTCGGCGTGGGTGGCCAGGCCGACTTCGCCTGGCACACCGCCTTCGGCATCGAGCGCGGGATCGATGCCTTGCTCAGCCCGCCTCACCTCACGATGGGCCTCGGCGCCCTGCTCACCCTCACCAGCCCCTGGCGGGCAGCCTGGTCGGATGGGGGGGGCGGCGCACGGCCGGGTTGGCGGGTGTTCCTCCCCGTTCTCCTTTCGACGGCGCTCGCGACTGCCGTGGTGGCATTTTTCTTCATGTATCTCTCGGTGTTCACGGGGAGCGACCCGAGCGCTCGGCGGGCCACCGCTAGCCTCCTCAGCAGCAAGCAGGTCGGGATCGCGGCGGTGCTCCTGACCAATGTGGTGCTCTTCGCGCCGCTCCTCTTGCTCCTCCGCCGCTGGGTGCTCCCGTTTGGCAGTGCTACTCTGCTCTTCGCCCTCACCGCCGGCTTGATGGGGGCACTGGCCGAGTACCGCTTCTGGCCCGCGGTGCTGGCGCTCGCGCTGGGAGGGATGGGGGTGGATGGGATAGGGTGGCTGCTCCGCCCAACGCCAGCGCATGCCAGGCGGGTGCGCCTGTTCGCGCTGCTCGCGCCGCTTCTCGTGTGGGCACTCTTCTTCGCCCTGATCGCGCTCACGCGGGGGCTGAGCTGGTCGCTGGAGCTGGTCGGCGGGAGCCTCGCCTGGACGTCCCTCAGCGGACTGGCGCTCAGTCTGCTACTCTTCCCACCCCCACTCGCTCAGGACCCACCCGCGGGCGCGTAGCCGGTTAGCTCAGCGTAGCCCCGGCCGCGCACCGGCCGGCCCGCTCGCTCTCCCGTCACCGCAATGGCCCCTTCCCAGTAGGTCACGCCGCTCGTGGTCACTAGCTCCTGGTCTGCCAGGCGAGGGGCGAGCTGCAGCTGGAGGCCCTCGCTCGGCGCGCGGACCACCCATCCGGCGGGGTAGATGGCACCGCTCTTGGGGCTCTGCCAGCGCGCGGTCACCTCCAGCGAGAAGCCGTCCACCGGCAGGTCGTGGGTAGTGCCGTCGGGGTCGATCCGGGTCGCAAAGCGGTCGTAGGGTTGGCCGGTTGTCTGGTCGCGGATCTCATAGACCATGTACTCGCTGCCGTCATCGAGCTGGAGGCTGAACCAGTCCCACCCGCCGCCGAGCAAGGCGATGAAATCGCCCCACTGGTGGTCCATCCAGGCCTCGCCGCGCACCGGCCGGGCGACCCCTTGGTCGATCAGAGTGCCACTCACGGCCAGTCGCGTCCGCGAGTAATAGTACGAATAGCCGGCCTGACCGTAGCGAATGAGGCCGCTCCCCTGGTGGAGGGCAGGGGGCTTGGTGGCGACGAGGGTCAGGTCGATGGCGTAGCCAGGCATGCTAGCCCGCAGCTGGTCGGTGCCCTCCCGCCCGGCGATCGACCAATCGCCGAGGGAAAGCTGGAAGCCCGGCTGGGCCCGCCGCGCGGCTTCCGTCAGGAGCGGCAGCAGGTCCGGCCGGCTCTCGCTCCGCTCCTGGTAGTGAAACTCGCCGCGCCCAAAATCGCTGATGGCGAAGTGAGCCAGGTAAAAGGGAGGGAGCCGCCCACGCAGGATTTGGAAGACGACCAGCTCGAAGCCGAACTCGCTGCCTTCCGCCGTGTCGAGGTGGCCGGTGTAGTACCACCATTCGGTCAGGCGGTCGTGGGGGCCCTCGTCCTCCGGCAGGCGGACGTGCGGGAAGGGAGCGGCTGGACCAGCGGCCGGTGTCTCCGGCAGGCGACCGTCCTGCGGGATCGCCCCGGGGAGGCGGCAGCCCGCCAGGAGGAGGAGCGCGAGCAGGGCAACCAGCGCTGGCTTCACTGGGCACCCTCCGCAAGCGGCTGGCTTTCCAGCTGGACCGGCGGCAGGAGCCGGCTGAGCGAGCGGGGCAACCACCAGTTGAGGTCGCCTAGGAGGCGCATGGTGGCCGGCACCAGCAACCCGCGTACCAGGGTGGCATCGAGCGCGACGGCGATCGCGATTCCCAGCCCGAGCGCTTTGACCAGCACCATCTCGGCACTCAAGAAGCTAAGGCTGACCACGACGACGATCAGGGCGGCACTGGTGATGATCCGCCCGCTCCGCTCCAGCCCTTCGGCCACCGCCAGCGCATTGTCACCGCTCTGCTGGTAGGCTTCCTGGATCCGCGAGAGCAGGAACACCTCGTAGTCCATCGAGAGGCCGAAGAGGGTGCAGAACATGATCACGGGGATGGACGCTTCCACAAAGCCAAGGGGTGCCACGCCGAGGAGCTGGCTCAGATGGCCCTGCTGGAAGACCCAGACCAGCGCTCCGTAGCTCGCCAGGATCGAGAAGAGGTTCATCATGATCGCCTTCAGCGGGAGCAGGAGCGAGCGCAGGAGGACGAAGAGGATGAGGCCAGTCGTTAGCATGATGGCGAGGGCAGCGAGTGGGAAGTCGTGGGCAAGGGTGTTGACGTAGTCGACCACGCCCGCTGAGCCGCCGTCGACCAGCACCTCGAACTCCGCTGGGCGACTGTTCCGCAGCGCGCCGACCAGCTCGTACGAGCGCGGGTCGGTCATCGGCGCCCGGCTGATCACGCGGAGAACGGTCACGTCGTCCGCCACGCTGCTGGCCACCGCCGCCTGGACGTAGCTATCGGCGATCCGCTGGGGGTTGGCGTACATCAAGCGGTACTGGTCCAGGGTGAAGCGCGGGTCGAGCGAGACGATGCTTTCTACTCGCGCCACCGCCGGATGCGCCTGGATCCGCCCGACATAGCGGGCCAGCGCTTCGACGTTCTCGGGGTCAAGCACCTTGCCCTGACGGGTGCGCACCGTAATGAGGATCGGGGTGGTCGCGGGGAGGTCAAAACGCTGACGGAGCAGCTCGTAGGCCTGGCGGGAGGGGCGGTCCGGTGGCAGGATCGAGGCGTCCGGTGCTCCCAGCCGGACTTCCAGGAACGGGGCTCCCAGCGCGAGCAGTACTGCCAGGGTGGGCAGCAGGACCATGAGCGGTCGCCGCATCACCGCGTGAGCAAGCCGCCGCCACAACCCGGTCCCTTCCCGGGGAGCGGGGAGCGGCAGCGCGAGCGCGTTCACCCGCCGGCCCAACAGGGCCAGGAGGGCGGGCAGCGCCGTCAGTGCCGCCAGCACCGCCAGGGTAACGACCAGCAGCCCACCGATGCCCACCGAGCGGAGCAGGTTGAAGCGGAAGAAGGTGAGCGCCGCCAGCCCGATCGCCACCGTCAGGCCAGAGAAGAACACCGCGCGCCCGGCTGTCGCCACCGTGGCCACGACCGCGGCGTCCACGCTGGGCCGTCGCTCCAGCTCCTCACGGAACCGGCTGACCAGGAAGAGCGAGTAGTCGACACCCAGGCCAAGGCCAAGCAGGGTGGCGACGTTGAGGGCAAAGATCGAAAGCGGCATCACCTGGGCAAGGAAGCCGATCCCGGCGAGGGCGATGGCGGCAGCCATCCCGCCGACGACCGCGGGCAGCAGGGCCGCCACCACCGAGCGAAAGACTACCAGCAAGGCGAGGGCGGCAAAGGGGATGGCCAGCAGTTCTGCTCGGCGGAGGTCGTCTTCGCTGATCCGCAGGATATCCTCGTAGAAGACTGGCCCGCCTCCGAGGGCAATGTGCAGGTCCGGCTGGGGAACGAGCCGACGCGTGATCTCGCCCGGGAGGCTCGGCAGCCGCTCTGCCTCGCGGGTGAGCACAACGTTGACAGCGACCGCCCGGCCGTCGGCCGCGACCTGAGCGGGGTCGCTCGCCACCGGCGCGATGGTGCGGACGAGCGGCCAGCGGCGGAGTTCGGCCAGCGCTGCCTCAGCCTGCGCGAGGAAGGCGGGGTCCTGGACGCGCAAGCGCTCGCTCGTCAAAATGACCTGGACGCTCGTGGTATCCAGCCCGAGCTTCTCCTCTAGCAGAGCGATCGCGCGCTGAGATTCCAGGTCGTCGCTGGCGAAGCCGCCTGGCCGCAGCGTCTTGGCCACCCCGGGAAGGGCGGGCAGACAGAGCGCAAAGACGATTGCCCAGAGGACCAGCACGCCCCAACGCCAGCGGACGGCAAGGTGACCGAGAGCAGCGAACATCGTGGTGGGCTCCGGTTACTGAGCAGCGGGGCAAGGAGATTGTCGCACTCGTCGTCAAACGCTGCCAGCCGCCGGCTCGTGACTAACCCCGATCTCTTCCACCCGCTGGAGCTGCCCCTTGTTGACGGCCGCGAACTCGAACTGCCCAGCCACTCCGGCCGGCCAGCGGACCGTCACAGCGACCACCGGCAGGAACTCGCGCTCATCGTTGAGCACATCGAGTGTGCGCTTGCCCGCCGGGCAGAACAGCGCGCCCGTGAGGCTGATCTGCCCGCTGAGGAGCGCTCGGACCGCCACGCGCCGCAGCCCAGCGCGCGAGAGGCCAGGTTCTACCGAGGCCGGCCCACCTTGCCGTTCCCCGACCAGGAGGACCTGCGCTTTGTTGAGCGCGACAAACGGTGAGACAACCGGCTCACCCCCGGCGAGCGGCTGGATGGTGACCTGGGTCAAGGGGAGGAAGCGCGTTCGCGGGCCTTTCAGCGCCGATGAGAGGATATCGTTGAGGACGTCGCTCAGGCGCTGCCCTTCCAGGCGGTGGACGGTTCCGCGGTAGGCCTCGGTGGCCGTGAAGGCCCACACTTCGATCGGCACCTTCGGGACGTACTTACTGGTGCGCGTCGCCGCGCCTGCTGACTGCTCCATCCGGCCTCCCGGCTCCTGGTTGCCCTACGATACTCGATCGAGAACAGCGCGGGGAGAGGTCATGGGCGAAACGCTCGCTGAACTCCGGATCCGCCTGGCGAACTACCAGGCCTTGCACCAGAAGACCCAGGAGCATCGCCACCAGGCGGTGGCCGCTGGGAACCACGCCCTCGCCGGGAAACTCCACCAAGCCGAACGCGAGTGGCGCCGCCGGATCGCTGAGCTGGAGCGCAAGATCGCCGACCTCCAGGCTCAGGCAACCGCTGGCCCCTCACCGCCAGCGGGAAGCTAGAGCACCGCTTCCAGGGGGATCCGCCACTCGTTGTTCTGCTTCCGGGCGGGCAATCGCCCGAGCCGGATCAGCGAGCGGACCTCGCGGGCGTTGAAGCCGAGCATCTTCGCGGCCTGGCTGACGCCCACGGTGATCTGCCAGGGGTCGATCCGAGCGTCGTCGGAGTAGGAAGCCAGGACCTCGTGGACCACCTCGTACCGCTCGCCAGCGAAGCGGATGGCCAGCGGCTCCCGGGTGTCGAGGGCTTCTTGCCGTTCGGCCGCTATCCGGCGCTTGAGGTCCCCGACGCGCACCTTCCCGATCCGGCGCTGGGGCGGACGCGTGCTCCGTAAACCATCGGGCTCGGGCGGTGCCACGCGCACCTGCTCGGCAGGTTCAGGAGCATCGCTTCCGCTGTCGGGGCCGGGGCTCATACCCCCATTATAGTCAGCCTCAGCCGAGCTGCGAGCTTACTGGCAGTGACCGTTCTGGCTGGGCGGGTTGGGCTCGGCCTCCGCGAATTCCTCCTCGGCACGGGTGAGCTGGAAGTCCTCCCAGCCGATCACCGGGACCTCCGCTCCCTCCAGCTTGGCAGCCAGGTCATGGTAGCCGAGAGTCGCGTTCAGGATGCCAAGCCGGTCGGCCAGGGCCTGGCAACGCGCTGCTGGCGAAAGGGAAGGGTCGTCCAGGATGGCGCGCAGGGTGGCCGCCGTGACACCGGGTACCGCATAGGGGAGCAGGCGCTCGGGGGTGCCCTGGAGCGCTGCGCGCTCCTCCGGCGTGGTGGCACCAAAATACTCGGGCTCACTCGCGTACTCATCCCGGAGCTCGCCCTCCTCGAACAGCAGGTAGAAGAAGACGTCGCCCGCCAGCACGAGGAACGCCAGCGCCGGGCAGGCGAGTGCCTCACTGAGGAGGCTAGCGAGTTCGGCCAGGCGGGCAAGGTCGCCTTCATCGGCCAGGCGCTCGTAGACCGTGACCCAGCCAAGGAGCGGAGGGGAAACGAAGGCCTCGCTCTCGCCAAGCAGCGCGGCGACCTCATCCGGGTCGTCGGTCCGGAGGGAGATGGTGGCGAAGGTCTCCTTCACCGCTCGCCCTGCAGGCCGGCTACCAGCCCGGCGTATTTGTCCAGCAGCGCCTGCGCCCCCTCGGGCGAGGTCGATTCGACGATGATGTGGAAGAGCGGGCGGTCCGGGTCGGGGAGGATCAGCACCCACTCTCGGCCCAGGTCGACCTTCACCCCATCGATCTGGGAGGCCTGGCGGTCGCGGTACTGTTCGTTGAGCAGCCGCATCACCCGGCCCTTTGCCTCCCACGGGCAACGGACCTGGCGACGCATCAGGTAGAAGGGAGGGAAGGAGCGGGCGAGGGCGGCCAGGCGCTGGCCGGTGCGGGCAAGGAGCTCGACCAGGCGGGTAATCGCGTAGAGGCCATCCATCGCCGGGCTGAAGGAGGGAAAGATCAGCCCGCCTTCGAGGTCCGCACAGAGAGTGACTTGCTGGCGAAGGGCGGTTGCCATCAGGGCCTGCTGGCTGACCTTGGTCCGGAGCACGGTGCCGCCATACTGCTCGGCGAGGTCGTCAAAGATGCGCGGTGCCGAGACCGGCACGGCAATCGTCGCTCCCGGCTGCTGCTCGAAGGTCATCGCCGCCACCATCGCTGCCAGCATTGCACCATCGATGATCGTGCCGGTATCGTCGACGACGTAGATCTTCTCGCCTCCTGGCTCCAGCCGGACACCCATGTTCGCCCGGAGGGCGGCAGTAATCGCCGCAAGCTGCCGCATCGATTCATCGAACTCCTGGGGCGAGCGGGCCAGCTTGGTCTCATCGATCGAGGCGTTGAGGCTGACCACGTTCAGGCCGAGCTGGCTGAAGAGCACGGGCAGAATATTCGAAGCAGCAGCGTGAGCATAGTCCACCACGATAGTCGTTGGCTGGACCGGCGGGGCGGTAAACAGCTCGAGCGAGCGCTGGTAGCCCTCGATGTACTGTTCGACCAGCTGGGGCGCTTCGGAGATCACGCCGATCTCGTCCTGGTAGGTGCGCCGGAAGTCTTCGCGGAAGAAGGTGTTCTCGATCTTCCGCTCGAACGGCTTATCGATATCCAGACCGTTGGTATCAAAGAACTTGATATCGACGATCCGCGTATCGTAGGGCGAGAGCCGCACGTGGACGCCCCCGATCGCGTCCGTCTGACGAGTGATGTAGCGCACCACGGGGATGGGCACGCTCTTCACGTCGATGACATCGACTCCCGCGGAGGGCACCCCGGCGATCATCGCCCGCTTGATCATGCGCGGAGTGCGATGGGGGTCCCGGCTCATGATGACGGTTGCCCCTTTCGGCAGGGTAGCACCGTAGGCCGCACCGAGCTTGGCGGCAAACTCGGGCGTCAGGTCGATGTTGACCAGGCCGGAGATGCCGTAGCGACTGAAGAGGCTGCGCCGCCCCTGGGAGCCCCAGATAATGCTGCTCGAAACCGTCGCCCCAGCTTCGATCTCCTTGTCCGGCCAGATCTTGACCCCCGGCTGAATAATCGCGCCTTCCGAGATCACGGTCTTGTCGCCGATGACGGCTCCCTCGAAGACCATCGCCTTTGCCTTGAGGGTGACCTGGCGACAGATGATGGCGCCGCGGACCTCCGCCCGCTCGCCGATGTAGGTGCCCCGCCAGATGATGCTGCGATCGATCTGCGCCCCCGAGTCGATCACGCAATCGGCCCGGATGACGCTTGGCCCATAGACCACGGCCCCACTCTTGATCTGGCAGTCGGCTCCGAGGTAGACCGGGCCGCTGATGATGGCATCGGGCGCAATCTTGACTTCATCTGGGTGTTCGAGGAACACGCCCGGCCGCTCGGGGTGCTCCACTCCCACGGGGCCCAGGTTCACCCGACCGGAGAGCAGGTCGCTGGTGGCGCGCTGGTACTCGGGGATGCTGCCGATATCGCACCAGTAGCCACTCGCCACGTAGCCGTAGAGCGGTCGCCCTTCCGCCAGCAGGCGAGGGTAGACCTCGGCGCTGAAATCGACCGGCCGGCCCGGCGGGATGACATCAAAGATCGATGGCTCCAGGACGTAGATCCCGGTGTTCACGGTGTCCGAGAACACCTCGCCCCAGCTTGGCTTTTCCAGGAACTGACGGATGCGCCCATCCTCGTTGAGGATCACCACTCCATATTCCAGGGGGTTCGGCACGCTGTAAAGGGTCAGCGTGGCTTCGGCGCGCCGGAGGCGATGAAAGGCGATGATCTTGCTCAGGTCGAAGTCGGTTAGGGCATCCCCGCTGATGACGAGAAAGGTCTCGGTGAGCTGGTCGCGCGCAAGCCCAACCGAGCCTGCGGTCCCGAGCGGCGTCTCTTCGATGCTGTAAGTAATGTTCAGGCCGAGCGCGCTGCCATCGCCCAGGTAGTCCTGGATTTGCTCGGCCAGGTACTGCAGGGTGATGATCACGTCAGTGATCCCGTGGCGTTTGAGCAACAGCAGGATGTGCTCGATGCATGGGCGGTTGACCACCTGGACCATCGGCTTGGGGCGGCTGATGGTGAGCGGACGCAAGCGCGACCCTTCGCCGCCGGCCATCACTACGGCTTTCATGACTCTCCCCCGGGTGGGCCTTGCCCCATTGTACGCTGGTTGCTGCCCCGTTGCGTCGGCTGGTACCCTTCTCCGGCGATGGACCCCAGAACCTTGATCCAGACGCTCACGGCAACCTTCGAAGCAGCTGGCTACCAGCTCTACCTGGTGGGGGGGTCCGTGCGCGACTACCTGCTTGGCCGACCGAGCCAGGACCTGGACTTCGCGACCGATGCCCGCCCCGAAGAAGTCCGCCGGGTCGTCCGGGGAACCCAGCCGGATGCCATCGCGACGGTCGGGGAGAAGTTCGGGACGATTGCCCTTCGCTACGGCGACCTGACGGTTGAGATTACCACCTTCCGGGCCGAGCGCTACCAGCCGCACTCGCGCCATCCGGAAGTGCGCTTCGGGACCTCGCTCGAAGGGGATCTGGCGCGGCGCGATTTCACCATCAACGCCCTGGCCTGCCGCGGCGTGCCGACCTCGCCGGAGCAGATCATCGACCCCTTCGGCGGCCTGGCTGACCTCCAGGCACAGCTCATCCGCGCCGTCGGCGACCCCGCCGAACGCTTCGCCGAAGATCCGTTGCGGCTTTTGCGGGCGGTCCGCTTTGCGGCGGAGCTGGGCTTTCGGATCGAGCCGCGGACGGCCGCTGCCATTCGGCGAGCCGCCCCCGCCCTGGCCGAGATTGCCAAGGAGCGGATTGGCACCGAGTTCACCAAGCTGCTGGTCGCTGCCCACGCGGCCCACGGAATCCGGCTGTGCGTGGATCTGGGGTTGATGGCAGCCATCGTGCCGGAACTGCTCGAGATGCTCCAGATGCCGCCGCTCAAAGGCTACAAGGATGTCTTTCGCCACACGCTGCTGGTGGTCGAGCGGATCGGACGGGAGCCGCTCTTGCGCTGGGCTGCGCTACTCCATGACATCGCCAAGCCCCGCACCATCGGCTGGGAGCATGGGCAAGTCCACTTTCGCGGCCACGAGCGAGTGGGCGAGCAGATGGCGCGCGAGATCCTGCGTCGGCTGCACTTCGAGAGCCACTTCATCGACGCAGTGGCGCAGATCGTGCGTCTACACGTTCGGGCGAACAGCTATTCGCCCGACTGGACCGATTCCGCCCTGCGCCGGTTCGTCCGCGAAGCGGGCCCGGTGCTACCAGCGCTGCTAGCGCTCTGCCGGGCCGATGTGACGAGCGCCCGCCCTGCCCGGGTTGAGGCCGCCCAGGCCCGGGCAGCCGAGCTGGAAGCGCGGATCCAGGACCTGCTGGCCCGCGAGGATGTTGCCAAGCTCGATAGCCCCCTCGATGGCCACGAGCTGATGGCGCTCTTTGGCCGCGGCCCCGGGCGCTGGATCGGTGAGGTCAAGCGCTACCTGCTCGAACTGGTGCTCGATGGAGAGCTCGCTCCGGATGACAAAGAGCGGGCAGCCGAGCTGGCGCGAGCGTTCCTCGCTGAGCGCGAAGCTTCGCCTCCACCCGATGGTGCTACGGCCGAGGAGAGTCGGCATGTCGGATCCGCACCCTGAGGGACCCCGCGTCGCAGAGTGGCAGGCGACCCTCGATGCCTTCTTCCAGGCACTCGCGCAGCAGCAGGCCGAGCGGGCCTACGCGCTGCTCGCGACACCCTTCCGCCGCCTCTTCTCGCTGCCCGTCTTTCGCGACTATCTCCAGCAGGAGCAGCGCCTGGTGGGCTACCGGGCGTGCCAGGTCCGAAGCAGCGCTCCGCTCACCGTGCCGGACCGGGCGCTGATTGAGCTTGCCCATTTTGGCGATGCCGCGCCGGGGCCGGTCTGGGAGAACGAGGCGCTCTTCGAGCGCTACCGCCAGGCGCCGCAGATCGCCGTGGCGGGGGAGATCACCTTCGCCGATGGCCGAGTCGCGTGGTTTGAGGTAGGGCTGGTGGCAGAGGCGGAGGGCTGGCGGGTGCGCGGCTACCACCTCGAGCACAAAGAACGCTCCCGGCAGTGACCTATTCTCCCACCCGGTCGCCCGGGCAGTACCGTCGGCGCAGGAGCGTTTCACGACCGTGTTCGGCATGGGAACGGGTGGGTCCGCTCCGCCACTGACCACCGAGGAGGAAAAGTCCGCTCGCGTGAGCGGGCGAACGATCGAAACACGAAGGGACGAGGGCACCGGTGTGCCTGGCGTGACGCTGCGGAGACCTTACGAACGAGGAGGGGCCTCGGCCATTAGTCCGGCTTGGCTGCAACGGTTACCCGCTGTCCACCGGCCGGCTATCGAACCGGTCGTCTTCCGGTGGCCTTACCTGCTGAGTGCAGTGGGGGATCTCATCTTGGGCGGGGCTTCGCGCTTAGATGCTTTCAGCGCTTCTCCCCAACGGGCATAGCTACTGGGCGACGCCCCGGGCGGGACGACCCACACACCAGCGGCCCGCTCGTCGGGGTCCTCTCGTACTACCGACGACTTCCCGCAAATCCCCTCCGCCCGCGACGGAGAGAGACCGAACTGTCTCACGACGTTCTGAACCCAGCTCGCGTACCGCTTTCATGGGCGAACAGCCCAACCCTTGGGACCG
>JAILZB010000217.1 GCA_023512725.1 Chloroflexota bacterium | reverse complement strand
CAGTTGTTTATAAGAGACTGGGCGTAGATGGGGTCGCGGTGGGGCGCGGGGGAGGGTGGGTGGCGGTCGGCGAAGGTGGGGCCTCGGTCGGCGATGGTGGCGGGGGCTCGGTCGAGGTGACAGTCGGTGTTGCCGTTGGCTCGGCATCGGTGCTCGGGAGCACAGCGGGCGGGCGAGCTGGCGTGAGCGTGGCCAGGAGGGTAGGAGTGGGGCTAGGGGCGCTTGCGAGTTGGCCGGCCCTGCCACCAAGCTGGCCGATCCTGCCCCCGAGCGCGTTCAGGCCCAGCGCACCCGTGCCGAGCGCGACCCCCGCACAGAGGAAGGCGCCAGCGAGGGAAGCGGCCAACCAGCGACGGCGGCGCGGAGGGGCGACGGCACGTTCGGTAGCAACGTCAGCGGAGGCTGAAGCAGGGGCAGGAATGGCAGGAGAGACGGCTGCTCCCGCGGCGGGGGGAACGGTTGCCTCCCGTGGCGGTGGTGTTACTGGTGCTGGCGTTCGACCAGGGCTGGAGCGGCTGCCGGGCAGCGCCAGCGTCAGCGCGTCGACGAACGCACTCACGCTCGGGTAGCGCTCGTTGGGGTCCTTGCTCAGCGCCATCAGGACCACGGCCTCGACGGCTGGTGGGAGAGCGGGGTTGATCTCGCGAGGTGGTGGCACGGGCTTGGTGATGTGCTGGATCACGGTGGCCACTGGCGTTTCGGCCACGAAGGGGAGCTTGCCGGTTAGCATCTGGTAGAGGATGACGGCGAGTGAATACTGGTCGGCCCGGCCGTCGACGGGTGCCCCCTGGCCCTGCTCCGGGCTCATGTACTCGGGAGTGCCGATCCCGACCCCGGTGCGGGTGAGGTGGGTCGACCCCTGAAGCATGCGCGCAATGCCGAAATCGGAGAGCAGCGCCCAGTCGCGCTCGCCCAGCAGAATGTTCGATGGCTTGACGTCGCGGTGGACGATCCCCTGCTCGTGGGCGTATTGGAGCGCGCTGCCCACCTGGGTGATGAGGCGCAGGATGGTGGCGAACGGTAAGGGGGCACCAAGGCGCTCGCGCAAGGTCTGGCCCCCTGGCACGAGCAGCATCACGATGTAAGTCTGGCCATCCTGCTCGCCGAAGTCGTAGACGGGCAGGATGTTCGGATGCTGGAGCTGGGCGATCGCCGTTGCCTCGCGCCGGAAGCGGGCGAGGTACTCCGGGTCAGCCGCCAGGTAAGCCGGCAGCACCTTGATGGCGACGTCGCGCCCGAGGGTCTCCTGGCGGGCACGGAAGATCGTTGCCATCCCGCCCTGGCCGATCTGCTCCCGGATCAGGTACTGACCAAGGTGCGAACCGGGCCGGACCTCGGCCACGACGTTCTCCCCCGGGCGCGCTCTGTCCTCCTGGCGCCCCGCGCCAGAGTATACGGCTGGCCGCTCCGAACGCAACTCTGGCCGCTGGCACTCGGTGCTCGCGGCTGCTACCCTTCGGGCAAGCGGTCGCGCCAGCGGCCGAGATCCGCTCAGGAGAACAGCTTCATGCAGCGCTACTGGTGGCGCTTGGTGGGGGTGGCTTTTCTCGCGCTCGGGATTACCACTGCCTGTCAGGCGGTGATGTCTCCACCCGCGCCCAATCCGCAGCAATCGCGGGTCTACCCCTCACCGACGGGGCTGGCACCCAGCCCGACGCCGACGATGGTCTACCTGACGCCACCGCGGCGCTAGCCTGGCTGCTCGATCGGGAGGTCGTCGCGGTTCCCCCATTCACCCCAGGAGCTGATGTAGTTGCGGACGGTTGGGTAGCCCGCCAGGGTCAACGCCAGCCAGGTGTTGGCGGCTCGGTAGCCACCGTGGCAATAGGCGATCACCTCCTGGTCAGGCGTGATCCCGTGGGCGCGATACAGCGCGGCCAGCTCCTCCGGGCTCTTGAAGCGGCCGTCTGGCCCGAGATTGGCGGTGTACTCCAGGTGGATGGCACCCGGGATCGCGCCGCCGCGCTTCGCCCGGACGCGCTGACCGGTGTACTCCTCGGTCGAGCGGGTATCGAGGATGACGGTGCCCGGGCGTCCCAGGGCGGCCAGGACATCCTGCCAGCCAGCCAGCGGCTCCGGGTGCCATTCGGCCTGGTACTCGACCGGTCGGGCCACTGGCTCTCCTGTCTCCAGGGGGCCGCCAGCGGCTTGCCAGGCCCGCAGGCCGCCGTCGAGCAGGTAGGCACGCTGCTGGCCGAGGATGGTGAGCACCCAGAGCCCGCGCGCCGCCAGCATGTCCGAGCTCTCGCTGTAGACGACCACCGTATCCTCGCGGCGGATGCCAGCGGCGCCAAGCGCGGCCGCGTGCTGCTGGCGGAACTGTTCGAGGCCGGTGGGCGAGGAATCCCACCAGTGGAGGGCGAAGATATCGAGGTGGGCTGCTCCCGGCAGGTGCCCGGAGCGGTACTGCTCAGCGGTGCGGACGTCGAGCAGGCGCAGGTCCGGGGCGTTCTGGTGCTGCTGGACCCAGGCCGGGTCGACCAGCGGGCCGCGCGGGTCACTCATCGGATCCCCTCCGGTTGACGGGTGAGGAGCCACTGCCGCAGGACGGCACTGAAGCGCTCGGGCTGGTCGCCCGGCACGAGATGACCCGCACCGGGGACCACCGCGTAGTGCGCATCGGGCAGGGCCTCCAGGAATAGCCGGGCTTCCCGCTCGCCGAGGACGTGGCTCTGCTCACCCCGGACGAGCAGAACAGGAAGGCGGAGCTGACGCACGAACGGCCAGAGGTCCGGCCGCGGACGGGCGACGGTGGGGTCACGGAAGTAGCGGTCGTACTTCCAGGTCCAGTTGCCGTTCGGCAACTGCTTGAGGTTATGCTGGAGGCTACCGCGGAAGCTTTCAGGTGGTCTCAAGGGGTTGAAGCGAGCTGCCCGCTCGACAAACGCCTCGAAGCTCTCCAGCTCATCCTCCAGCGCCATGAAGTTCCGGATTTCGCGGCTGCCCCGCTCGATCGTCTCCGGGCCGATATCGACCACCACCAGGCCGCGCATCTCCGGCTGGTGGGCAGCGGCGTAGCGAATGGCGACCATCCCGCCGAGGGAGAGCCCAACGAGGATCAGCCGCTTCAGTCCTAGCGTCGCGACGAGCGCTTCGACATCGCGCTGGAAAGCCGCGGGCGAATAGTCCTGGGTAGGCGACCACTCGCTGTCGCCATGGCCGCGCTGGTCGAGTGCAATGACGTAGTGATCCTGCCCTAGCTCCATCGCCACAAAGTCCCAGCTGTGGGCTTGCTGGCCGACACCGTGCAACATCACGAGCGGCGGAGCGCTCGGGTCGCCCCAGGCCAGGTAGTGGAGCCGTAGCCCATCGCTCACGACGTAGCCTTCGCGCGGGGTTAGCGTTGCCCGCACCGGTTCCTCCTCTTGCCGACAGTGTCCGCGGCGCATTGTAACCGTCCGCGTCCGCCCCCGCTTGACAGGGCAGCCGGCCAGTGTGCTATGTCAGACTCAGCAGTTGGGGGGAGGGTGCTGCCGAGCTGGGCGGTGGCGCGGAACAGTGCCCGACCCGGCCAGAACCGCTCGCGAAGGCACACCGCGCCGGCTGGAGGACACCGATGGACCGCACCCTGCTCCGGGACGACGACCTGCAGCAGATCGCCGCCTACCGTACCCTGTTGGAGCAGCGCCTCCCCCTTGAGCCACTCCCGGTGCCGGAGCACGTCCGGTATGGTGAGAGTGAACGCGGGTGGGAGGATCTGCTGCTCTTCCGGGCGCCTAAGATCGAGCGGATCACACTCCACCGCTTCTTCGCCTACGGCCGTGTCCGCGAGCATCTCTGCCTCGGCTGGCCAGCGGAAGACTACGACTTTCCCGCCATCGGCCTCGACCTGTACGAGCACGCCGCGAGCTTCACCCTGGTGGCCGATCTTCTCCCGATGCAGGACCTCGCCTTCCACCGCGACTACTACGACCGCTATCTGCGCGGCTACCAGCAGGTGCTCACCCGCTGGTGGCCGCAGCTGCTCGCCCATGTCGTGCAACCGCTCCCGCCACCGCCGGCCTATTTCACCAATCAGCTCGGCTCCTGCCTGGCGCTCCATCTCCCCCTTCAGTACACTGGCCTGGAAGAGGCGCAGGCCTTCCAGCGCGAGGTGCTCAGCTGCTGGCTGGACGTCTGGGAGCAGGCTGAGCCGCTTCCAGAGGCCGAGCGTGCCGCCTACAACCACCGGCGCGAGGTGCTGATCCGCCAGGCCTACAAGCGCTCCGACTATGAATCGATCGCTTCCAAGGTGATGGCCAGCGTGGTGGGATGGGAGACGACCAACGGCATCTTCGATGCCGTCTTCGGGCCCTAGCTGTCCAGTTCGAAGCAGCGGCCGTAGCAGATGAGCTCGCTCGTGACGACTGTTTCGCCGAGCGGACGCCCGAAGGTGTAGCTTCCGCGCTGCCAGCGCACCTCCTCGACGGTGGCGCTGCCGGCGAGGACGAACAGTTCGACCAGAAAGCCGGACCAGAGCGGAAACGGCCCCCGGTAGCCCGCCGGGAGAGCGAGCAGAAAAGCTGCATCGGCCGCCCAGGGAGAGTGCGCGCTGCGTCCGCCGTACCGTGCTGGCTCACCTGGAACGCCGCGAAGGCGCTTCTCTCGGATCCCGTACCCCAGGCGCGAACGCACCCAGGGAAGGCTGTCGCTGCGCACCATGAATGGCTGGACAGGCCGCGGGTTCCAACGCTGGTCGATCAAGTACTCGCCAGGCCAGGGGTCGGGAGCATCCTCCAGGTGAAACTTGACGGGCGCGCGTCCGAACGAGATGAGCTGGACCCCGCCGGCAACCGAATGCTCCCCGCCGCCGTAGACGGTCCCTGCCGGCCGGTAGAGATAGTCCCCGGCGCGAGGGACGGCGAGGTGGTCGTAGGCGAACTCCCCCTCCACCAGAAAGATTTCCTGGTCGCTATCGGCGAAGTGGGGCTTCTCGGGGACCTGAAAGCCGGGCACGACGGCCAGTAGCTGCGAGAAGGCGCCCGTCTCAGGATCGGTGCTCAGGCGCAGCCGCCGAACCTGGCCGGAGGGAGAAGGCTGCCACTCGGCAGTCGTCGTCTCAAGGTAGGTCACGAAGCGCTGCCCACGCACTGCTCTCTCCTCGCGAGGGTGGTGGCGAGTATAGCAGCCACTCAGCCGACAGGCGTCTCCCGCATCCCCCCGGCCCCCTCCCTCCCCGTTGCGGTCCGCTCTCGGTCCGGTCGTCCGCATGCGGGCACTCGGGCCGGGTCACACGAACGTCGCTCCCCGCGGCGGGTCCGGAGGTGAATGGGGAGCAGTGCCGGTCCCGCCCTAACGAGTGCGGGCGCGGCGGGCTCGGAGCACCAGTGCGACGAGAAAGGCTGCCAGCACTCCCCCAGCCAGCCAGCCCGCGGCGCCCCCCCCCCCCCGCC
>JAILZB010000216.1 GCA_023512725.1 Chloroflexota bacterium | reverse complement strand
CCAGCCGCTCTCCGGGCCGGGCAGGCGCGGCACCTCTTCGCGCACCACCGTGATCCGCGGGTGCGAGAGAATCGCCTCGGTGACGCCGGCCGCGAACCGGTCCCGGTCCACGGCCAGCGCGGCACCGGCCGGCACGCGCGCCGCGTCGGCCGCGCGCATCACGATCGAACCTAGCCGGCGCATCTCCTCCTTGAGCAGGCCGACGTCGTTGTCGAGCTTGTCGCCGGTGCCGTTCAGGCCGACCACCAGGCCGTAGCCGACCAACTGGTTGTTGCGCACGCCCTCCAGGTCGGCGATGTCCTTGATGCGCACGCCCAGGGCGTCCGGGGCGGGAAGGGCGAGCAGGGCGAGCAGGGCGACGGCCACCCCTTCGGCGGCAAGCCCGAGCGCGATCGCGTGGCCAATGCCGCGGCTGGCCCCGCTGACCAGCGCGACCTGGCCGGCAAGCTGAAGGTCCACGACAAGCGATGATAGCATCACCCGGCCGATCTCCCCATTCGCGGACGGCGGGGCAGGTGTTTACCTGTTGTTTACCTACCGCTAGGGCCACGTTTACGTCGCCGGAGTAACGTTTGGTTGGAGGAGTGAAATGCTGCAGGAGGACAATCAGTGCAGGTTCGTATGAGCCGGCTAGCCACCGGGCTAGCCCTGACGGCAAGTCTCGTGCTGGCAGCCTGCCAGCCTGCCCAGCCCGCGGCGCCGAGCGCTCCCGGCGGGCAGCAGGGTGGTGGGGGTGCGCCGAGCGTCGCGACCCCGGGCAACCAGGGGGCGACCACCTACCGGGTAACTGGCCCCTACTCCGGGGAAGCCAAGCGCCTCAACGGGGCGGGGGCGAGCTTCCCCGCACCGATCTATCAAGCCTGGGCCGACCGCTACCAGGCGATCACCCAGGTGGAGATCAACTACCAGTCCCAGGGCAGCGGCGCGGGGATCAAGGCGATCAGTGACATGACGGTCGACTTTGGCGCCTCGGATAGCCCGATGACCGACCAGCAGCTGGCCGAGGCCAAGGGTGGTCCGCTGCTGCACATCCCGATGGTGCTAGGCGCGGTGGTTCCGATCTACAACGTGCCGGAACTGAGCACCACCAAGCTGCGCTTCACCGGCGAGATCCTGGCCGAGATCTACCTGGGCAAGATCACCAAATGGAACGACCCGAAGATCAAGGCTGAGAACCCCACGGCCACCCTGCCCGACCAGACGATCAACGTGGTCTATCGCTCGGACTCGAGCGGGACGACCTTCGTCTGGACCGACTACCTGAGCAATGTCAGCCCGGAGTTCAAGGCGACCATCGGGGCGGCCAACGCGCCCAGGTGGCCAACCGGGGTCGGGGCGCCGCAGAACGCCGGAGTGGCGGGCCAGGTCCAGCAGCAGCGCTACTCGATCGGGTACGTCGAGTACATCTATGCCAAGGCGAACAACATCGCCTTCGGCGACGTCAAGAACAAGGCGGGCAACTACGTGCCTGCAAGCGAGCAGAGCGTCTCGAACGCGGCGAAGGGCATCCAGAACGTCGCTAACTCCGACATGCGCATCTCGATCGTCAACTCTTCGGACCCGCAGGCGTACCCGATCTCGTCGTTCACCTGGCAGCTGGTCTATGTCAACCAGACGGACAAGGCGAAGGCGATCGCGCTCACCCGCTGGCTCTGGTGGGAAGTGACCGACGGCCAGGCGATGGCCGGTCAGCTCGGCTACGCGCCGCTGCCACCCGAGGTCCAGCAGCGGGCCCAGGTGATGATCCGCAGCATCAAGGTTGATGGGCAGCCGGCCCTGCCGATGCAATAAGCTCCCGGGCGAGGTGGCCTGTTGGGGCGCGGCCCGAGGCGTCTCGGGCCGCTTTCCACTCCCTGAAGAGGCCAGCGCTGAGGCATGATTAAAGGAGAAGGGATGACACAGCTGACGAGGGGCCAGCCAGTCCCTGGCTTACGCGGCTCGAACCGGGGGGATGTCACCTTCCAAGGCTTTACCCTCCTCATGGCGAGCATCATCCTGCTCCTCGTGGCGGGGATCGCGCTCTTTCTGCTGGTGGATGCCTGGCCAGCCCTGCAACGCTATCGGCTCCAGTTCTTCCTCTCCTCGGAGTGGAACCCGGTCACCGAGCAGTTCGGGGTCTGGCCCTACGCCTACGGGACGCTGGTGGCCTCGCTCCTGGGGCTGCTCTTTGCGACGCCGATCTCGGTCGGAGCAGCGCTCTACGTGACGGAGTATGCGCCGCGCTGGCTGCAGGCCCCGGTCTCCTTCCTGGTCGAAATGCTGGCGGCCATCCCGAGTGTGATCTATGGCGTCTGGGGATTCTTCGTGCTGGCGCCCCTCATGCAGGCGGTCATTGAGCCCGCGCTCCAGAACACCCTGGGGCTCCTGCCCGTGATCGGGCGGCTCTTCTCGGGGCCGATCCTGGGGAAGGATATCCTGACGGCGGGCATTATCCTGGCCATCATGATCACCCCGACCATCATGTCGGTCTCGCGCGAGGTGATTGCCGCCGTGCCGGATACCCAACGGGAGGGCATGCTCGCGCTTGGGGCCACCAAATGGGAGATGATCCGCTATGCGGTGGTCCCGTATGCCCGTGCGGGTCTGGTCGGCGCGGCAATGCTCGGGCTGGGGCGGGCGCTCGGTGAGACGATGGCGGTGGCGCTCGTGATCGGTAACAGTTCGCGGGCGATCACTGGCTCGCTCTTCGAGGCTGGCTACACCATGGCCAGTGCGATCGCCCTCCAGTTCCGGGAGTCCGATAAGCCGATCTACACCTCAGCCATCGTGGGGGTAGCGGTAACGTTGCTCCTGGTTACGGCGGTGGTGAACCTGCTGGCGCGGTTCTTGGTTTACCGGTTCGCCCGCGGCCCGATCGGCGTGCGGATCTAGGAGGACGTGGTGGAAGGACAGCTCGACACCGCCGTGCCGCTCAGCGGGCCGAGCGTGTTACTGCGCGACGACGCGTACACGGCGCTTCGCAAGCTGATCAGCCGCCTGATGGCCGCAGTGGTCGCGTTGAGCGCGGCGCTGGCCGTGGCGATCATGCTGATCATCCTGGGCTACGTCATCGTCAAAGGGTTGCCCGCCATCAACTGGGACTTCTTCTTCGACCGCGAGCGGTCGCTCATCCTGGGCACCGAGCGCGGTGGTGGCATCGGTCCGGCCATCCAGGGGACGCTCATCATGCTGGCGCTCGCCTCGCTGCTCGGGGTGCCGGTCGGGATCTTCACCGCCGTCTACCTCTCGGAGTTCGGCCGGGGGCGCTTTGCCACTCTCATCCGCTTTCTGGTGGACCTCTTAGCGGGCTTTCCCTCGATCGTGATCGGCGTGTTCGTCTGGACGGTCGTCGTCCGCCCGCGCCTGATCACTGATGGCTTCTCCGGCCTGGCCGGCTCGATCGCCCTCGCGATCATCATGGTACCGGTCGTCGCTAAGACGGTCGAGGAGGTACTGCGGCTCGTCCCGCGCGACTTGCGCGAAGCCGCGCTGGCGCTCGGGGTGCCAACTTGGCGGACGATCCTGTTCGTAGTGCTGCCGGTAGCGCGCAACGGCATCATCACCGGCGCCATCCTGGCTGCTGCCCGCGCGGGGGGAGAGACTGCCCCCTTGCTCTTGACGGCGGGGAATAACCGCTTCTTTAACGTCAATATTCTGGAGCCGATGGCCTCGATGCCGGTCTACATCTACACCTACACCTTTTCGCCCTTCGCAGTGCTGAACGAGCGCGCCTGGAGCACCGCGATGGTCTTGATTGTGGTCATCGGGCTGCTGAGCTTGCTGACGCGGCTTGTGACGGGCGGCAAGCTCACTCGCTAGGAGGGCTATGGACCCGTTGGCGACTTCCTCCGTCTCTGAAGGAGCTCCCCCAGGTGCGGCGGGCCGCTGGCCAGCACCAGCTTCCCCGGCAACGAGCGGGCAGGGGTCTCTCCGCAAGGCGAAGAGCCTGCGGGTCGAGCGGCTGTCCGCCTGGTACGGCACGCACCTCGCGATCGCCGACATCACGCTCGATTTTCTGCCCAACAAGATCACGGCCTTGATCGGCCCCTCCGGCTGTGGCAAATCGACTCTGTTGCGCTGCCTCAACCGGATGCACGAAGTGACGCCGGGTAATCCCCGGGTCGAAGGACGGATCCTGCTGGACGGGGAGGACATCATGGCCCCCGGGGTAGACCCGGTCCGGGTGCGCCGCCTGATCGGGATGGTGTTCCAGAAGCCGAACCCCTTCCCCATGATGTCGATCTACGACAACGTGATCGCGGGGTACAAGCTGAACGGCCGTGCTCTGAAAGCGCGCCTGGATGAGATCGTGGAGCGGAGCCTCCGCGCGGCGGCGCTCTGGGAAGAAGTGAAGGACAAGCTCAAGGCCTCGGGCGCCTCGCTTTCGTGTGGTCAGCAGCAGCGGCTCTGCATCGCCCGGGCGATCGCGGTCCAGCCGGAAGTGATCCTGATGGACGAGCCCTGCTCGGCGCTCGACCCGATCTCGACCTACAAGATCGAAGAGCTGATGCTGGAGCTGGTCAAGGACTATACCATCGTGATCGTCACCCACAACATGCAGCAGGCATCGCGGGTGGCCGACTACACCGCCTTCCTGCTCGCGGGCGACGACCGGACCGGCCGGCTGATCGAGTACGGCGAGACGCAGCAGATCTTCACCGCGCCGCGTGACCGCCGCACCGAGGACTACATCACCGGCCGGTTTGGCTAGCAGCCGGCCCACGCGTGGTACGATAGACCATTCACTGACCTCCTCGCGGTGCCCACGAGGGCAGGAAGGAGCGAGCGATGGCGGGGATCCGCACCCACTTTGAGCAGCAACTCCAGGAGCTGCAGGACGAGACCCTCATCCTGGGCAGCATGGTCGATGCGGCGATCGCCGCTGCCGTCGACGCCCTCAAACGCCGCGACCTGAAAGAGTCCGAACGCGTGATCGCCGAAGATACCCTGATCGACCGCAAGCGCTGGGAGATCGAGCAGCGTTCGATCCTCGTCATCGCTACCCAGCAGCCTACCGCCGGTGACCTGCGCGTCATCTACGCGATCGTCAACATCATCACCGATCTGGAGCGGATGGCCGACCACGCCGAGGGGATCGCTAAGATCAGCTTGATGATCGGTCAGAGCCCCCTGCCCAAGCCGCTGATCGATATCCCCCGTATGAGTGACCACGCCCGGAGCATGCTCCGCCGTGCGCTCGATGCCTTCGTCAATCGCGATGCCGAGACGGCCAAGGCGATCGCCCTCGAGGATGACTTGATCGATGCCCTCTACGACCAGGTCTACCGCGAGCTCCTGACGATCATGATCCAGGACCCGAAGCAGATCACGATCGCTACCTACCTGCTTTGGGTCGCCCACAACCTTGAGCGGATCGCCGACCGGGTGACCAATATCTGCGAGCGGGTGGTCTATACCGTCACCGGGCGGATGGAAGAGATCAACGTCTCCAAGTATTGAATAGTGGCAGATGTCGGCCACTCAGCAACCGTTACTCGGCACCACTTCGGGCTGCTCGACATGTTTACCT
>JAILZB010000215.1 GCA_023512725.1 Chloroflexota bacterium | reverse complement strand
GAGCTGTACGAGGAAAGGCACGGCGTAGCGCACGTCCCGGTAGAGGGCGTTCAGCGCCGAGAGCCAGAGGCCGACCGCGAAGGCGGTAACGATGGCCAGGGCCACAAAGAGGGGCAGGGCCACCAGGCGCGCGCCGGGGACGATACCGTAGACCGGAAGAAGGGCGAAGAGGAGAAGCGAAGCGATGCCGAGGTCGAGGAGGCTTCCCAGGACCCCGGAGAGCGGCAGGAAGAGGCGAGGGAAGTAGACCCTGGTGATGACCCGCTGGTGCTCGACCGTTGAGTTCGTGGCGGCTGTGAGGGACGAGGCGAAGTAGGTCCAGGGCAGGAGCCCCGCGTAGAAGAAGACCGGGTACGGGATTCCCTCGGAGGGAAGCCGCGCGAGACGTCCGAAAAACAGCGTGAACAGCGCCATGGTCGCCAGGGGCTGGAGTACCGCCCACGCCGCTCCGACGGCGGTCTGCTTGTAGCGGACCTTGATGTCCCTCCAGACCAGGAAGTAGAGGAGTTCCCGATACGCCCAGAGTTCTCTCAGGCCGAGGTCCCACCAGGCGCGCCGTGGGCGGATGATCCACACGGGTGTTTGCAGCGGCTTCGTTGCCACTGCTGGCGTCATGCCTGACTCCGATGACTCTCCCGGGCCAACTGCAGCACCGTTATCTCCTCGAGGTTGCCGAGGTTGAGGACGACGGGACCGTCGCGATTCTGTCAGGCCTTCTTTCCGACGGTCGCCGCCTTCTCCGCCTTCTCCTCCGGCCCGTAGTAGCGGGAGTAGTAGTAATAGCCGTCCCGGCGGCCGGCCTCCACCCCGTGCACCACCACCCCTACCACCCGGGCGCCCACCGCCGCCAGGCGCTCCCGGGCGCGGCGGGCCGCCTCCCGCGGGGTGTGGCCCAGCCACACCACCAGCAGGACCCCGTCCACGTTGGGGGCCAGCACCGCGGCGTCGGTCACCGGCAGGACCGGCGGGGCGTCGATCACGACGGCGTCGGCTCCGCCCCGCGCCTCCTCAAGCAGGGCGCGCATCTTCTGGCTGCCCAGCAGTTCCGCCGGGTTGGGGGGGATGGTGCCGCTTGGCACAAACCAGAGGTTGTCCACCTCCGTCCCCTGCAGGGCGCGGTCTACGGGGACGCCGTCCACCAGCAGGTCGGTGAGACCCAGGGTCCCCTCCGGCCCCAGCGTCCAGGCCAGGGCGGGCTTGCGCAGGTCGGCCTCCACCAGCCACACCCGCCGCCCGGCCTGGGCCATGGCCGCGGCCAGGTTGACCGCCACCGTGCTCTTGGCTTCCTCCGGGCCGGGGCTCGTCACCAGGAGCAGGCGCAGCGGGCGGTCTGGGCTTAGATAGAGCAGGTTGGTCCGCAGGTGGCGGAAGGCCTCGGCAAAGGGCGACCGCGGGTGGGAGGTGGTCAATAGCGGCCGGCTGTCCTTGTCGTTGCGGCGGCGCCGGATCAGGGGGATCGTCAGTCGTTGAAGTACCGGTCTTGACATAGTCTTGACATACATTGTCGTTCAATGTAATCTCTTGAATGACCGCGTTGAACTGCCCCCTCTAGGCGCGGGAAGAACTCATGGCCACCATTCAAAAGAGCCTGCGGATGCCCAGTAAGATCGCCAGTGAGGTCGAGGACTTGGCCAAGGCCTCGGGTCGGGATTTCTCGTCCATGGCCAACGAGTTGTTGGCCGAGGCCGTCAAGATGCGAAGGTGTCCTGGGGTCATCTTCGCCGATGGCCCATCGGGACGACGGCCTCGCCTCGCCGGCACCGGCCTGGATGTCTGGGAGGTCATCGCGACATACCAGAGTCTCAACCGCGACCTCGACCGCCTGCGCCAGGCCTACCACTGGCTCTCCGACGCCCATCTGCGGGCCGCCCTCGGCTACTACAGCGCGTACCCTGAAGAAATCGACCGGCAGATTGCCCGGAACGAGGCCTGGACCCCGAGCCGGCTTGCCGAGCGACACCCCTCGCTCGTCGCAGAGCGGCGTTGAAATACTACCTGGATGAGGATCTCAGCCAGAAGGTCGCTGAGCTCCTCCGTAGTCGAGGCGTAGATGCCATCAGCGCCCATGAGGTAGGGGTCGAAGGGCCTTCTGACCGTGAGCAGCTCGAGCGGGCTGCCCGGGAAGGCCGCTGCTTCGTCACCCGGAACCGCGACGACTTCATCCGCCTGACGATCGAGTTCTTTAACGACCAGCGTCCCCACTTTGGTGTCTTGATCGTGCCCCATACGCTGCCCGCCGACCAGTTCTCCCGGCTCGCCGATGCGCTGGCAGCGCGTGCGACCCGGCATCCCGAAGGTCTCTCTGCCTACGCTATCGACTTCCTGTAGTATCGAGCATCCGCCGCCGACGTGTTCCGAGGGACGCTGCGTTGCTGTGGCGCAGGTATTGATTCCCCCCGCCGACGCCGAAGCCGCCTTCGTCCTGGATGCGTCGGTGACTGTAGCCTGGTGCTTCGAAGACCAGGCGTCCGGGTACGCGGACCGGATCCTGCAGCGGCTGAGCGACCAGGCGGCTGTTGTGCCCCACGTTTGGGCTCTCGAAGTGACCAACGCTCTGCTCGCCAGTGAACGCTTGCGACACTTGATGAAACCCTAAAGCGGGCGGCAACCACCTGCGGGGTCTCCCTGGCCTAATCTATCCAGGCCCCTCGGGCTCGTCGCCTCATTCCGGCTCCCCGCCCCGCTCCTCGCCGGTTTCCCCGCCCTCTTCGGCGCCAGCCTCCAGCTCTTCTACTGCCTGGTCGAAATCCTCGCCCAGGTCCTCTCCCATCTCCCGACCCATCCGGCGCATCCAGCGGGCGACGCTGCGCGGGTCGGACTCGTCCACGTCCGCAAGCGAGGCGTCGTCGGCCAGGCTCTCCAGCCGGTCCTCCTCCGAGCGCACCGTGGCGAAGCGCGAGAGCACCCGACGGGCGCGGGTGCTGCCGCAGTGCCGGCAGCGGGGGTGGGGCCGCTCCGGCGGCAGGAAGAAGACGGAGAACTTCGTCCCACAGTCCTCGCAGCGGTACTCGTAGATAGGCATCCTACTTGAGCTTCTCCTCCGACACGCGGTTCGCGGTGACCCGGATCAGAACCGGCACGCCATCCTGGTACTCGATGACCAGGTGGACCTCGCGGGTGCCGAACTCCACCGCCCAGTGGTTGCGGATGTATGAGAGCAGCTTGGCTTCGCAGGATCTGAGGGCGGGTTCCGGGCGGGCTGCCGCTGCTGCGCTCACGCGGACGCCGTCACGGCCGGAAGGTGTCACGTCGGACCCTGCCACCACACACCACCCCTTTCCCCCATCGCCACCAGCCCGGGTTGGCCGGGGCGCTCCGCTTCGACCCCGAGGCGGCTGCGCTCCTCGAACAGTGTCAGCTCGTCGACGTGGACCTCGACGGCCACCGGCGTGTGCATCAGCAGCAGCAGCAGCACGCGCACCCGGTCGGCGCGCGACGCCGGACGGTCGATGACTCCTTCCAGCAGCGCGAAGGGCCCGCGCCGGAACCGCACCCGAGTCCCCGGGACAAACGGCTGGCGCGGCACGATGAAGCCACGCTCTCCCTGGCGCTCGCGCAGGTACTCGATGACGTCGTCCGCCACCGGGATGGGCCCGTCATCGTCCCCCAGCAGGCGGCGCACCCCCGGCGCCCAGCGGACCTGGTGGATCAGGTGGGGCGTGGGCTGAAAGCGGGCGAAGAGGTAGCCGGGGAAGAGCGGCTCGGGAGATTCCCAGCGGCGTGAGCCGTGGCGGTGGCGGACCAGGAGGCGGGGGAGAAACGTGTCGATATCCTTGCCGAGCAAATGGTCAAAAACCCGCTGCTCGGCGCGGACTTTCGACTGTATAGCATACCAGAAAGCGCCGATGCTCACGGACGCCACCGCCTCCGGTAGCCGATTCGGGCTGGCTCAACCCCCTCCGGCCGGGAAGACAGCCCCCTGAAGTTGTACTTTCCGTCTTGCTCCCGTGAGACGAAGCCCCAAAGACTTGCGCGGTGCTTTTGTTGGCATGATTGAGTCAAGCCGGGCCGAAGCCATGCTCAAGACACAGGAGGAAGACTACGTGAGTCGGGAAGAGATTCCTCCGCACGGTGGGCGGAGGCGGCAGCGGGGCGCAGGCGGAGGGTGCGCCGAGAGCGATCATGGGCTTCGAGCTCGGGCTTTTGTTTGGTCGGCCCCCTCCTGCGCATCGCCCACGTGGGCCCGGGTCCAGCCCGGCAGCCTGAACAGGTGAATGCGACGGACCGTGCTACGATGGCCGCCCTGCGCTTCGAGAATCTCTGCAAGGGGAGGGGAGACGAAGTGACGTGCTACATTGGCCTGGATTTGCATAAACGCTACGTGCATGGCTGTCGATGGCGTCCCGGGGCTCCAGTAGACCAACAAGAAAAGCACTTCCGGTTTCCCAACACCCCGCCACACTGGTCGCGGTTCGTGGACGGCCTCGATCAGACGTGTTGGGTGGCCCTCGAGGTCACCGGAAGTGCCTTTGAGGTCCACGACATGCTTTCGGCCCGTGCTGGCAAGGTCCTGCTGGCCAACCCGTTGGCGCTCAAGCGGCTGGCCTCGGGGCGGCATACCGATCGCGTCGACGCCACCCGCCTGGCTCAGATGCTTGCCCTGGGCACGGTGCCCGCGGTCTGGACCCCTCCGCACCCAGTGCGCGAGGTGCGCCGGTTGCTGCACTACCGTGACCGGTTGGTGCGCACCAGGCGTCGTGCCATCACCCAGGGCAAAGCCGTCCTGGGGCGTCACAGCCATGACCTGCCGCGCGAAGCCGATCTCCGCCGCTGGTTGAGCTGCGAAGAACTCCGGGCGCTGCCAACGGTCGACCAGGCAATCTTGCTCAGCGCGATGCGACAGATCACCTTCGCGGAGGAGGAGATTGCCGCGATAGAAGGGGAGCTCGCGCGCCGCGTGGCCGGCGTTCCAGATGTGAAGCTGTTGCTGACGATCACGGGTGTGGGGCTGATCACCGCAGCCACTATATGGGCCGTTCTGGGGGAGGCGCGGCGATTTGCGGGCCCAAAGCAGGTCACGCGCTACGCCGGCCTCGATGCGTCCGTGCACCAGTCGGGGCAGCAGCATCGGCAGGGCCAGATCAGCAAGAACGGCAGCCCGCTGCTCAGGACCGCCTTGGTGGAAGCGGCCCACAGCGTTGCCCGTTATGACATCGGTCCGCTGGGGCAGTTCTACCAGCGCAAGCGTCGGCATCTCGGGCACAGGAAAGCCATCGTCGCGCTGGCCCGCAAGTTGCTAATCGTCGCCTGGCGCATGCTCCTCACGAGCGAGCCCTACCGTGCAGCTAACCCGCAGGCGGTAGCCCGCAAGCAGCGCGACCTGCGCAAGAAGGCGCTGTATCCCCCCAGGACCCCTGACGCGACGATCGTGCTGCCAGCCGCATGTCAGGAGCCGGGTGCCAAAGCCAGAAGACGCGCCATGAGGTCGACCACGCCCAGGGCTTCGGCCCGGGCTTGACTTCAATCACAGGTGATCGCTCGTGGTCCAGCGATCGACTTTGCCCACCCGCTGCTCCACCAGGGCGAGGATGGACTCCAGTCCGTTCGT
>JAILZB010000214.1 GCA_023512725.1 Chloroflexota bacterium | reverse complement strand
TCCTTTCGTCTGACGTACCGTTATCTTTCCCAGCCTTTCTCCGGGCATGTGGTACAATAGATGGGATTTCTGGGCCGCCCCGACCGACGGGGCACGGCATGGACAAGGCAGGGTGGCAGGGCATGCAGGAACGCGTGTTGCACATTCTTGAATACGACAAGGTCCGCCAGCACATCCGCAGCTTTGCGGCGACCCGGTTGGGGCAGGAACGGCTGGAACAGATGCGGCCGCTGTCCTCCATCGCCGAGGCGGAGGCGGAGCTGGCGGCGGTGGACGAGGCACTGCAGATGCTGCTGCGCCGGGGCGGGGTCCCGTTCGGCGGCATCCGGGACATCCGCCCGCACCTGCGCAAAGCGGCCATCGGCGGTGTGCTCGCCGCCGAGGAACTCGGCATCCCCTATGAGCAGGTGCGTGCCATCGTGGCCGATACGGCCTCGCTCGGTTACAGCGACGTCACCGACGGCAGCCGCGCTGAACCCTATCAAGCCCTGAAAGGGGACCAGGTTCGCGTGGTGGTGCGGATTCCGTACGAGAACGTGCGGCTGACGACGGTGCCGTTCCTGGATGCCGTCCTGGGTGGCGAGGTGCTCGTGCCAACCCCGAAAGGGACGCGCCTCGCCCTGAAGATCCCGCCCGGCACCCAGAACGGTCGCCTGATCCGGCTGGCGGGTCAGGGGATGCCCAAGCTGGGCAACAGCAGCCAGCGTGGCGACCTCTACGCCCGGGTTAATGTAGTGCTGCCGACCACTCTCACGCCCCAGCAGCGGGCGCTCTTTGAACAGCTGCGGGCGTTGCAGACGCGGTGAGGTATGACGACACGAGGGAACTACGACGACGAGCCCTGCTACGTGATCAGCGTGGCGGCGCGCTTGCTGGGCGTCCATGCCCAGACTTTGCGCTATTACGAGCGGCTCGGGCTGGTGGAGCCCTCGCGCTCGCGGGGGAATATTCGGCTCTATTCCGCCCGCGACATCGAACGGCTGCAGCAGATCAAGCGGCTGGTCGACGACCTGGGGGTGAACCTGGCCGGTGTCGAGGTGATCCTCCAGCTCAATGAGAAGATTGCCGCCCTCGAGCGGGAACTCCAGGCAGCCCGCCAGGAGATCGAGCGCCTGCGCGCTCGGCAGGGCAGCGAGCCCGCCGCCTCCTGAACCCGCTGTTCTGGCGGGAGCCACCAACCCGCGCGAGGGTGCGGGAGCAAAGCGATGATCCGACAAGACCGATTGACCGAGCAGGCTCAGGAAGTGCTGGCGGCGTCCCAGGAGATCGTCCGCCGCTACCGCCATCGTCAGTGGGATGTCGAGCACGTAGTGCTGGCCCTGCTGGAACAGCCGGGTGGGCTCGCTGCCGAGATCGTCCGCCGCCTTGGCCACGACCCTGAACAGTTTGCCAGCCGGATCCACCTGGCGCTTGCCACCCTGCCAACTGGCGGGCGCGCCGTGCCACTGGCAGCCACCCCGCGGCTCATCCAGCTCTTCGAGGCTGCCCAGCAGGAAGCGGCCCGGCTACGGGATGAGTACATTGGCGTCGAACATCTGCTCATTGCGGTCGCCGGCGAGCGGCAGGGGGAAGCAGCGCGCCTGCTGCGGGAAGCCGGGATCGACCAGGAGCAGATCTACCGGGCCCTGCGCGACCTGCGCGGCCAGCGGCGGGTGACTGACCCGCGCGCGGAAAGCCAGTATGGTGCTCTCGAGAAGTACAGCGTCGACCTCACGGCTCTTGCCCGCGCGGGCAAGCTCGACCCGGTCGTCGGCCGGCGGGAGGAGATCCGGCGCCTGATGCAGGTGCTGAGCCGGCGGACCAAGAACAATCCGGTGCTGATCGGCGACCCCGGGGTTGGGAAGACGGCCATCGTCGAAGGCTTCGCCCAGCTTGTCGCCGCCGGCGAGGTGCCCCGCACCCTGCGCCAGCGGCGCGTGCTCGCCCTCGACCTGCCCGCGCTGGTGGCTGGCAGCAAGTTCCGCGGCGAGTTCGAGGAGCGGCTGAAGGCTGTCATCGAGGAAGTGCGGGCGGCTGGCCGGGAAGTGATCCTATTCATCGATGAGCTGCACACGGTGGTTGGTGCGGGCGGTGCTGAAGGAGCGCTCGATGCCGCGAACCTCCTCAAGCCAGCTCTGGCACGGGGGGAGCTTCAGGCGATCGGGGCAACCACCCTGGAGGAGTACCGCAAGCATATCGAGCGCGACGCCGCCCTCGAGCGACGCTTCCAGCCGATCCTGGTCGGTGAGCCGAGCGTGGAGGAGACGATCGCGATCCTGCGGGGGTTGCGGCCGAAATACGAGGCTCACCACCGGGTCCGCTACACCGATGCTGCCCTGGAGGCTGCCGCCCGGCTGTCGGACCGCTACCTCAGCGACCGCTACTTGCCGGATAAGGCGATCGACCTGCTGGATGAGGCTGGCGCAGCGCGGCGGTTGGAGCTGGATACGCCGCCGCCAGCCATCGAGGAGCGTCAGCTGGCCCAGCTGCGGGCGACGGAAGCCGCGACGACCGACCCGGAGGAGGCAGCCCGCCGCGCTGCTGAGCGGCGCGATCGGGAGGATGCCGTGATCGCGGCCGGGCGCCAGCAGCCTCAGTCAGGGCTGAGTGAGGTGGTCGATGCGGACGCGATCGCCGCCATCGTGGCCCGCTGGTCGGGCATTCCCGTCCAGCAGCTGGTCGAGGCGGAGCGGACGAAACTCCTGACGCTTGAGGAGCAGCTAGCCCGGCGAGTAGTCGGCCAGCGGGCAGCCATTGCGGCCCTTGCCGATGCCATCCGGCGGGCACGCGCTGGATTGAAAGACCCGCGACGCCCGATCGGATCGTTCATCTTCCTCGGCCCGACCGGGGTGGGCAAGACCGAACTGGCGCGCGCGTTGGCCGAGGCGCTCTTTGGCGATGAGGACGCGCTCATCCGCCTTGACATGTCGGAGTTCCAGGAGCGCCACACCGTCAGCCGGCTGGTCGGGGCGCCGCCGGGCTACATCGGCTACGACGAGGGTGGCCAGCTGACCGAGCAGGTGCGGCGACGGCCGTATAGCGTGGTGCTGCTCGACGAGATCGAGAAGGCACATCCGGACGTCTTCAACACCCTGCTCCAGGTGCTCGAGGACGGGCGGCTGACCGATGGGCAGGGGCGGACGGTCGACTTCAAGAACACCGTGCTCATCCTGACGAGCAACCTGGGTACCCACGCCCTGCTCCAGGGCCCGCTCGGCTTCCGGAGCGACCCGCGGACGACCAGCGAGCGCCTACGCGCAGCGGTTGACGAGGCGCTCAAGCGTACCTTCCGGCCTGAATTCCTCAACCGGATCGATGAGGTGATCCTCTTCCAGCCGCTGAGCGAGGAAGAGGTTGCCCAGATCGTCGACCTCTTGGTGGCGCAGCTGGCAGCCCGGCTTCGCGAGCACCAGCTCACGCTCTCCCTCACGCCGGCAGCGCGGCAGTGGCTGGCCCGGCAGGGCTACGACCCCCAGTTCGGCGCCCGGCCGCTGCGGCGGCTCATCCAGCGCACAGTCGAAACGCCGCTGGCGAAGCTCCTGCTGGCGGAGGCAGTACAGCCGGGCGAGACGGTCCTGGTGGACGTGGAGGCGGAGGGCGCGCTGACCATCCAGCGAGCAGAGGGGACCAGGGTGGCGTGAACGAGTCCGTCGCCGGGGTAGTGCCCAGGAACCTGAATTTCTTATAGAGGTTTAACTTAACTGCCTTCCTGCCCAGGCGAGCGCTTGCTACACTCTGCGGCGAAGCTTGTCGGGGTTCCGGCAGACGGGAGGCGTAATGATCAAGGAAGGCGACAAGGCACCTGAGTTCACGTTGCCCACGGTCAACGGTCCGCTTTCGCTGGCGGACTTCCGGGGCAAGCAGCTGGTGGTGCTGTACTGGTATCCTAAGGATGACACCCCGGGCTGCACGACGGAGGCCTGCTCGTTTCGGGATAACCTGGCGGTCCTCCAGAGCCGTGGGGTTGCCGTGATCGGGGCTTCGGCCGACAGCGTCGAAAGCCACCGCAAGTTTGCGGAAAAATACGGCCTGCCCTTCCCGCTGGTCGCTGATGTCGACCATCAGGTCGCCGAGCAGTACGGTGTCTGGAGCGAGAAGAGCATGTACGGCCGCACGTTCTGGGGTGTCGACCGGACGACCTTCCTGATCGATGAAGAGGGGATTGTCCGCAAGGTCTGGCGGAAGGTCGACCCGAAGGCCCATGTTCCTGAGGTGATCGCGGCGGTGGACGAGCTTCGGCAGTAGAAGGCAGCAGCTCCCTCGGCCTAGGAGGAGGGGGGCGCCCGCGCTCGCACCGCCGCGATCGGAGAGCGATGAAAGAGACCAGCTTTTTCGACGAAGCGACGATCGTGGTGCAAGCGGGCGCGGGCGGCGCCGGCGCGATCAGCTTTCGCCGTGAGAAGTACGTGCCGTTCGGTGGCCCGGACGGTGGCGATGGTGGCCGGGGTGGCTCGGTCTACCTCCGCGCTGACCCGGGGCTGAACACCTTGCTCCCGTTTCGCTACCAGCGGATCTTCCGCGCGGGCGCCGGCCAGCCCGGTCGCGGCCGGAAGCAGCATGGCAAGAAAGGTGCCGACCGGATTGTGGCTGTGCCGGTAGGTACGGTCGTCCGCCAGCTTGAGCCGGATGGCACCGTGGGTCCTGTCCTGGGTGACCTCACCGAGCCTGGGCAGCAGCTGCTCGTCGCACGGGGTGGGCGAGGGGGGCTGGGCAACGTCCACTTTGCCACCAGTGTCAACCAGGCGCCTCGCTTTGCCCAGAAGGGCGAGCCCGGCGAGGAGAAGACGCTGCGGCTGGAACTGAAGCTGATCGCTGATGTTGGGATTGTGGGCTATCCCAATGTCGGGAAGTCCACCCTGCTTGCGGCGGTCACCGCCGCCCGGCCCAAGATTGGGGACTACCCTTTCACGACCCTGCTGCCGAACCTGGGCGTGGTGGAGGTGGACGACCAGACCTTCGTTCTGGCGGACATTCCCGGCCTGATCGAAGGGGCGAGCGCGGGCAAAGGGCTGGGCCACGACTTTCTCCGCCACATCCAGCGGACGCGCCTGTTGCTCCACCTGATCGATGGCACCAGTGCTGACCCGCGAGCCGACTTTGAACGGGTGAATGCTGAGCTGGCCGCCTTCGACCCCGCCCTGGCAGCGCGACGCCAGATCATCGTCCTGACGAAGCAGGACCTCCCAGAAGCGCGCGAGCGGTTGGCAGCGGCGCGGGCAGCGTTTCCCGGCCAGGAGGTCTTTCCGATTACAGCCGTCACGGGGGAAGGGCTGCTGCCGCTGCTCCGGGCGACCGCGGCTGCCCTCGCGGCGGAGCGGGCCGCGGCGCCTGCCCCAGCAGCCAGCACCGAACTTCCCGTCCTGCGCCCTGCTCCCGTGAACGAGCACTACGAAGTGCGCCGCTTCGGCCGGCGAAGCTATCAGGTCAGTGGACGCCAGGTCGAGCGGATGGTCGTGATGACTGACCTGACGAACGACGAGGCCGTGCGCCACCTCATGCGCCAGCTCAACCGGCTGGGTGTTCCGGCAGCGCTCCAGCAGGCCGGGATCACGCCGGGGGTGAAGGTGGCCATTGGGCAGAGTACGTTCGAATGGACCCCCCTTGGGCTCCGGCGGT
>JAILZB010000213.1 GCA_023512725.1 Chloroflexota bacterium | reverse complement strand
GTTCCGGCCACCACCGAGCTCTACACTTATGCGTTCGTCGGCAGGGTCAGTTGTGTATACGAGACAGGGCTTGGGCCGACCGCGACCGAGGGCAGTCCCGGGCTGCGGTTCGGCGGCGGGCCGACGGGCGGGCCACCCGGCGACGAGGATCGCGGCGACGACGAGGATCGGCAGCTCCCAGAGGTCCGGGAAGATGAGGGGCGCCACGATCCCGGCGAAGGATCCGCCGGCCGCACCCCCGGCCGCGATGGCGAGGTAGTAGCCGGAGAGTCGGGCGTCGGGCGGCCGGGCCGCGGCCAGGGCCCCGTGGAGGGCGAGGGCGACGACGAAGAGGCCGCCGACGAGGACCCCGACGAAGGGCAGGACCGACCACGGTGCGCTGCTGGCGAGCGGCAGCCACAGAAGCGTAAGGGCGACGGGGGCGAGCCGGTCGACGGGGCCGCGGAGGCGCTCGCCGATGGCCGAGAAGGCGAGGACGAAGGTGGCCAAGTAGACGGCGAGCGGGAGGACCCAGAGGAGCGGTACAGCGCCGAGATCGAGGGTCAAGAGCGTCGTCGTGGCGTTGAGGAGCCCGGCCGGGATCGCGGCGAGGAGCGCCCAGCGCCCGGCGGCGGCGACGGTGGCGCGGGCGGCGGTCGGGCGGTTGCTCGCGCGATCGGCCATGGGATCGGGCTGGCGTTCGAGCCGGCGATCCAGCACAGGGTCGAGCCGGCGATCCAGCACAGGGTCGAGCGGGCGATCGAGCCCAACTGCGGCGGCGCTCCCTTCGACGGCCGAACCGGCCACCCACCCTCCGCCCGAGCCCCGGATCGAACCGCGGACGGCCACCGCGACCCCGAGGGCTGCCACGAGGACGGCGACGCCGGCCAGGCCGAAAAGCCAGAGCCGTCGCGCCTCGGCGAGGCCCAGGTTCGGGTCGACGACCGTCGGGTAGAGGAGGAGCGCGGCCAGGGCCCCGGCGTTGCTGAAGGCGTAGAGGCGGTGGAGCGGCGAGGACGCCGGGGCCGCCGGCGAGAGCGTGGACCCGGGAGCCGCTCCTGACTCGACAATCGCGATCCGCGACGGAGCGGAGGCGAGCCAGCCGGTCAGGAGCGGGGTCGTCGCCGAGAGGAGGACGACGGCCGGGCCGATGGTGGCGGCGTGGACGACGAGGACGGCCAGGGCGGGCTCGAGCCCGGGCGGTGCACCAGCAGGATTTCAGTGGGCCGGGCAGGGGGCGGTTGTGGATCGGGAGCCGAAGCCGGAAGCGAACCCTCCCATCCTCGCAAGTGACGCTCCAAGACCTCCCGGGCCCCCGAGAGGGTCATGTCTCCCGCTATGATCAGGTAGGCTCCGCGCGGGTTGAGCCGGGAGCGTCGCGGTGATGGCTGGCTCTCGGCCCAACTCTCGAGGGGAGAGGTTGGCGCGCTCGCGACCGGCTCCTCAGCGCGGACGACGAAGCGCACCTCGACCGGTCGGCCCACGATCTCGATCAGGGTGCGCTTGACGGTCGAAGCGAGCCGCCCCTCGAGCCAGTCGCGTGCGAAGGTGTTGGGCGCGACCACCGTGAAGCAGCTCCCATCGAAGCTGCCCGCGGCGGTGTCCTTGAGATAGGTGAGAAAGCTCGTTCGGTTGACCTGGAGTTCGAGCTGCCCGAGTGCCGTCTGCCAGATCTCGCGTGCCGATCGCGCCTGGCTTAGTCCGTTTACCATGCCACGAACCTCTTACCACGCCGCGAGCGGCTGCCCTCGGGGCTGGGGTGAGCTGGACAGGCGAAGCACGCCGCGCGAGCCCTGTCAGCGTCGTTCCGCCTCGCTGCTCGGGTGCGGATGCGAACACGCGACGCTGGCTTCGCCGACTACCCCAGGGTGGCCGCCCGCCAGCTCAACACCAGCACTTGCGGTGCCAGAGGGGTCGCCGCTCGACCGCTTGCCCGCCCCTCTGAAGTGGGCGAAACTGTACCATTGCGCTGCCAGGTCGGCAAGGCCAAACATATTATGATTCGCTATGGTGCCGCCAACCTTCCTTTTGGCATTGGGATGACTTCCTCCCCTGACCAGGCTCCCCCAATCGGGGCGACCGCGCTGCTGGGCGGCTGGGAGGTCGCTCCGGCGTTCCCAGGTGAAGCGCCCACGGGCTGGTTGCCAGCGGTGCTCCCGGGGGATGTCCGCCTTTCGCTCATCGCGGCGGGGGTGCTGCCCGACCCGCTCGTTGGTCGCCAGCTTGAGGCCGGGCGGTGGGTCGAAGAGCGGGACTGGGTCTTCCGCCGCCAGCTTCCGCCAGGCCCGGGGCGGCGCTTCCTCGTCTTCTCCGGCATCGATTATCGCGCGACGGTCAGCCTCGCTGGCCGAGAGGTGGGTCGCCACGAGGGGATGTTCGCAGCGCGGCGCTACGAGGTGCCAGCTGTAGGAGGGGAGGTGGTCGTCCGCTGTGCAGCGCCGGCAACCCTCACGGGCCCTCCGCTCGACTGGCGGGCCCGGCTGCTGCGCGCGGCGCTCCAGCCCGTGCTCGGTGGCGAGCTGTTCCCGCGCCGGCTGGGGGTGCCCAAGCTGCAGATGGCCTTCGGGTGGGACTTCGCTCCCGCTCTCCCGACGGTCGGCATCTGGGATGAGGTGACTTTAGAGACGACTGGCCCCCTTGCGCTCACCGACCTCCAGGTAGTGAGCTGGCCCGGCGAGGCGAGCACAGCCCTGCGCGTGACTCTCACCGTTGATGCGGCAGCGGCTCTCCCTGCCGAGCTGGAGGTGCAGGTGGAGGAGGCGGGTGGCCAGCCGATCGCCTCCTCCACCTGTCGCTGGCAACTCTCCGCTGGCGAGAGCCGCCACCGCGTGGCGCTCTCGCTGCCGCCACTCGCGCGCTGGGAACCGTGGGAGCGTGGCGTGCCCACCCGGTACCGGCTGCGCGCTCGACTCTTGACCAGCGCGGGCCTCTCCGACGAGCGGGAGGTGTGGTTCGGGGTGCGCACGGTCCAAGTAGCCGCTCCGGAGGGAGGTGGCCGCGCTGCTCCCGCAAAGGATTGGGTCCGGCTGATGGTCAACGGACGCTCGCTCTTCCTGCGGGGAGCAAACTGGGTACCCAACGATGCGCTGCTCGGTCGCTTGCGCCCGGAAGACTACCGTCAGCGCCTGGAACAGGCGCGCGCCGCGGGAGTGAACTTGCTGCGGGTCTGGGGTGGCGGGCTGCGCGAGCGTCGCGCTTTCTACGACCTCTGTGACGAGCTGGGGATCCTCGTCTGGCAGGAGTTTCCCTTCTCGGTTGCCTTCTTCGACTCGTTTCCCCGCACGGAGGCCTACCTGCGGCTGGTCGAGGCGGAAGCGCGCGCGATCGTTCGGGCGCTTCGGAACCACCCCTCGCTCGTCATCTGGTGCGGTGGGAACGAGTTTAGTCCGCGGCGCAATCGGCCGCTGGTGGACCGGCTGGCGCACGCAGTTGCCCAGGAAGATGGCACCCGCCCATTCCGGGCGGCTTCACCGGGAGCAGGGGAGCGGCACCACTGGCGGGTCTGGCACGGGAAGGCGAACCTGGCAGACTACCGCCGCGAGCGAGCGCCCCTCCTCTCGGAGTTCGGGCTGCAGGCGGCGCCCAGCGTGGCGAGCCTGCGCGCCTTTCTCCCCGATGACATCGCGCCCGGGCCGGACTGGGAATACCACTCCGCCCAGCTGGCGAAGCTGCGGCGCTATGCCGGCGAGGCCATGAACGCTGAGCAGCTGGTGGCCGCGAGCCAGCGTGCCCAGGCCCAGGGGCTGCAGCTCGCGATCGAGCACAGTCGGCGCCAGAAGTGGCGGACCTGCGGGACCATCTTCTGGCAACTGAACGACCCCTGGGGTGCGATGAGCTGGTCAGTGATCGATTACTACGGGCGGCCGAAGGCAGCCTACGCGCGGTTGCGCGGCTGCTACGCCCCCGTGCTGGTGACCATCGAGTTCCCGCTCCGTGCCTACCGGCAGGGAGACTGGCTAGAAGCGAGGCTCTGGGTCGTCAACGACACCCTAACCCCCCTCGACCGCCTGGAGCTGGAGGGGCAGGTGGCCGGTCAGGTGGTATTCCAGCGGCGGGCGGTGGCGGCAGCCAACGCGGTGACGGCGCTGGGCTCGGTGCGGTTCCAGCTGCCGGCAACCGCAGGCCTAGTGGTTACGGCACGACGCCTGGGTACCCTCCTCTGCGAGAACCACTACGACCTCCAGTGGGAAGACCACGCCCAGATCGCGCCGCTCGCTGCCCTGCGCGACTGGCTGACCTGGAGGGTGCTGCACTGAGGGCGGCGGCTTCAGCTACACTGGCCATGATGAATGACCACTCCTGGCAGCCGCTCCGCCGCGGGCGTTGGTTCGAAGAGTTCCACGCGGGGGAGCGCTTTCGCAGCGCGGGCCGCACCATCACCGATGCCGACCTGGTGCTCTTCAGCGGCCTGGTCGGGGCCCAGAACCCGCAGTTCCTCGACGAAGAGTACGCCCGCGCCTCGCCCTTCAGGGGGCGGATCGCGCCCGGGCCGCTCACGCTGGCCCTGGGCCTGGCGGCCGCGGAGCCGCTCCTGACGGGGACCCTGCTTGGTCTGCTTGGGGTCGACCGGGTGCGTTACCAGGCCCCGGTGCGGCCGGGGGATACCGTCTATACCGAGATCGAAGTGGCCGAAGTCCGGCCGAGTAGCCAGCCCGGGCGCGGGATTGTCCGCCTCGCGAGCACGCTCCGCAACCAGCGGGGGGAGGCGGTGCTGACGTTTGAACACACGCTCCTGGTCCGGGCGCGTGCGAGCTAGCGTACACTCAGCGAGTGGCGGCCAGAACTGGCCGCCGCTTCCTGTGATCTTCTCACTCGTGGAGTGGATGCATGTCGGAGATGCCCGACGAATACCGGACGATCCTGGTGATCACCGCCCATCCGGACGATATGGAGTTCGGCTGCGGCGGCTCGGTGGCGAAGTGGTGCGCCGAGGGGCGGGACGTCTACCTGGTGGTCTCGACGAATGGGGATAAGGGCAGCAGCGACCGGACGATGACGAGCGAGCGCCTGGCCAAGATCCGTGCGGCTGAGCAGGCCGAAGCGTGCAAGGTGCTGGGGATCAAAGCCTTCACGATTCTGAACTACCCCGATGGCTTCATCGCGGAGACGATTGAGTTCCAGGCCGATATCGTCCGCGCGATCCGCACCTACCGGCCGGATGTTGTCATCTGCCAGGATCCCGTCCGGCGCCTGAGCGTGTTCGCCCAGCACCGCGATCACCGGGTGGCAGGCTCAGTCGCGCTCGATTCGGTGTTTCCGGCGGCACGCGATCACCTCTACTTCCCAGAGCAGATTGCTGAGGGGCTGGAACCACACAAGACCGCCGAGGCCTGGGTGATGGGGGTCGAACACCCCGATGTCTACGTTGATATCACCGACTACATCGACCGAAAGATCGCAGCGCTCCGCTGTCACGTAAGTCAGGTAGGGAGCGGTGAAGGATTGGAAGAGCGGGTCCGCCAGAACGCTGCAACGCTGGGAGAGACGCCTGGCTTTGCCTATGCTGAGGCCTTTAAACGCTTGAAGTACCGAAGGTAAGGATGCTCCTGCGCGCCCTGCTCTTTTTCGCCCTCGCGTTGCTGGCCCTGCCGGCCCGTGCCGCCTAGCCAGCGCCGCCAACGGCACGCTTTCTGGTCGAGCTGGCGACGCCCGCGGTGGTCGACCGGGTCCAGGA
>JAILZB010000212.1 GCA_023512725.1 Chloroflexota bacterium | reverse complement strand
ATCACGGCCAGTGCATGGCGGCTGAGTAGCTGGGTTCTGCCACTGGTGCTCGATACTGTCGTCGCTGCCCAGGGCTGGCGTATGGCCTGGCTCGCGCTCGCAGGAGGGGTGGTCCTCCTGGCCGTCCCGACCCCAGCTCTCCTGACGATCCGCCGGCCGCAGGATGTCGGCCTCGAGCCGGAAGGACAACCCCGGAGTGGACACTGCCATGGGGGGCCTGCATGGGCGCTCCGGGAGGCAGTACGCACCCGCGCGCTCTGGCTGATCGCGGTGAGCGGCTTCTGCGCCTGGTTCACGATGGCCTCCTACAACCTCCACCTGATGCCGTACCTGCTCGACCGGGGGTTTCCCGCCGAGATCGCCGTCGGAGCGCTCGCTGGGATGGGCTTTGTTTCGATGCCTGCCACTGTGCTGATGGGGCTGCTCGCCGACCGGATCGGGGTTCGCCCAACCTACCTCCTCGCGTTCGTGCTCGCTGCCCTCGGCGCAACGTTCATCCACTGGCTGGCGGCTCCCTGGATGATCGCTGCCTACGCGGTGTGCTACGGCGTTGCCTTTGGCGGCTTCGTGACCCTCCAGCAGAGCATCTGGGCGGACTACTTCGGTCGAGGTTCGCTGGGAACGATCCGAGGCGTGACCCTGCCCGTCCAGCTGATGGGCAATGCCTTCGGCCCGTTCCTGGCCGCGGTCGCCTACGACCTGACGGGCTCGTACGACCTGCCCTTCACCGCCTTTATCCTGGCGCTCCTGCTCGGCGCGGTTACGATGGGGCTGGCCCGCCGCCCGCGCCGGCCGCTCCTCCAGCCGCTAGTGGTGTCGCAGGAGGTGGCGTGACCGTCCAGCAGGAAGCCCCTTTCCGGGCCTAACCCGGCTGCTATACTGCCCGCGTGGTTCCGCTGCGGCCTGCTCGTCGCTTCGCCCTGACCCAACGTCGCAAGCGTCGCCTCCTCGCCCTGGCTGAGCCGGTGCTCCGCCTGCTCTGGCGAGGATGGCAGCTTCTTTCAGGCGATGGCGCCCGTCGCTGTCGGCGGGAGGACCTGCCGCTTGATGGACTGAAGATCCTGGTCGTGCGGCTCGATACCATCGGGGACGTGCTGCTCTCGGAGCCTGCTCTGCGGGCCCTGCGCGCGCGGTTCCCCCGCTCCACCATCCACCTGCTCACCAGCCCCAGCGGCGCGGCTGTCCTTGCGGGCTCATCCGCGCTCGACCAGGTCATCCCCTTCCGCGCCCCCTGGCATGCGGCCTGGCGTGGTCAGCGGGTCGGCCTGGCCGACCTGCTGGCGGTGGTGCGGATGGTCCGCCGCCTCCGCACCGAGCGCTACGACCTCGGGATCGAACTTCGGGCCGACGTTCGCGACATCGCCTTCCTGGCTGCCACGGGTCCTCGCGTTCTTGTTGGCGATTCCTGGCGGGGGGGAGGCTGGCTGCTGACCGTCGATGCCAAAGCGCCAACCGATGCCCACCGCGTCGAGTTCACCCTGGCGATTGCCGCCGCTGCCGGTGCTGACCCAACCCCGATCGCCCCCCAGCTCGTTCTCACGGAGCAGCACCACCAGGCCGCTGCCCGGGCCCTCGCGCCGCTGGCGGGCCGGCCGTTTCTCGCCCTCCACCTTGGGGCCGGGTTCCCGAGCAAGTGCCTGCCGGTCGAGCACTTCGCCCGGGTAGCTGCTCGCCTCGGCCGCGAGCGGGCGATCGTCGTGGTGGGAGGCCCAGAGGACCGTCCGCTGGTCGAGGCGTTCTGCCGCTGCGTGCCCTTCCCCGTGCTCGACCTCGTGGGCCAGCTCTCGCTCAAGGAGACAGCCGCCGTCCTGGCGCGTGCCGACCTTTTTCTCGGTAACGACTCCGGCCCGATGCACCTCGCGGCGGCCGTCGGCCGCCCGATCGTGACCTTCTTTGGCCCTTCCGAGCCGCATAAGTACCGCCCCTACGGGGTTCCGCTTCGTCTGCTCGAGATCGCCCTGCCCTGCCGACCCTGTGACCACGTCCACTGCATTCACCCCGAATTCCTCTGCATGACCCGCATCCCCCCCAGCACGATCGTGACCGCTGCCGAGGAGCTCCTGCGGGAGACGGCTGCTCCCTCCCCCCTCCCACCGCGTCCATCAGCCTGAGCCGGGCGGAAATTCGTTCGCCTGCTCGGTTGCTCAACCCCTCACCGGTACCGCGAGCGATTGCTATACTGCCGCCAGCGTCTTCCCTCCCGGAGGGCCGGGGAGCCTGTGCTCATGCCTGAGCCGATGCCGGAGATGATCGCCAGGGAACTGCTGGCCAGCGCAGAGGCCAAGCGCTGGGTCGCGGAGCACCTCTCCGCGGAGATTGCGCGGGCTGCCGGGGTGGCCGTGGCAGCGCTGCGTGCCGGACGAACGCTCTTCTTCGCGGGCAACGGTGGCTCGGCAGCGGATTGCCAGCATCTGGCGGCGGAGTTCACTGGTCGGTTCATCGATGACCGGCCGGCGCTCCGCGCGATCGCCCTAACGGTGGATACTTCAGCCCTGACCGCGATCAGCAACGATTACGGCTACGAGCAGGTGTTTCGTCGCCAGCTGGAAGCGCTCGGGCAGCCGGGCGACGTGCTCTTTCTCATCAGCACCAGCGGCAACAGCCGGAACCTGCTCTACGCTGCCGAGGAGGCACGCCACCGTGGGATCACCACCATTGGCCTGCTCGGGCGGGATGGTGGCCAGCTCGCGCCCATGGTCGACATCCCGATCGTCGTTCCCCATCCGCACGGGCGGCGGGTGCAAGAATGTCACATCGCGATTGGGCATGCGCTCTGCTTCGCGATCGAAGCGGCCCTCTTTGGCTAGCGACGGGAGCCTCATGCCAGCTTCGCGACCTTCCTACACTCCGGTCGACCTCTCGCAAGTGCGGACGCGCCCCTTGGGGGAGCGCACTAATAAGGTCGATCGCAGCCAGTTTGCGCGCCCAGGCCAGGCGGGCCGGAGTGTCGCTGACCTGCTCGCCGGGCTCCCGCAGCAGCTCGGCGCGCGGGACCTGCTCCAGGTGGTCGCTGCCGTCGTCACGGCCTATCGGCGCGGCAAGCCAGTCATCTGGGGGATGGGCGGGCACGTGATCAAGACCGGCATCAGTCCGCTCATCATCGACCTGATGCAGCGTGGGGTGGTGCGAGCGCTCGCCCTCAACGGCGGAGCCTCTATTCATGACGTCGAGATCGCGCTGATTGGCGCCACCTCGGAAGACGTCCAGGCTGGCCTCCGCGACGGCTCCTTCGGAATGTGGGAAGAGACAGGGCGCTTCTATAACCGAGCGGTCAATGAGCGCCGGGGGGGGCTCGGCCGTCGCCTGGGGGAGGCGCTCCTGGCCGACCAGGCGCCCAATTGCGACCTCTCGGTGCTGGCCACTGCCGCTGCACTGGGCATTCCGGCCACCGTCCACCTGACCCTCGGTGCCGATATCGTCCACATGCACCCCGAGGCGGATGGCGCGCGCCTCGGCGAAGCGACCTTCGAAGACTTCCGCCTGCTGGCGGCCGTGGTAGCCGACCTGGGCAATGGGGGGGTCTATCTCAACGTTGGCTCGGCAGTGGCGCTCCCCGAAGTCTTCCTAAAGGCGCTCACGGTGGCGCGGAACCTTGGTCACCGGGTCGAGCAGTTCACCACGGCAAACTTCGATATGCTGTCGCACTACCGCCCCCTCCAGAACGTCGTCCGGCGCCCGACCGAGGGGGTTGGCCAGGGCTTCAGCCTCCTCGGCCAGCATGAGGTGCTCCTCCCGCTGTTCTACCAGGCCATCATCGAGCAGGTTGGCGCATGAGGCGAGCGCTCTTCCTCGACCGGGATGGTACTCTCAACGCCGAGGTGAACTATCTCCGCCGCCCGGAGGACCTCGTCCTGATCGGAGGGGCTGCCGGGGCACTCCGCGAGGCACGTCAGCACGGGTGGGCGGTCGTGGTAGTCACGAACCAGGCGGGCGTGGCGCGCGGGCTGATCCCCCCCGAAGCGCTGGTTGCGATCCACGCGAAGCTGGTGGCGGAACTGGCGCGCGAGCAGGTGACCCTCGACGGCATCTACGTCTGCGTGCATCATCCTGATGCCGGCTGCCGCTGTCGCAAACCTGAGCCCGGGCTGCTGCTGACCGCTGCCGCCGAGCTGGAGATCGACCTGACACGTTCCTGGATGATTGGCGACCGCGAGACCGACCTCGAAGCTGGTCGGCGTGCTGGCTGCCGGACCGCTCTGGTCCTGACGGGCTACGGCCAGACCACAGCCGCCAGCGGCTACCCGGCCGACCTCATCGCCCCTGACCTCGCGGGCGCCGTCCAGCGGATCCTGAACGGAGGGGCCGCGTGACGACGCTCGTCCAGCTCGTTGAGCGCTTTGTCGGTCGCCGCATTTTGGTCGTCGGCGACCTGATGCTCGATGAGTACCTTCACGGGGCCGTGCGCCGGATCTCCCCCGAGGCACCGGTCCCAGTGGTGGAGGTGCGCGAGCGGCGCTGTCTCCCCGGTGGGGCCGGGAACGTGGCGGCGAACCTGCGGGCGCTGGGCGGCGAGGTTGTGCTGGTCGGCCTGGTCGGGGCGGATGAGCCGGGGCGCGAGCTGCGCCAGCTCCTCGAGGACGACCAGATTGAGTGCTCGCTATTGGTCACCGCAGAGCGCCCGACCACCACCAAGACCCGCATCATCGCCGGCCATCAGCAAGTGGTGCGGGTCGACCGCGAGGTGACCAGAGATAGCAGCGGGGAGGAACTCGCGGCCCTCCAGGCGGCGGTGCACGCTGCTCTGCCCACCGTCGAGGCGGTGGTCCTCCAGGACTACGATAAAGGCGTGCTGGCGGAGCCGTTGGTGGCAGCCATCCTGGCGGAGGCGCGGGCCCGCGGCATTCCGGTGGCGGTTGACCCGAAACGGCGACGCTTCTTCCAGTTCTCCGGGGTCACCCTCTTCAAGCCAAACCTGCGCGAGGCGGCGGAGGCGCTCGGCTGGCTGATCACCTCCGAGGCCGAGGAAGATGCCGCCGGGCACGAACTGGTGCGCCGGCTTGGCTGCGAGCATCTCCTACTGACCCTCGGCGAGCGCGGGATGGCGCTCTATCGACCGGGCCGGCCGGTGGCGCGTGTCCCGGCCTGCACTCCCCGCGAGGTCTACGACGTCTCGGGGGCGGGCGATACGGTGATCAGCGCGGCGACGCTCGCGCTGGTCGTCGGCGCCGATGGCCACGACGCTGCTCGCCTGGCAGCAGTGGCCGCGGGGATCAAGGTTGGCAAGCTGGGGGCGGTGCCCGTCCACCGTGACGAACTGCTGCGGGCCTTACGCGAGGGGGACGTATGAGGTCGGCAGGGGTCCGCTTCGGGCTTCCCCTCGGGCTGGCCCTGATCGACCTGGTGCTGGTCAACCTCGCCTTCATGCTCGCCTACTGGCTACGCTACACCTTCGAGCTTGGCCGCCAGATCCCCGAGGAGAGCTTCGTTTCCCTCGAAGAGTACTTCCCGCTCCAGGTCCTGCTCTCGGTCGTGCTGCTCGCGTCATTCATCATCGCCGGGCTGTACCGCAAACCGATCCAGCGTGGGCTGGTCGATGAAGTCGCTGTGCTCCTTTCGGCGAGCAGCGTCGGCATGATGATCGTGCTCGCCTCGATCTTCCTCTTTCAGGCCTGGAACTGGTCACGCTTGCTGTTCATCTACGTCTGGGTTCTCACCCTCCTCCTGCTC
>JAILZB010000211.1 GCA_023512725.1 Chloroflexota bacterium | reverse complement strand
CCTTTCGCTACATCCGCGTGCCCGCGGCACTGCCATTTATCTTTTCTGGCCTCAAGGTTTCGATGGTCTTCGCGGTGACCGGCGCGATCGTTGGAGAGTTCGTCGGTGCCAACGCCGGGCTGGGCTATCTCCTTCTGCGGGGGACCAGCTATCTGGATACGCCGCTGATCTTCGCCGTGCTCGTCGTGCTCAGCGTGGTCGGCCTTGTTCTGAGCTACGCCGTCCAGGTGGCCGAGCTCCTCATCATGCCCTGGCAACGCTTTCGGGAGGAGAGCTAGGTCGCCCGGATGGCCCCCGGGAGGGCCGCCTGAGAGGAGGGAAGATGCGTGCACTCATCGTTCGTCTCCTGCCCGCGCTCCTGGTGGGGGTACTCCCGCTGGCTGCCTGTGCTCAGCCCGCGCCCACGGGTGGGCCAGCAGTGGCACCCGCTCCTGCCACCACCCCCAGCAACGCAAAAGCGTCAAGTTCACCCTGAACTTCCTGGCCGGGGGGCCCCAGGCCGGTTTCATGTACGCCAAGAAGCTCGGCTACTATGATGAGGTCGGGCTCGATGTCACCATCGAAGAAGGCCAGGGCTCGGCCACCACTGCTCAGCTGGTCGCGACCGGTGGTACCCAGATCGGCTTTGCCGATGCCCCCTCGGCCATGCAGGTGCGCGCCCGCGGCGGCGCGATCAAGATCGTGGCCGTCATCCTCCAGACGAATGCCTTCGCCATCATCTCGCTCAAAGAGAAGAACATCACCCGTCCCAAAGATCTCGAAGGCGCAACGGTCGCTGTCCAACCCGGTACTGCCCAGACCACCCTGCTCGATGCCGTCTTTGCCGCTAACAATGTCGACAAGAGCAAGGTCAACCTCGTCAACATCGACCCCGCCGCGCTGGTCGGCGCGCTGATCGAGCGGCGGGTGGACGCTATCCTGGCCGGTGCCGACTTTCAGAGCGTCCAGATCCGCGACCGTGGCTATCAGATCAACGAGATGTTTTATCGTGACATCGGTGTGCCAACGGTCGGGCTCTCAGTCGTTGTCAACGAGGACTTGATCCGGCGCGACCCCGACCTGATCCGACGGTTCGTCGCCGCGAGCCTGCGCGGCTGGGATGCCGCAGCCAAGAACCCCGAAGCAGCCGCTCAGGCCGTGGTCGAGCAGTTCGTCTCGGGCGATAAAGCCCAGATCCTGAAGCAGCTTGAAGTCGACCTGCGCTTCCTCTGCGCCCCCGGCGCCGAGCGGATCGGCATGCCCCCGTCCCCGATCTGGAACCAGACCTTCGAGCTCTTGGTCAAGTACCAGGGCTTCCCCAGCGACAAGCCGATCACTGACTACTACACCACCGATTTCCTGCCGGCCGATGCGCCGCGCTGCCCGACCCTGCGGTGACCCGCCTGCTGGAACCCCCCGGCTCCCGCCCGGACCTCGACCGGGGCGCACGCATCGAAGTGCGTAGCGTCAGTAAGACCTACCGCGTCCCGCGTGGCGAGGTCCAGGCGCTCTTGCCGGTGACGTTTACGGTCGAGGCCGGTGAGTTCGTCAGCCTGATCGGCCCAAGCGGCTGTGGCAAAAGCACCCTTATGCTCTTGGTCGCCGGACTGCTCCAGCCGACCAGCGGCGAGGTCTGGATCCGAGGTGAGCGGCTGACCCGGCCACTCACCGACGTCGGGATCGTCTTTCAGGATCATCTCCTGCTCGACTTCCGGACCGCGCTGGACAACGTCCTGCTCCAGGCCCAGATCCGCCACCTCCCCCGCCAGCCGGCAATGGAAACCGCCCGCCAGCTCTTCCGCCAGCTCGGTCTGGAGGGTGCCGAGCACCGCTACCCCCGCCAGCTCTCCGGCGGGATGCGCCAGCGGGTCTCGATCGCGCGTGCCCTCATCCACGACCCCGCTGTCCTCCTGATGGATGAGCCGTTCGGCGCCCTCGATGCCATCACCCGCACCCAGCTGCGCCACGACCTCGAGCTGCTGCTGCTCGAACGGCCCAAGAGCGTGCTTTTCATCACCCATAGCGTCGAAGAGGCGATCGGCCTCTCCGACCGCGTGATCGTGCTCTCCCCCGGCCCGGGCCGGATCGTCGAGGAGATCGTCGTCGACCTGCCCCGGCCGCGGCCGGTCGAGCTGGGGGTCGAGCCAAGCTTCGTCGCCTACGCCGACCGGGTCTACGCCATCTTCAAGCAGTGGGGAGTGCTCAAGGTCTGACCATGCGGCTGCTGATCACCGGAGGAAGCGGCTTTCTCGGCCAGGCCCTCGCCCGTCGCCTGGCCCGCCCTGGTGCCGAGATCGTCCTGTTCGACCCGCTTCCGCCAGCGGCGGAGTTCCCCGGCACGCGTTGGGTAGAGGGCGATGTCGCCGACTGCGCTGCCGTAGCAACGGCGATTGCTCAGCTGCAGCCGGAGGCGATCGTCCACCTCGCTGCCCTGCTCACCGACGCTGCTGCGAGCGACCCGGTGGCAGCCACCCGCGTGAACTGCCTGGGGACGGCGGTCGTCCTGACCGAAGCGAATCGCCAGCGGGTGCGCCGGGTGGTCGCTGCCAGCTCGCTGGCGGCCCTGGGCTCCCCTCCAAGCGTCTACGGCGCCACCAAGGCGTTTGGGGACCAGCTCGCAGCGGCCCTGCGCTCGGAGGGCAACACCGAGATAGTCGGTGTGCGCTTCGGCTGGGTGTACGGTCCGGGGCGGGCACGGGGCTGGAACGTCCTCCAGGACCTGATCGAAGGGTTTGCCAGCGAGCAGGCGGTGGTCCCCTACCCGGCCTTTCGCGAGCCGGTCGACTGGACCTACCTGGATGACGCCGTCAGCGCTCTCTGCTGGTGTCTGGAGCTCCCCTCGCCAGCACCAGCGCTGCTCACCGTCCAGGGCGATCGTCGGCCCGTTACGGCAGCGGTCGGCTATCTCCAGGCGCTTGTTCCCACTGTGCAGCCAGCGCCCTACCCGGCCACCCTCCCACCCGCTGGCTGGCAGGTCGCGGGGGATTTCCTCGGTACTACCACCCTTGAGGAAGGGCTCTGGCGGACCGTCGCCGCCATCCGGCAGGCCTGCGGGCTGCCGCCCCTGGCGGCACCGGCCCCCCAGCGCCTAGGCAGGAGAACGGATGACTGAGCAACCCCTTCGCATCGGTCTGGTCGGTGCGGGCAGCATCGCGCGGGTAGCCGAGCTGCCAGCCCTCATGGCCGCGCCGCAGGTCGTGATCGCGGGGGTAGTTACCCGCACCTACGCCAGTGCCCAGCAGGTGGCCCACCGCTGGCCGATCGAGCGGGCCTATCCCAGTGTCGAGGCGATGATCGAGCATGCCCGCTTGGATGCGCTCTTCGTCCTGACCCCCAAGACGATCCACACCCCATTTGTCGAGCTGGGGCTTCGCGCAGGGCTGGATGTCTTCTGTGAGAAACCGCTCGCCAGCCGACTGGAGGAAGCGAAGCAGCTGGCAGCCCTGGCCGATGCTACCGGTCGGATCCTGATGGTTGGCTTCAATCGTCGCTACGCCGAGGTGTACATCACCGCCCGCGAGCAGTTCCGCGAGCGGCCCGTCCAGTTCTGCGTGGCCCAGAAAAACCGGCCGGGCTCCGAATATCGCGCGACCCTCGAGAATTCGATCCATATGGTGGACCTGCTGCGCTGGTTCTGTGGCGAGGCGGTGGAGGTCGCCGCGCACGCCATCGCGCCTGATCCCTACCATGAGGAAGGGACAATGGCGCTCATTCGCTTTGAGAGTGGTGCCATTGGCGCGCTGGTGGCCGCCCGCTCGGCGGGTGAGTGGGATGAGCGGCTCGATGTCTACGGTGGCCTGACCAGCGTCCGGGTGACTGCGCCCGATGCGGTCGCGATCAGCCAGCAGGGCGAGACCCGCCTGATCGAGATGCGGCCGCGGGCAATGGGCTGGGCTCAGGTGAACGTGACGATGGGGTTTGGACCGGAAGTGTGGGAGTTCCTCGCCTGCGTGCGGGAGCGACGCCAGCCGCGGACCAATGCTCACGAAGCAGTGCGGACCCAGGAACTGACCGAATGGGTCCTCCGCGCCGCCGGCTTGCCGCTGGAGGACCGCACCGAGCAGCTGGCCGAGGAACCTCGCCATGGGAGCCGCTAGGGTGCCCCCAGCGCGCTTCCTCAAGGTCGGAGTCTACCTCCCGAACTTCAGCTACGACGACGAGAGCAGCGACCACCGCGCCCGCTTACGCTACTGGATCACCCAGGCCGAGGCCTACGGCTTCGACTCCCTCTGGGTGACCGACCACCTCCTCCGCGCCCGCCAGATGTACGCCCGCTCCTGGCTGGAGCCCCTCACCTCGCTCGCCTTTGCAGCCGCCCTCACGGAACGGGTGCTGCTGGGCCCGGCCGTGCTGCTGTTGCCCTTGCGCCAGCCGGTGCTGCTCGCCAAGGAACTCGCGACCCTCCAGCGCCTCTCGCACAACCGGCTTATCCTGGGGGTGGGGACGGGCTGGTACCCGCCCGAGTTTGCGGCGGTCGGCCAGCGGCGGGCCGAGCGCGGCCGGCGGACGGATGAAGTGCTTGCGCTCGTCCGGCGGCTGCTCGCCGGGGAGCGGGTGACGGTCTGCCGTCAGGATATCTGCCTGCGGGACGAGCAGCTCGACCCCTCGCCCGTGCCGCTCCCCGTCTGGGTAGGCGGGGGGAGCCAGGTGCCGCATCCCGATTCGGTCGAGCGGCCGCTCCTCCACCCGCGGGTGGCGCGCCGGATTGCGCGGGCCGACGGTTGGCTGACGCGCCCGACTGCCCTCCCCCAGCAGATTGTGCAGGACTGGCAACAGCTCCAGCCCTACCTGGCGGCGGCTGGCCGCCATCCCGACGAGATCATCATCGCTCACGGCCAGTGGCTCCACCTGACGGAAGAGGACCGCCACGACCGGGCCGTAGCGGTCCAACTCGCCGTCGCGGCGGACATCGTTGGCACTGCTCGGCCGCCAGAACTACTCCAGGCTTCCTATCTCTTTGGCACCCTCGATGAGATCGTTGCAGCCTGCCAGGAGCGGGCGGCAGTGGGGGTGGAGCACCTCATCCTCCATCCCTACACCGACGATCCTGCCCAGCTCGACCTCTGGGGACGGTTGCTCCTGCCTCGCCTCAAGGCGCTTCCGGTAACCCGTCCTCCGGTGGTCACCTCGGAAGGGTGCGCACGTACGGAGGAAGCGTGAGCGCCAGCAGGCCGCTTCGCTTGCCGCTTGCCGTCGTCAGCGATGAACTCTCCTCGGACCTGGAGACTGCCTGCGAACTGGCAGCCGAACTGGGCATCGGGCTGGTGGAGATCCGCGGCATCGGCAGTGAGCGCTTTCCCCGCGTTGCCTCCTACTGGAAGGCGCGGCTGTCGGACTATCTCGCCCAGTTTGGGCTGCAGGTCATCTCCCTCTCGCCGGGCCTGTTCAAGATTCCGCTCGCCCCGTCCCAGGAGCCGCGCTGGCCGGACCGTGGCCTCCGTTGGCGCGACTGGGAGCGCCACATCAGCTGGGCCCGTGAGCGCGCGCTGCTGGAGGAGCACCTGGGGCCGCTCCTCGAAGAGAGCCTGGACTGGGCGGTGCGACTGGGGTGCCGCTTCCTCTCCTGCTTCAGCTTCCTCCGGCCGCCGGAGGCAACAGGGGCGCCCTGCCCGGAGCTGGTCTACGAGGTGCTCGGGCGGGCGGCGGAGCGTGCGGCGGCGGCCGGCGTGATGCTCCTGCTGGAGAACGAGCAAGTCTGCTGGGGGGATACGGGCGCGGCAGTGGCAGCGATCCTGCGCCAGGTCGGGCACTCCAACCTGGGC
>JAILZB010000210.1 GCA_023512725.1 Chloroflexota bacterium | reverse complement strand
CCCGCCCCCTCCGACCGCCCGGCTGCCACCGGAGGCACTTCCTGACAACGCGGCTTCTCCGCGCGCTGAGGCACCCCACCAGGGGAGCAACACGAACCGTTAGGCAGTCGTCGAGAGCAGTTCAAGACGGGGTACGAGCGGACCCTGGAGTGACCAGGCCCCCGTGCGCGCGATCCGAACGGGCACCAGCTGGCCGAGAAGGTCGCCTTCCTGCTCCCAGAACACCAGCTTGTTGGTCCGCGTGCGCCCGCTCCAGCGCCCTTTCACCTTCTGCTCGACCAGCACCTCGACCGTCTGGCCGAGGTACCGCGCGTTGAACGCCGCGCTCACCCGCGCCTGGAGCGCCTCAATCGCATGCAGGCGCGCCTTTTTGACGGCAGGCGGCACGTCATCCGGCAAGCGGGAGGCCAGCGTCCCCGGCCGCGGCGAGTAGGCAGCCACGTGTACCACGTCGATCGCGAGTTCCTCGAGCAGGTCGTAGGTGTTCTGGAAGGCCCGCTCACTCTCGCCGGGGTAGCCCACGATAATATCCGTTGCCAGCGAGACCCCCGGCACCTGAGCGCGGATCTTCGCCACCAGCTCGCGGTATTCCGCGGCCGTGTACCCCCGCCGCATCGAGCGCAAGATCGCGTCATCACCCGATTGGACCGGCAGGTTGATGTGCTCGCACACCTTCGGCAAGCGAGCAACGGCGGCGATCAGGCGGTCGCTCATATCCCGCGGGTGAGAAGTGAGGAAGCGAATGCGGGCGAGCCCCGCGATGGCATTGAGCGCTTCCAGCAGATCGGCCAGGTCCGGCCGGTCGGGGAGGTCGCTGCCGTAGGAATCGACGTTCTGGCCCAGGAGCGTGACTTCGACGACCCCGCGCGCCACCAGGCCACGCACTTCCTCCACCACCTCGGCGAGCGGCCGGCTGACCTCCCGACCACGCCGGTAGGGGATGATGCAGAACGAGCAGACCTTGTTACAGCCGTGACTGATCGGAACGAAGGCAGTCGGCCCTTTCGGGTGGGGAGGCGGGAGCCGACCTGGCTCCAGGCAGCCCTCCCCACTCCCGACCTTGCGTCGCGCGACCTCCAGCAGCGGCTCGAACTGTTGCGGCCGGCAGAAGAGGTCAACGAAGGGAAACTGACGCTGGAGCGCACTCGAGTCTTTCGGCACCATGCAGCCCACCAGCGCCAGGGTGACTTCCGGCCGGTTGCGCTTCAGCCCTTTGAGCAGGTGCAGCTGATTGATCGCCTTCTCCTCCGCCGCCCGCCGCACGCTACAGGTGTTGAGAATAATGAGGTCGCACCCATCTGGCCGCGAGGAAGCGACGTAGCCAAGCTGGTCGAGCGCAGCCGCCAGCCGCTCGGAGTCGGCGACGTTCATCTGGCAGCCAACGGTCCAGAGGTAATAGCTCGGCATCCCCTCTCCCTGCGAGCGCGGTCCGCTCGATTCTAGGGGTGGGAGCGGCCCGTCAGCAATGCGAGGAAAATGAGAGACCCACCCCCGTGCTGGGAGTGGGCCCCGCGCGCGTGTCCGCTGCCTGACGGCATCCCTGGCAGTTGCAGAGGGACGGTGCCCTTGCCAGTGCGTGCCGTTCCTCCTGACCCGATTAGGGTAGCGCGGCCCGCGTGAGCATGGTGTGAGCCCTGGCCGGCAAGTGATGTGGAGTGCGTGAACATTCTTGCTTCGCGCTAGACTGACGCCAGCCGTGAAAGGAGGGGACTCGATGCGGCTCGGGCTTTCGCTCCATCTCCTCAAGACCCTCGGAGAGCGCTGGGAAACGGCGTACGACGAGCTCGTTTGGAGCGCGCGCTACGCCGACGCCCAGGGCTTCATGAACATCTGGATGGTCGAGCACCACTTCATGGAGACGAGCACTGCTGCACCCGGGATGGTGCTCGCCCACCTGGCTGCCATCACCCACCGGGTCCGCCTCGGCTACAGCGTGGCCCTCCTGCCCTTTCACCATCCGCTCCGCCTCGCGGAAGAGATGCTCCTGCTCGACCGTCTCAGCCACGGTCGCGCCGACCTCGGGGTCGGGCGAGGGCATACCCCCCTCGAAGTCGCGACCCTCTGCCCAGCGCCGGAGCAAGCGGTCGCGCTGTTCAACGATGCGGTGCGCATCATCCAGCTCGCTTTCCAGGGCGAGCCGTTCCGCTTCCAGGGGGAGTACTGGTCGTTCCCGGAAGTGCAACTGTTTCCGCCTCCCGTCCAGCGTCACCCCATCCTCTGGATGCCGATCACCTCACCCCGCTCGATCGCCTTCGCAGCGGAGCATGGGCTGGCCCCGCTGTTGGGTAACCGCCCGTTGGAGGAACTCCAGGCGACGCTCGCCGAGTACACCCGCGCTCTCCAGGCCGCTGGCCACGCGGAGGAGCGGGTCCTCCAGCTGCTCGACCGCGCCGCGGTGACCCGCGTCTGCATCGTGGCCGACACGGCGCGTGAGGCTGAGGCAATTGCGCGCTATGAACTCGCGCAGTATCACCACAATTTTGTGCTGAACGGGGTTCCGGTGGGTGACCCACGCTTCCCGCGCTACCACCAGGAGTGGCCACCGTTGGAGGACCCGCTCGAGACGCTCCTCTACCGGCGAGCGCTGTTCGGCACTGCCGATGAGGTGATCGACCAGCTCCGCGAACTGGAACGCCTCGGCATTCGCCAGGTGACGGTCGGGCTTGGCTCCTACGCTACGCCAGCGGCGGAGCGGCGCCGGCGGCTCATTCGCCTGAGCAAGCAGGTGCTGCCGCGCGTCCAGCACGTTCGGCTCGCCAGCTGAGGCTCAGAGCCGGTGGAGGCGACGCGCGGTCGCGAGGAGGCCCTGGATGTCGGGCTCAGGGATAGGTGGTGGAGGTGGCACTGGCTCCTCAGCTTCGGGAGTTCCAGCCAGCTCGCCTAGGGTCGCCACGACACTCGCGCCAAGGCCAGCGAGGTCGTAGCCGCCTTCCAACAGGAGCACCAGACGGCCCGGGCAGTGCTCGTCGACGAAGTCCACCAGTAGGCGAACGATCCGGGCAAAGCCGTTCACGGTCAGGCGATGGTTGGCAAGAGGGTCGCGCCAGTATGCATCGTAGCCAGCCGAGACGAGTACCAGCTCTGGCTGGAAGCGGCGAGCGTGGGGAAGGAAGACGTCCTCGAAGGCACGCTGGTAGCTTGCGTCTCCGCATCCTGGGGGAAGCGGGAGGTTGACTGTGAAGCCAGCGCCCGGACCCTCACCAATCTCATCGACCCGGCCGGTGCCAGGAAAGAGCGGCCACTGGTGGACGGACTGATAGCAGACCCCGCTCTCGCGATAGAAACAGTCCTGGGTGCCATTGCCGTGGTGAACATCGAAGTCGACAATCAAGATGCGTTCGAGCCCGAAGCGCTGGCGAGCTACCTCGGCGGCGATGGCAATCGTGTTGAAGAGGCAGAACCCCATCGCTCGCGTTGGGGTGGCGTGGTGGCCAGGCGGGCGCACAGCGGCAAACACCGCGGGCTGCTCACCGCTGAGCACCGCCGTTACCGCCCGAATGCCCGCTCCCACCGCGGCGAGCGCAACGTCGACCGAGGGTGGGCTCACCACGGTATCCGCATCGATCCAGCCGCCACCAGCCTGCGCGATGCGCCGGAGGAAGGCCAGGTGCGCGGGAGCGTGGATGAGCAGGACGTCCTCCTCACTCGCTGGAGCAAAGCTGAGGGGGACCAGGTGCGACCGAACGGTGCTCGCGGCGATGGCGCGCCGGATGGCGTGCAAGCGGCCAGCATGCTCAGGGTGGTTGACCGTACTGTGCTGGTCGAAGAGGGGGTCGTCGAAGAAGCCAACGGAGGGCACGGCCTAGCGATGACGCGGGTCAGCCAGCTGACGCTGCAGGAGCGCCAGGTCGGCATCGACCATCCGCCGAACGAGCTCCTGGAAGGTCGTCCGCGGTGCCCAGCCGAGCCGCGCGCGCGCCTTCGCAGCATTGCCAACCAGGAGGTCGACCTCGGCAGGGCGCATGAAGCGCGGGTCCTGGACGACGTAGTCCCGATAGTCAAGCCCAACGTGGGCAAAAGCGAGTTCAGCGAACTCGCGGACGGAGTGGGTCTCGCCCGTCGCAATGACATAATCGTCAGGCTCATCCTGCTGGAGCATTAGCCACATTGCCTCGACATAATCGGGCGCGTAGCCCCAGTCGCGCCGTGCTTCGAGGTTGCCGAGGACGAGCGTGCGGTCCAGCCCGAGCTTGATCCGGGCGACGCCATGGGTGATTTTGCGGGTCACGAACTCCAGGCCGCGTCGCTCGGACTCGTGATTGAAGAGGATGCCCGAGGTGGCGTGGAGGCCGTAACTTTCGCGGTAGTTCACCGTGATCCAGTGGCCATAGACCTTGGCCACGCCGTAGGGACTGCGAGGGTAGAAGGGGGTCTTCTCGGTCTGGGGCGTCTCGACCACCTTGCCGAACATCTCGCTGCTGCTGGCCTGGTAGAAGCGGATCGTCGGGTCGACCACCCGGATGGCATCGAGAATACGGGTCACGCCGAGGGCCGTCGTCTCTCCGGTCAAGACCGGTTGGGTGAAGGAGGTCTGGACGAAGGATTGGGCGGCCAGGTTATAGACCTCGTGGGGCTGATACTCGCGTAAGGCGTGAACGATCGAATAGAAGTCGAGGAGATCGAAGGGAACGAGGGTGATCTTGTCCTGGATGTGGCTGATCCGCTCGAAATTGACGGTGCTGCTCCGCCGGATCAAGCCGATCACCTCGTAGCCTTTGGCCAGCAGGATCTCGGCGAGGTACGAGCCATCCTGGCCAGTCACGCCGGTGATCATCGCTCGTCGACGCGCCATCTTCTCCTCTCCTGCCTGCGACCAGCGAGGAACGCTGCTCGGAATGGTAGCGGAGCGCGCAACCCCCTGTCGCTCACTTCTTCCGCCCGCCGCCCGAAGGAGCCCTTCTCAGCCGGAGAGGGAAGCCAGCGAGCAGGCCAGGTCCTGAGTGGTTCGGGGGGAGGGAAAGCAGCTGCCGTGGTGAGTTGACAGCTACTCGTCGGTCCACTACGATCTGCTAGCTTTAACTGAGATTTAATGAGATTCTGCGACAGCCACGCTCTGCCGGAGGCGCTCTGGTGGAACTGCTCGCCCTGGCCTGGGACTATCACCAGCTTGGCTACGCTGCGCGGGCTCAGCTGGCCCGCACGCCCGCCGCGCTCACGGAATTGCTAACCGGCCTGGTGCCGGGCCTAGCTGCAGAGGCGCTGGTGCTTTCGACGTGCAACCGGCTGGAGCTCTACGCCCTGGCACCGCCGAGCGCTGCTGATCGCCTTGAGCAGCTGCTGGTGGTAGGGTGCTACCCACCGCCAGTGCCAGCCCAGCGGTTTGCTGGTGCTGCCGCCGTTATTCGGATCTTTCGCCTTGCCGCCGGGCTCGAATCCCAGGTAGTCGGGGAAGCAGCCATCCTTGAGCAGCTGCAGGATGCCTACCGGCTGGCCCGGCGCGTCGGAGCAGGAGGGCCGGTTATGAATGCCCTGCTCCAGCGGGCCGTGCGCGTGGGGCGGCGCTGCCGCGCGCTCGCTGGTTTCAGCCCCGACCGTTCGGTCGCGCGGGCGGCAGTTATGCTGTTGGGCGAGCGGTTGGGTGGGCTGGCCGGACGCACTGTCGCCGTCATCGGTTGCGGTGCGAGTGGACAACAAGCGGCACGGGCATTGCAGGAGCAGGCCGTCGGCCGATTGGTGCTGGTGAACCGGAACCATGCGCGGGCAGAGGCGCTGGCCAGGCAGCTTGGTGGGGTGGCCTACCGCCTCGACGAGATCGCTCTGGCCGTGCGAATGAGCGAGGGCATTATTAGCACCAGCTGGAGCACAGGCTATCTGCTCCATCCGGAACAGCTGAGCCCGCCGGTCACTCTCGTCGATCTTGCCGTTCCGCCGAACGTCAACCCTGCCGTGCGGGCGCTTCCCGGGGTAACGCTGCTTACCCTCGACGATCTCCCCTTCTCCGCTTCAGCCGACCAATTTCCTGAGGTCGATGCACTCATCCTGGTCGAAGCCGCCACCTTCGAGCACTGGCGCACGGGCACCGCC
>JAILZB010000209.1 GCA_023512725.1 Chloroflexota bacterium | reverse complement strand
ATGTTCCAAACATGTCGGGGGTGACAAAGCTCGTGCCCGCATAATTGCGCTCATCGCCGAGGATACGGTCCAATTCCAGCGGATGACCGATCGACTCGTGGATCTGGAGCGCGAGCTGGCCCGGTTACGCGCGGAGGCGGCTGAACTCCGCCGTCAGGTCGAGCAGGAAAACCCTGGCACCCCCCAGCCAGCTCCGCCCAACCCCTCGGCGGAAGAGGTGATCGTCCAGCCCAGCGTCACCGGACGGATCTTCAGCGCGATCTTCCGCCGCGGCGACCCCAACGCGCCCGCCCGTGAGTACCGAGGGTCCGTTGAGCTCCTGCTGCGGCCAGGAGCGAGCGTGAGCGCCGTGCGTGCCTTCGAGCGCGCGCTCAGCAATTTGCCAGGGGTCTCGATCCGGTTCGTGTGGGGTGACCCCCAGGAGGGCACGACCATTGGAGTCAACCTCGCGCAGCCCCTCGCCCTGGCTACCCTTCTCCGCACGCTGCCGCTGGTGGCAGAGGTGCGAGAGCTGAGCGACCGCGACGAGGTGGGGCGCCTCCGCGTGCGGCTCGTCGAGGAATGATCCGTCTCCTTGGCGTGCTCCTCCTGGCACTGGTGGGCTGTCAGCCGGCGACCGCTGCCCCCACCCTAGCTCCCTCGGGCGAGCGTAGCGCCGCTGCGCAAGTCGCGGAACGCGCCGCCTGGGCACCTGGAGAACTCGAAGCGCACTACCGGAAGCACCCTGAGGGCTACACCTCGGTGAGCGACTACGACCGCGGTGCTCGTGAGACGATCCGGGTGGGGCGCCGCTTCACCTACCGCGATACCCAGACCGGCGCTCCACGGGTGGGCTACTATGATCCAGCGACGAACCGCTTCACCGGCCTGACAGGGGATGAGCGACGCATCACGACGCACTTTCGGCCAGACCGTGGCGAGGCCTACGTGCGCGGGCTTCCGGGGTCGACCTACCAGTGACGAGCGAGCGGGACATCGTGGCGACGTTGCTTCAGCGGCTGTTCGCTGAGCGTGGGCTCGCGGGCGCAGTGCTGTTCGGCACCCAACAAGAAGGCATCCTGCTCCCCGGCATTGCAGGTGGGCCACCTCTCGAAGCGCTCTCAGGCTTCGCGCTGGCTCCGGATGGAAGTGTCTACCGGTTCTGGCTCGCCTGGGATGACACCCAGCGGCGTCACACCCTCGACCCCTGGGAGCGTCTGACAGACCTCGGCGTGCTCGCCACCGACCCGGAATATCTCGCTGCCCGGCGTGCGCTGGGGCTTGCCGACTGATGGACCTTGAACCGCTCTTGAACGATGCTGAGCTGGGCGAGCGCGCCTTCCGCTGGGTTGAGCAGGCGCTCGACCAGCTTCACACTGGTAGTGCTACCGGGGTGGCGCTCTTCCCGCCCCTCGTGCCCGGTGTGGCAGTGCTGGAGCTGCAGCTCTGCACCGACTACCGCTGCCGCTGCGGCTGGAACCTTACCCTCAGCGGTCGCACCCCGGTTCACCGTGCTCGTCTGCTGGCCCTAGCCGCCCGCCCGCCCGATGAGCGCTTCGGGGCCTTTAAGGTGCTACGCCTCCAGGAACACTCCGGACGCTGGACGCTCCGGATCGCTGGCAACGATGACCTGGGCCTTGATGCCGTCATCGCCCTGCTACTCGCCCCGGTCACCCACCCGGGCGCTCTCCTCGAGCTCGCGGAACCCCAGGAAGGCCGCAACCCCCGTGCCCAGGGCGAAGGCGAAGGCAACCACTCCGGCCACGATCAGCCAGAACCGGGTAGACCCGCTCCACGCGTTGGCCGCGGCGACGAAGCAGCCGATGGCAGCGCCGAGGAGCGCGAGGGAAAGTCCAAGAAAGACTGAGGGAAGATACATCGCCCCGCATCCTACACTTGGAGGGAGGATAGCGATTCGGGCGGCGGGTGCGCTTTCCGCTCGCCGTCAGCGTGAGGAGCCCGATGAGTATTGCGCGCTTGTTCGCGGAGATTCTGGCCCAGCCCCGGCCATCGGTCCTGACCCGCTTGCAAGCCCTCTCGGACCTCAGTGCGGAGCAGCAGGCCGAGTTCGCGCAGGTCTGGCCGACCCTCCCCACTGAGCGACGACGCCAGATCGTCAGCTGGCTGGGTGAGCTGGCGGAGGACAATATCCAACTGAATTTCGAGGCCGTCTTCGCTGCCCTTCTGGACGACCCCGACCCCGAGGTCCGCCGCGGCGCCATCGATGGCCTCTGGGAGAGCAACGACTGGTCGCTCGTCCCGCGTTTCGTCCGCCTGCTGCAGGAAGACCGCGATGCCACCGTCCGCGCTGCCGCGGCCACTGCCCTGGGGAAATATGCCCTGGCGGTCGAGCTGGGTGCCCGCTCCAGCCGCTACGGGCCCGAGGTTGACGAAGCTCTGCTGGCTGCCTTCAACGACCCGGCCGAAGCCCCGATCGTGCGCCGGCGGGCATTGGAGGCGATCAGCCCGCGTTCTCTGAGCGCGGTTACCGAGGCGATCATCGAAGCGCGCGCGAGCGACCTCCCCGACCTTCGGCTCGCTGCCATCTACGCCATGGGGCGCACCTGCGATGAGCGTTGGCTCGATGACCTCCTGGAAGCGCTTACCCAAAGCGACCCCGCGATGCGCTACGAGGCCCTCGGTGCGCTCGGCGAACTGGAGGCGGCCGCAGCCGTGCCCGAGATCCTGCCGCTGCTCGAGGACGAAGATAGCGAGGTGCGGCTCGCCGCTATCTCGGCGCTGGGCAAGATCGGTGGAGAGGAGGCAAAAGCGGCGCTCCGCCGGCTAGCGGGGCGCCCCTCTCCGGTTCAGGAAGCTGCCCTCGACGCCCTGGCGGAAGCCGAGTTCAACGACTTTCCGCTTGGCTGAAGACGCTCAGGAGATGATGACCGGCGCCTCTTCAATGGCGTTGGCCACCGAGATCGCCGCGGCAACCTGGCTAGCGACCTCGCGGAAGCTCGCTGCCGTCGGGCTCTCAGGATCGGCGATCGTAATCGGTCGCCCGCTATCGCTGCCTACCCGAACCGCGGGGTCGAGCGCGATCGCCCCCAGGAACTTGAGCCCCTGCTCCTCGGCGGCTGCCGCTCCGCCGCCGTGCCCGAAGATATCAGTCCGTTGACCGCAGTGCGGGCAGTGGAAGTAGCTCATATTCTCGATCAGGCCAAGCACCGGCACGTTCAGGCGGCGGAACATCGCCAGCGCGCGCCCGGCATCAAGCAGGGCGACATCCTGAGGCGTGGTCACGATCACGGCGCGGGCCGAGGGGAGCAGCTGAGCCACCGTGAGCGCCGCATCGCCCGTACCGGGCGGGAGGTCGATGATCAGGTAGTCTAGCTCGCCCCATTCGACATCGCGCAGGAATTGCTGGATCGCTGAGTGGACCATCGGGCCGCGCCAGATCGCCGGGGTATCGGGGGTCATGAAGAAGGCGATCGACATGACCCGGAGGCCGTAGCGCACCGGCGGGAGCAGCTTCTCGTTCGGCCCTTTGATCGGCTGGCGAGTGGCGCCAAGCATCAGCGGCACGTTCGGTCCGTGGATATCAGCGTCGAGGATCCCGACGCGCGCTCCCGCCTGAGCGAGCGCTACCGCGAGGTTCACCGCGACGGTACTCTTGCCCACCCCACCTTTGCCCGAGGCGATGGCCACCACATTCCGGACGCCCGGGATGAGCGGCTCCCCCGTGCTCCCAAGACGGCGGGAGACATCGGCAGCAAAGTCGATCGTGACCTTCGTCACCCCTGGGAGGGCAGCAACCGCGGCCCGCGCCTCCTGCTCGATCCGGCCGCGGAGTGGGCAGGCCGGGGTGGTGAGCATGATCGTGAAGCGGACTTCCCCACCACTGATCTGGAGATCGCGGACCATTTTGAGGGTAACGAGGTCCTTGTGGAGCTCAGGCTCCTGGACCTGGCTGAGGGTAGCAAGCACCGCAGCTTCGGTAACCCCTCCTTGCGTCGGCTGGCTCGTCATCGATCACGGCTCCTTCCGGGGGCACTCCGGGACGGTCGGGATGCTCGGATTCGAACCGAGGGCCTCCGCGTCCCAAACGCGGCGCTCTGACCAGGCTGAGCTACATCCCGTGCGGGGAGAGTATACGGGCCCGCCCACTGAGCGAGCAAAACTCCCCGCGGTGACCGGCTGTCCTCGGTGGTCGTGCCAGGAGCAGCGGCTTAGCCGGGATTATCCCGGATCGAGCGGTAGATCTTCTCGATGAACTGGTCGCGCTTGGCGCGGATCTCGCGCTCGCGCTCCGGGGGCGTGCGGTAGAGTTCGATCTCCTGGGTACGCAGGATGCCCTTCTGGTCGAGCAGTTCTTCCACCACGCGGAGCCGGTCTTTCACCACCCAGAGCGCTGCGCCCAGTTCCAGGGTGATGTTGAACAGGTTATCGATGACCGGTGACTCGAAGTAGACGGGCTTCTCGCGGTCCTGGACTTCGACCTTGAGGTTGGTGATCCCCGCTGGGCCGCCCGGCGGCGCTGGGGAGGTGGCCGGCCCTTGCACCACGGGCTGGGACGGGGGGATGAAGGTCGGCGTCCCGGGCGGAGCAGCCGGTTGGGGCGGTGGCTGGACGGGGACGAACATCCGCTGGCCATTGCCACTGGGGGGTGCCGCACCGGGTGCGGCGGCTGGCGTTGCTGCGGGAGTGGCCGCCGGTGCAGCGCTCGCGCCATTGGCGATCGTGACCCCGAGCTCGCGGGCCCGGTCCTTGGCCGCCGGGGTGACGATCACGCCCGGGCCGAAGGAGACCGTTCGCTGGCCGCTGGCAGCGGCAGCTTCGATATCTTTCGCCGTAATCAATTTTGCCATCTGGTTCCTCCCGGCCGGTATCGCTACTTCCCGGCCTGCAGCTCACCCGCAGCACGTCCGCCGCCGAGTTCTCCCGCTGCACTCGAGGGCAGGAATCCTTCGGAGGTCAGGATGGGGCCGATTTCGCGCCCGGGGCGCGAGATGACGTGGACCGAAACGACTTCGCCAACTCGGGCTGCCGAGGCGGCTCCCGCATCGGTCGCAGCCTTGACGGCCCCGACATCGCCCGCCACGATGACAGTGACCAAGCCATTGCCGATCTGCTGCTTGCCGATCAGTTCAACGTTGGCCGCTTTCAACATGGCGTCGGCGGCCTCGATCGCGGCCACCAGGCCACGGGTCTCGATCAAACCGATGGCGCCACCACGATTTGCTGATGTCGTCATTGTGTAGCCTTCCTCCCTCCGCGCGGCAGGCCGCACGATCTCTGGCTGCGCTGGCTCTGGCCGGCGCTGCTGAATCCGCTCTTCTTCGAGCTGAACGAACCCGGCGGCCACGAAGGCTACCCCGTGGCGCCGCCCTTCTCGCGGCGGCACCTCCGCGGGCACATCCTCTGGCGCAGCCTCCGGCTGGGCTGGTGGTGCGCTGGCGGGTGGCAGCGCTCCCGTCTCCGCGGATGGCTCGCTCCGCCGCCGCCGCCCACTCCGGGCGGCCGGCCCAGCAGATGCCTCCGGGCGGGCTGACGTGGCCTCCCCAGCGGGGGGCTGACCCTCGGAGCGCTCCTCCTTGCTCACGTTGCCTCCTCACTCCCTCGCCCCTGGGCGAGGGCAGGCCGCCGGCTGCCCACTCACGTTGGCCGGGCACCAGCCACGTACTGGTGAAACACGGGTGGCTTGGGCGGCTCCAGCCCCGTTTCTTCCCGGCAGCGGGCCAGGATCTCCGGCAGGGGTGGTCCGAAATCGAAGGTGGGCAGCGGCCCCCGGGTGGCGCGGATCTGGGCTCGGAGCGCCTCCGTCGCCGGGTAATCGACTCGTACCCCTTCGTCAAGCACCACCACGCCGTACTCGTCCCGCGCCTTCACCTCCGAAACGAGCCCGCGCAGGACGTCTAGGCGCACGAGTTCAGGGTCGCGCTCGAGGGGGTCGCCCCATCCCCCACCACCCCAGGTGATGAAGTGCAACCGGTCGCCCGGCTCCACCCGGATGTGATCCGCCTTTGCTGGCAATGGGATCTGCCGCCCATCTGGCTTGACCAGGATCTTGCGCCCACGCATGGCTGGCTTGCCCCCGAGCACGCCCCAGGG
>JAILZB010000021.1 GCA_023512725.1 Chloroflexota bacterium | reverse complement strand
GAGCATCCGGCTGGGTTATGTGCGCGCGACGGAAATTGCCGCGACGGTGGGGCAGGCCTTCGCTTTCGTGCTCGGCTTTGCCGGTCTGTTCTTCAATCCGCTTTTGATTTTCATCGCCATTTTCGTCTATCTCGCGGCCGCTTCGGAGGCGCAGCTCGTGGCGCTGCCGGAGTGCGGCTGCCACCCGCGTGCCCGCCCCGGCAAACTAGGCGGGTGCCGTCCCCGGCTGCGCACCTGGTGCGGGCTGCGTCTCTGGCTCGGGGAGCGGTTCGCGCGTACCCATCATCTCGCCCCGCGGGTCGCGCATCTCATCAACCAGCGCCTGGATGTGGGCGGGCGATGGAGCGGTCGTCAGCGAGACGATGATCTGGAGCGCAAAGTTGACGATCATCCCGAAGATACCGGCCGAGAGGTGACTCAGCCCGAACAGAGTGAAGTACGGGTTCACGTAGTTCCCGAACATGTAGATGAGGCAAACGACCATCCCACCGATCATGCCCGCAATCGCGCCTTTGGCGTTCGCCCGTTTCCAGAAGATCCCGAGCAGGACCACCGGGAAGAACGAGGAGGCCGCCAGCGAGAACGCCCAGGCCACCAGCTGGCTGATGAAGGCCAGCCGCGGCAGGGCGGCGATCGCCGCCAGCAGCGCCCCGATCAGGATCATCGCCCGGCTGATGAGAAAGCGCCGCCCGTAGCTCGCCTGGGGGTTGATGACCTTGGTGTAGATGTCGTGCGAGACGGCAGTCGAGAGCACGAGCAACAGGCCGTCAGCGGTCGAGAGTGCTGCCGCCAGGCCACCCGCGGCCACGAAGGCCGCGATCGTGTAGGGCAGGCCGGCGATTTCCGGCGTTGCCAGCACGATCAGGTCCGGGTTGATACCCAGCTCCGCGAACTGCAGGATGCCGTCGTTGTTCCGGTCGGTGATCGTGAGCAGGCCGGTCGCCTTCCAGCTCTCCACCCAGGAGGGCAGGGCGTTGATCGGCTGCCCGACCACGTTCTGCATGATCTCCCAGCGCGAGAAGGCCGCGTAGGCGGGCGCGGTGAAATAGAGCAGATAGATAAAGAAGAGCGACCAGCCGACCGAGATCCGCGCTTGGCGCGGGTTCGGCACCGTGTAGTAGCGGATCAGGATGTGCGGCAGTCCGGCCGTGCCAGCCATCAAGCAGAAGGTGAGGGCGATGAACTCCCAGGGCGTACCCACCCAGGCGTTATTGGTCGCCGGCTGGAGGTTCAGCCAGGGCAGCGCCGCTCGGGCCGAGGCGTTCGAGAGCACCTGCTTGAACGGCTCGATGTACGACTGTGCCGCCTGGAAGCCCTGGGCCTGCTCCAGGCGCACAATATTCTGGAGCGCCTGGCCGTACATGATCTCCGAGATCGGGATGCCGGTGAATCTGGCCGACAGCACCGAGACCGGGATCAGGTAGGAGATGATCAAGATGACGTACTGGGCGACCTGGGTCCAGGTGATCGACTTCATCCCGCCCAGGAAGGAGCAGACCAGCACCCCGCTCAGCCCCACGAAGACCCCAATCTCGTAGGGCAGGCCGAAGATGCGCGACATGATTAGTCCGACGCCGGTCACCTGCGCCACCACGTAGGCAAAGGAGACGATGATGGCACAGACGGCGCCGGTCAGCCGCGCCGCCCGCGGGTGCTCACCGAAGCGGGCGGCGACGAAGTCGGGGATGGTGAACTGCCCGAACTTGCGGATGTACGGGGCAAACAGCATCACCAGCAGGACGTAGCCGCCCGTCCAGCCCATGATGTAGGCCAGGCCGTCGTACCCGAGCAGCCAGATCTGCCCCGCCATGCTGATGAACGACGCCGCGCTCATCCAGTCGGCACCGGTAGCCATGCCGTTGAAGAAGGCCGGCACCACGCGCCCGGCGACGTAGTACTCGTCCAGCCGGCGGGTGAAGTTGAGCACCCCGATCACGGCGTACATCGCCATCGTCAGCAGCACGAAAGCCCAGCCGATGATGAGGTTGGGCAGGCGGAACACCAGCTCGAGCACCAGCATCAGCACCACGAAGCCCAGCAGGGCAACCGTAAAGGTGCTGTAGTAACGCACGAGCCGGCGCTGGAGTTCGGCGACCGTCGCCTTGGACGGGCCGCCAACTGGGGCGGTAACACGCTCGGCCATCACTCCTCCTCGTCGTGGAGCCCGTACTTGCGGTCGAGGACGTTATTCATGTAGAGCGCGTAGAAGAAGATGAGGATGACAAAGACCGTGATCCCTGCCTGGCTCGCCAGCCAGTAGCCAAGGGGGAACCCCGTCAGGATGGTGATGCTGTTGAGCGCTTTCGCGAACGGAGGATGGAGCAGGCTGGCAGCCGCCCAGATGAGGAGCAGGATCGCAATGAGGGTCAGGTTTTCACGCCAGTGGCGCTGGAGCACCGATCGGTTGGTGGGGGGTGGAGTTCGCGTGGCCATGCGCCTCCTTCACAGAACGGTGTAAGGTCGCGCTCGCGTGAGGAGTCGGCAATTGGTTAGCGGCGTTTCACCTCCTCCCCCGGCCACCCGTGGAAGCCCACGGGTACCGGAAGTCCAGAATCGGAAGTCTAGTATAAGACGTACAGTATCTTTTCAGATCACAATTTGCAGTGGGCTCCGGAAATCTGGAATGAGGAGTCTAGTATAGCGCTTAAGCTATCTTGTCAACTGATCATTTGCCAAACACAAACTATTGCTACGGTATGCGCTCAGGCGAGCCAGGCGAGCAGTTGCTCGGTCGCTGCCGCAAGCTGGTCGGGCAGCACCCGCACGGGAGCGGGGGCGGAAGTCGCCACCGCGAGGAGCGGGCACGGCAGCTGGGCCAGCGCCGCCAGGGTGGGCGCCTCGCCACCCTCGACCACCAGCGCCCGCGCGGGGAGGGCCCGCAGCAGCTCCGAGAGAATGGCCAGGGGAACGCCTAGGCCAAGCGCCAGCACCGGCACCCCCCGGCGCGCGAGCTGCAACCCGAGGGCGAGCACCCGGAGGTCGCTGCGTCCCAGCCCGGCGACCACCAGGGGGACCTCCCCTGGCACGGTGAGGGCGGCCAGCAGGGCCTGCAGCCGCCGCCGCATCAGCTGCACCGCGAGCCACGCCGCCGCGGGCGGGAGCTGCTCCAGGGCGCTCGCCAGGGGCCAGAGGACCTGTTCCAGGAAGGCCTCCGTGCTCAGCAGCCCCACCAGCTCATCGAGCCGCTGCTCGGCAGCCGCCACGCGGGCGTGGCGGAGGGCGTCCAGCAGAGACACATCGGGCGCGGGGGCGGCGTGGGTTTCGCGCCAGGCCGCGGCGAGGGCGGCCGCACTCGTCTGGCGGGTGCGGAGCTGGCGGAGGAGCGCGAGGTCTGCGGCGCGATAGAGCCGGCGCCCGCTCGCGGTGCGGCACGGGCGGGGGATCCCGTAGCGGCGCTCCCAAGCTCGGATCGTCGCCGCTGGAATACCGGTCAGGCGGGCGACAGCTCCGATGGTCAGGAGCGGCTGGTCTTCGTTGGTCACCCGGCTCCTGCTCTCCGCCGGCTAGGGGGGAGCGAAATGGCCGTTCGCCCGCACGCAGACATGCCCCTCGGGGTCGATCGGAGCACCGCAGAGCGGGCAGCGCGGACGGCCCGCCGCGATGATCTCCTCGATCTGGCGGCTCAGGTTCTTCATCATCGCCCGGCTGGCGCGGCAGATCAGGTCGGGCGGGTCGTTTTCCGGGGTCTCCTCGGCGTAGACTACGAGGACAAAGAGGTCGCTTGCTTCGTCGTAGCCCAGGCCCAACCGCCCGACCGGCAGGGCGAACGTTTCGAAGCCGGCTGGCGGCCCACTGGGCACGCTCCCCTCGCCCGCTGGCGCCTCGACCTGGGCCAGCAGCTGCTCGATGGCCAGCCCGAGTGCCTGGAGCTGCTCTTTTTCGATCCGGAGGGAGGCCAGCTCCAGTTCATTGGCGATCAGGAGCCGAAAGGTGCGCCGGCCGGGAACGCCTTGCGCCTCCGCCTCAAGGCGGACGACCGGCCCAAAATCGCGCGGTACCCGTGCCATGGAGCCCCTTGCGCCAAAATTCCGCTCGACCCTGGGCAAGGCAGCGCTCGCGCTCCAGGGACGCGGCAATTATACCGGCCAAGTGGTTCTGGCCGGGGTGAGGAGCACAATGGCACGGATCGCGCGCGGCTACGTCGTTACCCCGCTCGGGAGGATCCACCTGCGCTACGGGGGACACGGCGCCCCGCTGCTCGTCCTCCATTCCAGCGGGGCATCATCGGCAGCGGCAGCACGCTGGGGCTTCCTCGAACGGCTGGCCGAAGGCGTTCGGGTCTACGCCCCGGACCTTCCCGGCCACGGCGCAAGCGACCCTCTTCCGACCGGGGCGACGTTGCCCGAGCTGGTTCGCTGGGGGTTTCTGCTGGCCGACGAGATGGGCGACCAGCAGGTCGCGCTCTTTGGGGTCGGAGCGGGAGCGACCCTTGCTGTCGCCCTGGCCCAGGCCGCGCCCCAGCGGGTCCAGGGTCTTGTGCTCGCCCTCTGCAGCACCCCACCTCCTTCCCCCTGGCAACTCGCGGCCGATGGACAACATCTGCTCACCCTCTTTCGCTACTCCAGCGCTTCCGCTCCAGGAGCCGGTTGGCTGGAAGAAGCGACGGCGGCGACCATCGAAGCAGCGGAGGCGGGGCCAGCTACCTGGGCGCTGGATGCCCTCCTGGCCCCACTCGACCTGCTGGCTGAACTCCCTCGACTGAGCGTGCCACCGGCGGTCATCGTGCCGCTGGGCGATGCGCTGGTCGAGCCCGCGCTTGCGCTCGTCAGCCGCACGGGGGCGGAGGTTGCTATCGCCGCGACCGGGCCGCTCTTCGGCGCCTTCGAGCCCGCAACCCTGGCCGCCACGGTGTGCGATATGCTGGAAGAAGCACGGGGGTAATGCCGCCCGGCAGCAGGAGGAAGCTGACCATGGGATCCGAGGAGAACAAAGCGGTCGTCCGTGCCTTCAGCGAAGCGGTCTGGCGTCAGCGTGACCTCACGGCGATCGACCGCTATGTCAGCGAGCGGTACCGCGACCCGGAAATCCCGGGTACCGACCCCCGGGCGGGGCTGAAACGGTTCTTCGCCCAGTATTTTGCGGCCCGGCCGGACTTCCGCCTGACCAGCGAGGATCTGATTGCCGAAGGCGACCGGGTCGTGCAGGTGCTCACCGGTGAGTTCACGAATACCGAGGCGCAGCGGGGCCCCCTCGGCGCCCGGATGGCGATGGCCGAGATCAACATCTTCACTCTGGCGGATGGCCAGCTGGTGAGCCGCTTCGGCATCGGACGCTCAGGGGTCGTGACCTCCTCCTCGCTCGGCTAGCCCTCGCCAGCCTCCAGCACGCTGGACAGTCGCGAGGAGCTCCCGCAGGCCCATGCTCCAGGGGTGGGTGGGCTGCGCGAGCGCAAAGAAGCCATCGCCGTGCCAGGCAGCCAGCTCAGGGACGAGCGGCAGCACGGTTGCCACCGGCATCCGGTAGGCCCGGGCGAAGGCCTGGCGGAGGGCACGGCTCCGGCCAGCCGGCGCCTGGTTCACCACCAGCCAGCGCCATCCAACCCCCAGTTGCTCAGCCAGCGCCAGCAGCACCGCCGTCGCCTGCACCTCCTGGGCATCGGGACGGACCACCACCACGAGCGCCTCGGCAGCGGCCAGAGCGAGGAGCGCTTCCTCCCCGAGCCCGCTGCCACTCTCGACGATGAGCCAGTCCAGGGCGAGTGCCGCCACGAGTTCGCCCAGGCATTGTTGAAAGGCGCCCGGCTCGCCCATCGGCGAACGGGGTGGGGCGAGCCAGGCGTGCCAGAGCACCGCGGGGAGGAGCCAGAGACGCGGGCGCACTTCCCAGGCGAGGTCCGGCAACGCGAGCCCGCCCCCCAGGTAGCGCCACCACCGCTGCCGCACCTCGGCCGGATTGAAATCCTCCAGCCCCGGCCCGCCGCTCTGCTCGCTCTGGCCATCGACAAGCCCAACCCGGCTGCCCATCGCCGCAAGGAGCGCCGCGAGGTTGGCCGCGATCTGGCTCCGGCCAACGCCGCGACGGGCAGAGTGGACGACCAGGATCGTCGTCACCGGCCGGGCGCGCTACTCGCCGACCGGCTCTGGCGTGGGCGGCGTACTCGTCGCGCGTTTCATCCCCTGGCGAAGTTCGCGGGCGCGCGCCTGGAGGCTCTGGAAGTAATCGGTCCCCGTGATCTCGGCCACCTCCCGCGCCTTCTTCGCTTCATCGATCTCGATCCGCAGGGCGACGATCTGCTGCTTGAGGCGCGCTTCCCGCTGGATCACCTCGGCGGCCATGCGCCCGAACACCCGGGCAAGCTGACCGATCTCATCGCCTCCTTCGCTCTGCGCCAGCTGCTGAGCCTCTCCCTCGGGCAGCTCACCGCGCTCCATCTGCTCGGCAGCCGCGCTCAAGCGAAGCAGAGGGCGCGAGAACGACTGGGCGACCAGGGTGGCGTTGGCGACCGTGAAGCCGAGCGAGACCAGAATGGTGAACAGGATCTGCACGGTGAGGGTCGCGGTGGGGAGGGGTGGCGCACTGGCACCGGTGGCTGCCAGCTGCTGGTTGAGCGAGAACTGCTGGGTCAGGAAATAGCCCAACAGAAGCGTGGGCAGGGCAGCCGAGACCAGGATCGCGAGCAGCAACCGTCGCAATAGCCCGGAACGGACCCAGCTCGCCTGGCGGAGGTCGAGCCGCTCGGCGTTATACAGCACGATGGGCAGCAGGATCAGCGTGTTGATGACGTTCGTCGTCGCCAGGGGAAGAAAGCGCGCGCTCATCACAAACTCGAAGCTCGGGCCGACCAGCCGGCACCAGGGTGCGGGGGCATCTGCCCGGCAGAGCCAGAAGTCCAGCGCTGAGGCGGTGAACATGCCGACCCCCACCCCTGCTGCGGCCACCACCAGCGCGGCGCCCACCTCGCCGAGGCTGCGGTAGCGCGGGTGATAGCGGGCGTACAGCCCTGGGAGCGCGCCCATCAGCCCGTTGCCCAGGTGGAAATGCCAGAAGGTGAAGGCAGCTGGCAACCGCGCCGGAGCCGCCCCGTTGAAGACCAGCCAATCTCCGAGGGCGTTCCCGAAGAACCCTACTCCCAACCCGACGAGCGGCCCGTAGAAGAACCCCATCAGGATCGGCACCACCACGGCGGGGCGCAGCACCAGGCTGAGATTGACCGCGCTGACGGAAAGGTTGAGGAACGAGGTCAGCCAGGAAGTCACTCCATAGAGGAGGGTGCCCACCACCAGCGCCACCATTGCCCGCCGACCGAACCACCGGATTGTGCGCTGTTCCACGCTTCCTCCTCGCCTCCCCTTCACCTAGAAGTCCAGTTTCTGGAGGAGGTCGTGCCGCTGCCGCTTCCGTTGCAGCCGCCAGTCGAGCAACCCCGTCTCGTAGGTCTGGCGAAAGCGGATGGCAGCCCAGAGTGCTCCCCCCAGCAGGAGGAGGACAGCGCTTAGGTACCAGCGCCGTGCCTCCGCGAGCAGTCCGGCCCCCCCCAACCCGAGCATCACCCCAATGAGCGCCATGCCAAGCATGGCACCACCGGGGTAGAGCACGCCATCCAGGAACGCCCCCACCCGGCCACGCCGCTCATCTGGCACCAGGGCCTGGAACGATTTCCGGGCCGGGAGCTCCACCCGCTGGAGAACAACACGCGCTAGAAAGTTGCCCGCGACCACGACCGCCAGCCCGGGCAGGAGGAGGGCCAGCAGGAGCACAAGGAGAAGGGTGCTCGGCATCACGGCGAAGACCTGTTTGAACTCCAATCGACTGAGGTAGGGGGTAGCGAACAGCTGGAGCAGGAGAATGGCCAGGAGGGTAGCGACCTTGAAGAGCCCGTAGAAGCTCTGGAGCGCCTCGACGCTGGGGAAGGCCGCCCGCAGGTCGCTGAGGAAGACATACTCGATGGTGGTGTAGCCCGCCGAGATGGCAACGACGATCAGGCTGAGGTAGCGGAACGCTGGCACCTGCCGCAGGAAGGCCAGACCGACCTGAAGAGTCTGCCAGGGCGAGCCCGTGGAGCGGTCCTGCCGGGAGCGGATGGCGGTGCCACGCACCAGCAGCGGCAAGGCTAGCCCGAGCGCAAGACCAAGCCCAACGTTCAGCAGCAGGGTCGGCTGGGGTCCGGGCAGCCCGACCAGCGCGAGGAGGGCAGCAGCCGCGTTACCCGCCAGGCCCCCGCCCAGGCTCATGATGACCAGCCAGGGGAAGAAGCGTCGCGCCTCACCGACCGCGAAGGCATCGGTGCCGAGCGTCCAGATCGCGAGCGGCAACACCGCCATGTGCTGCACGATGACGCAATAGTACGCGAGGTAGACGAGCACGAGGGGCAGCGCGAGCGCAAAGAGACACCAGACGAGCAAGTAGGCCGCTGCCCCCACCAGCGCAGCCCAGCCGACGAGCTGCACCCGCTGGTAGCGGTCGACGATCAGGGCGTAGAGGGTCGCGGTGAGCATGACGGACGCCATACCACCGGCCCAGACCCACAGGAGCTGCCCGCTCCCGACCTGGTTGAGCAGGCCCGTGGTGGCGGCAACCTCGTTGGACTGGAGCATAAAGGTGAAGACGAAGAGCAACAGCGCCAGGATCGCGAAGCGATGACGGGTCGTGCCGGCGCCACTCACCTGGGGTTTCCCCCTACGCACCGGCTCCGGCGGCATAGTATGCTGGTCATAGCACCCTCCCGACCCGCCGAGCGAAGCGTATCAGAAAGAGGAGGCGAGGTGTTCGGTCCGACGCTCCGCGGCCAGCAGGTGCTCCTCGGCCAGCCTTGCCGCGACGAAGCGCCGACCTACCTGCGCTGGCTGGCCGACCCTGAAGTCACGCGCTTTCTCCCCATGCGCCACCCGCCTTCGCTGCCGATGGAAGAGGAATGGCTGGAGACGATGGCCCGCAGCGAACGGGACGTCGTGTGGACGGTCAGGCGGGAAGAACAGCTCGTCGGCGTGGTGGGGCTTCATCTGATCGACTGGCTCAACCGCAACTGCATCCAGGGGGTGATGATTGGCGAACGGACGGTCTGGCACAGTGGTATCGCGAGCGAGGCCGTCAGCCTAACCCTGGGCTACGCCTTTCTTGACCTGGGGCTGGAGAAGGTCAAAGGGTACGTCGCCTTACCGAACGAAGCCAGCCTGAAGATGGCAATCCGCTGTGGCTACAAGCAGGCGGGGATCCTCCGCCGGGAATGGTTCCGCGACGGCCAGTGGATCGACCGCTGGATCGGCGAGGTGCTCCGCGACGAGTGGCTGGCCACCTTCCGCTCCTCGCCCTAGCGCTCCCCCGGCCAGTTGTGTACCATATCTCCTGAGCCGCCAGCGTAGCTCAGTGGTAGAGCAGGGGACTCATAAGCCCTTGGTCGGGGGTTCGAATCCCTCCGCTGGCACCATCCAGAACTGCCTCCTCTTCCTCAGTCCACCCTTTCCCATCGCTCTTTCGGCCGTCCACCCCACTCCCGAGGAGGAGCGCCCTGCTCGGCGACCGCTGGTCGTTTTTGGAGCGCGCCCGGCGCCTGGTCGAGGGCGCGGGAGCCCTGCGCTCAGCGGCTGCGCCACCCGCGCCAGGCCACCCAGAGCCCCGGCGGGATCACCGGCACGAGGACTGTAGCGTGGACGACGAAGGCATAGGCGGTCGCGGTCGCCGTCGGCACCCCGACGGCCAACAGCGTCTGGACGGCAAAGAACTCGAACGGCCCGATCCCTCCCTGCGAGGCGGGAAGCAGGAGCGCAAGGTTCGCCGTTGCCGTGACCGCAAGCGCCGCCCACGCCGGAGCCTCACTGGTAAAGGCGCGCAGCACCAGCAGGTAGACCGCCGCTTCGACCAGCCAGTTGGCAAGCGAGACGAGCGCCACGAGCAGCAACCCGCGTGGGGCCTGGACCGCCTGCAACCCCGTTAGAAAGTGGTGGGCCAGCGCGACCACCCGCTGGCCGAGCCGGGTCGGCAGCCACGCCACGAGCCGCGCCACGAGCGTGAGCGCCCGCTGTCCAGCCCAGGCCAGCAGCAGCACGCCCGCGAGCACCAGCAGAAAGAGGACGGTCGTCGCCGGCACGAGGTAGCCCACCCACTCCCCCAGCGGCAGGAGCAGGGCCGCCACCGCGAGCAGCACCAACAGCGTCAGCCCATCGAAGACGCGCTCGACCAGGATCGTCGCCAGACAGGCGGTTCGGCTCACCCCCTCGCGGCGCCAGAGCGCCTGCGCCCGCACCAGCTCGCCCACACGCGCTGGCAGGAGATTGTTCGCTGCCAGGCCAAGCACCAGCACCGGTAGCAGCCGCCGCACGGGCACCCGTGCCAGCGGGGATAAGAGGATCTGCCAGCGGAGCGTCCGGAGCCACACCCCCAGGAAGAAGACCGCCACCGCTGGCACCAGCCAGCCGTACTCTGCCTCCCGCAGCGTAGTGGCCAGCCGCTGGCGGTCGAACGCGGGGTTGAGCAGCAAGGCGGCCAGGAAGCCAGCGGTCAGCGCCAGCGGCAGGAGAGAACGCGAGAGCGCCTGGCCAATGAGCTGGCGCCAGAAGGTGCGCTCATTCGTGAGCGCAACCGCCTCACTCGCGGGTGGGTTCACCAAGCCGTGGCTCCAGCCCGGCCGGCAGCGGCCAGCCGAGCGTAAGCTGCTCGCGGAGGAAGACGACTGCCCCCGCGCTCGTGACCAACAGGTACTGGACGGCGTGGGCCAGCACCGCCACGACAAAGCCGAGAGTGGCAGGGACACCAAAGGCCGACAGCGCGATCTTGGCAAAGAGCTGGAACGTCCCCAGATAGCCTGGGGCCGACGGGATCATGATCCCCAAGTTCACGAAGACGACCAGAAAGAGGGCCGCTAGCACCTGCTGCTCCAGGCCGAGCGGCACTGCGAGCGCCCGTAAGGCGAAGAAATAGCCAGCCGCCTCCAGCGACCAGACGACGAGCGAGAGCCCCACGATCGCCAGGATATGGCGGCGCACCCGCAGGGCCTGCAAGCCTCCCAGCACGTTGACCACCACAGCCTGCCCACGCTGGGCGAGCCGCGTGGGGAAAGGGCGCAGCAGCAGTGCTGCCAGCCGGAGCACCAGTCCTTCGTTCAGCAACAGTACCACCAGCCCCAGGCCAATCGAGAGGAAGACGGCCGCACTCCCGACCATCACGAGCCGCACCTCCGGCAGCTCACCCCGGAGAGGGAAGAGCAGCAGCACCACCCCCATCAGGGCGATCAGGGTCAGGCCATCGAACACCCGCTCGACCACGATCGTCGTCAAGGCAAGCGAGCGGCTCAGGGCGGCGCGAGTCCCAATCGCGTGGGCGCGCACGAGCTCCCCGATCCGGGCCGGGAGGACATTATTCGCGGCAAAGCCGAGGAGGAGCGCTTGCAGCAGCAGCGGGACGGGCAGGCGCTTGACGGGGGTCAACAGGACGCGCCAGCGCAGGGTGCGGGCCAGATACCCGAGGGCGACACAGAGCGCGCCTGGCGCCACCCAGCCGAGCTGCGCCCGCGCCAGGATCTGCCCGACGTGGGCCAGGTCGACATCCCGCACGGCCAGCCCGAGCAGCACGGCCGTGATAACGAAGCCAAGCAGGACCTGGAGCTGTCGGCTCACGCGCGGCCGCCAAAGGCCGAGGAGCGGCGCAGCAACCAGGGAGTCACCAGGCTCCGCAGCAGGATCCCTACGTTCAGCTTTGATTCCCCGGCCGCCCGTTCGAGAAAACAGATCGGGATCTCCACCATCCGGTAGCCCCGCTGCTTGGCCCGCCAGAGCACCTCCTGCAGGATCCACGGACCCCGCGCCGACATCGTTGCCAGGTCCAGCCCTGCCAGCGCCTCCCGCCGGAACAGGCGAAAGCCCGAGGAGCAATCGCGCAAGGAGAGCCCGAGCGCCAGCCGTAAGTAAGCGTTCGCCAGCCGTGAGACGAGCCGCCGGCTGGCCGGGCGGTTTACCTCGCCCCCACCGGGAACGTAGCGCGAACCCACCACGATCGCCGCCCCGCTCCGTTCGGCCGCTGCCACTAGGCGCGGGATGTCCTCCGGGTTGTGCTGGAGGTCGGCATCCATCTCCACAATGTACTCAGCCGGCAGTTCGAGGCAACGCTGGAACCCCTCGATCCCGGCGAGCCCCCGCCCGCGCGGTCCTTTCCGGTGGACCACCACGACACGACCGGGGTACTCTGCCGCCAATTGGTCGGCGATCTGCCCGGTCCCATCCGGCGAGGCATCATCGGCAATGACCACGGCGGTCTCAAGCGGTAAGCGGAGGATCTGCTCGACACACTGCCGAATGGTCCCGGCCTCGTTATAGGTTGGCAGCATGGCAACCACGCGCACGCAGCAGGCCTCTCGTTCGCAGCTGAGCCCTCGCATTGTAGCCGATGCGCACCCGGGCGACGACGTGCTCAGGCGCGGAGCTCGCGCACGTTCTCCCAGAGCAGGAAGAGTGCCGCCGCGAGCACGATCAGGAAGACGAGCGGCCAGAAGAAGGTGACGACCAGCACCCCCGCTGCGACTACCGCGAGCAGCACCGTGAACGAGGCCACCAGGCTGGCCAGCTGTCGCCGGAGGAGTGCTTCGATGAAGACGAAGACCGTCAGCAGGCCGGCAATCCCGAGCACCGCCCACTGGCGGGCAAAGGCGAGGATGAGCAACGTCACCAGCAGGAAGAGCGCGATACTTGCCGCGGCCCAGAGCTCGACCAGCCTCCGCGCGCGCAGGCTGGCTGGGCTGGCCGGCAGCGCGAGCCGCCGGAGGTGGCTCCGCGGCGGGTCGAGCTCGCCGCGCGCGAGCTGCTCCCGACGCGCCTGGAGGGCAGCGAGCATCGCTGCGTTCTCGGCCTGTTCGCGTCGGAGGGCGGCCAACTCCTGGCGCTGGGTGCGCAACTGCTCCGCCTCGCGGGCCGCCCGGGAGGCAAGAGCGGACTGGGCCCGCAGCGCCTGGACGACACTCCCTTGCTCCTCGACCGCTGCCGCCCGTGCTGCGATCGTCGCGGTGAGTTCTCCCTGGCGCGCTGCCAGCGTCGCGATCGCCTGGTCGGCCGCTGCCAGCGCCTGCGGCGGTGGTGGCGTTGCCTCCAGGCCTGCCCAGCCCACCGGGTCGGCCCAGGCCTGGCGGATGCTGCCATCCCGGTTGAACTTGGGACCGCTCGGGGCGTTCTCTCCCCCCAGAGGGTCGTGGACGTACCGCCCGAACAGGCCGTGGTACTGTTCGACCCAGGCCATCTCCGGCGTCAGCACGATGGGATGCCACTCCCGCTCCTGCCCCGGCCCCACCGCTACCCCATCGCCCCACGCATAGTCGACGAAGGGGATCGTGATCTCGCGCAGCACGGGCAAGGTGTCTGGCTGGCGCAGCCCCCTCACCCAGACCGAGCGCACCACCTCCCACGCACGCACGAGGGGCCGGAAGAGCGTGACCGGTACTTCGGTCAGGTACTCTCCGGGGCGAAAGTAGGCTGCGTGGGAGCCCGCGCCCGCGTAGACCACCGGGTGGCCATCGACCAGCTCCAGCTGCTCACGGTCGTCCCAGCGCCGGCGCTGCTCCTCCCCGTGGTAGTCGGGGGCGGCTTAGGCGCCCCAGGCCGGCTGAATGCTCCCATCGGCAGCGGGGTAACAGAAGATGGTGACCATCTCCCAGTCGGCCTCATGGTCGTTCGCCCCGAAAAAGCCGGAGCGCCAGTCGTTGAAGGCATAGAAGAACCAGTACTGGAGCGCGATCCAGCCCTGCTGGCGCACCACCCGGCCGTAGTAGCAGCAGCGGTTGTCGCGGGCCCGGAGCGCCCGCTCGGCGAGCACGGCTGCAGCCGCGGCATCGCCTGGCACCCGGCCACGGAGCAGCAGCGTGAGTGAGAAGAGCGCGTCGGCTACCCGCGAGAGATAGCCGACCCGCGCGAGCCGCCCGACCGTGGGACGAAACCGGTTCTCGGGTGCACGCAGGCTCGGGGCTCCCGCTTTCAGCCGCTGGCGGGTGAGTTCGGCGAGGCTGAGCGGCTCGCTGAAGGTAAGGTAGAGCCGGCTCCCAGGTTCCTGCGGCCAGGGCTGGGCGAGCCGCTCGGTCGTGAGGGCACCCCGAGGCACCAGCAGCTCTGTCCGCCCATTTGGATGCTCGCACCAGAGGCTGCACGCCTCCACGTACGGCTCGACGGCAGCCGACAGAAACTCCTCGCCCCGGGTGTATCGCACTACCGGCTCGAAGCGGCGCAGCAGCGCAAGGTCGCCCGCCAGCAAACCGTCGGCCAGGTCAGCGGGACGACTCACCCTGCCCTCCGACTGCGAAGGCCGCCCGGACCTCCCGCTGGTTCAGACAGAGCACCACGAAGACCCCCACTGCCAGCGTCAGATAGTCGTCCTCGCCGAAGTAGCTCTGGACGAGTGCCGTGGCTAGCAGCACCCCCTGGAGGACCATCGCGAGCGTCCAGGCCCAGGGGCGCAACCGCAAGAGCCCGTAGGCGATCGGGAAGAGCAGGAGGTCCAACGCGCTCAGGAGCACCCCATAGAGCAGCAACTCGCGGCCACCGGGCGAGAACAACTCACCCCGTTGGGCCTCCAGGGCGCCAGCCAACCAGATCAGCACCCAGAGCGGAAGCACCAGCAGCCCCTGCCCGAAGTGCAGCAGCGCCACCCAGGTCACTGCGCGCGGCCGCCGCGGCCGCCCCTGATCGTCGACGGCACCCCCCACCATTGCTCAGAAGCTAGCTGCTGGCCGGCAAAGCGTCAAGCTCCCCTGGTGGTAGGCCAGGATGAGGGACCAGGCCCGGTGAGCCCTGGGGGGAACAGCGGTGAGCAGCGGGGTAGCGTCCTGCCGGCTCCGCAGGCTCGGGGAGGGAGGCCAGCCCGGCGGACAAAGTGTTGACAGCCATCACGCTGTCCACTATCCTCAGTTCTCGACTAGATCGACTTCTTTTGTCAGGTATCGGAGCAGCGTAACGATGGTCGGAGCAACGTCGGCGGCTACAGTCAGTAGCCGCCCGCGTCTCACCGGCCTGGCGCCCTGGCTGGGCGCTGGGGTGGCGCTCGGAGTGCTGGTCGTCTTCTGGGGCCGCAGCGAGGAGCTTGCCATCTTCTGGGCGATCGGGCTTGCCTTCGGCATCATCCTCCAACGCAGTCGCCTCTGTTTTGCCGGTGCCTTCCGCGACCTCTTCCTCACCCACGACACGCGCACCCTGCGCGCCATCCTGCTCTCCCTGATGGTTGCCAGTGTCGGCTTCTGGCTACTGATGGTACGCCTGGTACCCAACCCTGCTTTCGGAGACCTCCCTCCCGGTGCGCACGTCACCCCGGTCGGATTGCATCTGGTGGTTGGCGGCGTGCTGTTTGGGATCGGCATGGTGCTCGCGGGCGGGTGCGTATCGGGCACGCTCTTCCGCATCGGCGAAGGCTATCTCGCTTCCGTCGTGGCCTTGGTGGGGATCCTGGGTGGGCTGTCGCTCGCGGCCCACAGCTGGAACTGGTGGTGGCAGCACCATCTCAGCGCCCTGCCGACCCTCTGGTTGCCGGCGCTGGTCGGCCACGGCTGGGCTCTGGCGCTGACCATCCTGGCCCTGGCTGCTCTCTACCTGCTGGCTTCCTGGTGGGAACTCCGCGCTGGCCCCCCGCTGCCAGGGCCATCTTCTGCCCCGGGGCTGCCAGCCTTCAGTCTACGCGACCACCTCGCAGCACTCCACCAGCGGCTGCTGGGGCGCGGGTGGCCAGTTGGCGTGGGAGCGACTGCCCTGGCAGTCCTGAACGTCTTTAGCTTCGTCTTTTCACATCCGCTTGGGGTCACGGGGGAGCTTTCCGCCTGGGCCGAGCGCCTCACTGGCCTGGTCGGCCTGAGCGCGGGTCCTTTGCTCGGCCTTGACCGCCTGGCCGGCTGCAACCTCGCCCTTGGCAGCAGTAGCGACTGGCTCACTTCGTCCTTCGCGCTCGATGCCGGGGTGGTGGTCGGCGCCTTTCTTGCCGCCCTGGCAGCCGGCGAGTTCAAAGTGCGCCTCCCGCGGCGCAAGGGGCGCTACCTCCAGGCCGTGGGCGGCGGCGTCCTGATGGGCTACGGCGCTGGGATCGCCATCGGCTGTACCATCGGGGCCTTTTTCTCCGCTCTTCCCTCCCTGGCGCTGAGCGGCTGGCTCTTTGGCGCTTCCCTCGCGGCGGGAGCCTGGCTTGGCACCCTCGTCATCAAACGGTTGCCCTGAAGGAGGTAGGCGATGGAACTGGATGTCCGGGGAGAGATGTGTCCTTACCCGGCCCTCAAGACCCAGGCCGCCCTCAAGCAGCTCCGCGGCGAGCAGTTGACCGTGCTGACCGACCACCCCCCGGCCCTCACGACGGTGCCGTGGGAAGGCGCCAAAGCCGGCTTCGCGGCCACGATCGAGCCGATTGGGGCAGGCGAGTGGCGGATTACCCTCGTGCGGCAGCAGGGGCGCTTCGACCCGCGCAGCGCAATGGCCCAGGTCGCCCAGCAGTTGCGGGCCCTGGGGCAGGAATAACCCTGGAGCAGAGCAATGACGACACGCTGGCTTACTCTCTTCCCGCTGGTGCTGCTGCTGGCAAGCTGCGCGCCCGCCACGAGCGGCGGCCCGAGCGTCGCAAGCAGCGACCAGTACGCTAACCCCCAGCTCTTGATCGAGACCGACCAGCTGGCCGCCCAGCTCCAGCAGCCCGGGCTCCGCATTCTCGACCTCCGCAGCCAGGAGAAGTACGCCCAGGGGCATATCCCAGGAGCCGTGTTCTTCGACACCACCCAGCTCAAGGACCCGGTGGAGAAGCTGTACGCCCCCGGGCCTGAGACGGTCGCCCGCATCCTCAGCGCGCACGGGATCAGCAATGAGACCCGGGTGGTTGCCTACGACGATCAGGGTGGGCTCTGGGCGGCGCGCCTGTGGTGGGTGCTGGACTACTACGGTCACCCGCAGGCGCAGGTGCTGAATGGTGGCTGGAACAAGTGGGTCAAAGAGAACCGGCCGGTTGATCAGAGCGTACCGAGCGTGACGCCCGCACCCTACACGCCGCAGCGCAATGAGACCGTCGTCTGCACGCTCGACTATCTCTTGGCGAACCTCAACCGCCCAGATGTGGTGATCGTGGATGCGCGGACTGCGGCCGAGTACAACGGGGTCGACGTGCGCGCCCAGCGGGGCGGCCACGTGCCGAATGCGGTCAACATCGATTGGCAACGTAATCTGACCAGCGAGGAGCCGCGGGTCTGGAAGCCTGCGCGTGAGCTCCGGCAGCTGTACGAGTCCGCTGGGGTGACCCCGGACAAGCAGGTAATCACCTACTGCCAGACGGCTGTCCGCGCCGCGCACACCCTCTTCACCCTGCGCCTGCTCGGCTACCAGACGGTCCGCAACTACGATGGCTCCTGGGCGGAGTACGGCAACCGCCCGGATACCCCGATCGCGCGCTGAGGCGCACCGGCCCCCCTGCGGTGGCCCCGCTCACCGGCGAGCGGGGCCCTTTCGTGTCTGCCGCTAGAGGCTGCGCGCCAGCTGGCGGAGGTCGGTCGCGGGGTCCTGGAGAGCGGCCTCCGGCACGACCACCCCCTTGCGGATCAACTGGCGGGCTGCTCCCGCCTCGCGCGGCAGGTTGACCGTGAGGGCCGCCGCCACCCGGCCATCCCGCAGGAAGAACACCGCCCAGGGTGGCTCGGGCGGGTTCCCCCGCCAGACCAGCCGGTCACCCGGCTGATGGAGGCCCAGGTACTGAATGTTCAGGTCGTACTGGTCCGACCAGAAGAACAGCAGGGGGTCGTAGGCCTCACGGTAGCCGAGCATCGCCCGTGCCGCGTGGACCCCGTGCTGCTGGGCGTGGTCGAAGTGCTCGACGCGGAGGTACTGGCTGAGGCTGGGCGACCACCAGCTCGCCACGTCGCCCGCAGCAAAGATCCCTGGTAGGTTCGTGCGGCAGGTCTCGTCGACCAGGACCCCATCCTGGCGGGCAATGCCGCTCCCCGCCAGCCACTCGTCTGCTGGCCGCACCCCGATCCCAACCACCACCAGGTCGCACGGGATGACCGCGCCGCTGGTGGTAACGACCTCCTCCACCACGCGGTGGCCACGGAGCGCGCTCACCCCTTCGCCCAGGCGGAGCTGCACCCCGTGGGCACGGTGGAGCGCTGCCAGGTGCTGCCCGATAGCCGGGTCGAACACGCGCGCGAGCGGCGCCGCAAGCGGCTCGATGGCCGTGACGCTCGCACCCACCTGCCGGCAGGTCGCCGCGACTTCGGCACCAATAAACCCGAACCCGACCACCACCACCCGGGCACCGGGCTGCAGGACGGCCCGGATGGCATCGGCATCGGCCAGGGAGCGGAGCACGCAGACCCGCTCCAGGTCGTGACCAGGAACGGAGAGCCGGCGAGGCGTGCAGCCGGTCGCGATCAGCAGCTGGTCGTAGGCGATCGCTTCACCGTCAGCGAGGACGACCTGCTGCTCGGCCACCCGGACCAGTTCGACCCGTCGGCCCAGCTGCAGTTCGATCTGCTGCTCGGCATAGTATTCGGCTGGCCGCAAAAAGAGCCGCTCGCGCGGCTGGTGGCCGGCAAGATACTGCTTGGAGAGGGGTGGACGCTCGTAGGGGCGCTCGGGCTCCTCCCCAACGAGCACCACTCGACCATCGAACCCCTCGGCACGTAAGGTCTCGGCGGCACGCCCTCCCGCGAGGCTTGCTCCCGCGATGACAATCGTTGCCATCGTCAGGGCGTGACCGGCCGGCTCGAGACAAGCACCTTCCCGCCCTCGCGGCGCACCTGGTAGACCGGGAGGGGTTCGGTGGCGGGCAGGCGGACGGGCGCGCCGGTCCGGAGATCAAACCCGCTCTCGTGGAGGGGGCAGAACAGCACCTCCCCCTCCAGGTGGCCATCCGCCAGCCGTGCTTCCGCGTGGGTGCAGATACCCGAGAGGGCGTAGATCTGGTCCCCCCGCCGCGTCAAGACGACCGGCTGGCCGTTGACGTTCACCTCCAGCAGGTCATCCTCGGGGACGGCCGCTTCGTCGGCGACGGCCACAAACTCGCTGCTGGCAGCCGCAGGCGGCACCTCCGCCGCCTGGAAACCGATCTTCCGGTGGGTGCCATCGCAAAACGGCTTGGAGTTCGAGCCGCCACAGCGGCAGAGATACGTCTCGCCATCTTGCTGGAGTACCCGCCCACTGGGCAGCTGGACCACGAAGGAGCCCACCACCCGGTAGGGCCCGTTGTCGAGTGGGGTGATGACTGTACGCTCAGACATCGTTCATGCCTCCATTCCGAGGAATTCTCGCCCATTGCGCAAGGGGTAGCAGCCAGCTTCCGGCACGCCAGAGTGGGCAGCCGCTTCCCGCCCCGCGGGGCGGCAGGAAGGAGGTTGCCTCCTTCCATATTCCATTCCCGTGGATGCAGGGCTCTCGCTTGCGCGCCCCTCGCGGCGAGGACGGCTATACATCCATTCCCGTGGGTGCAGGGCTCTCGCCGCTCAACAGGATCCCAACGAGTGCGCCCCTTCCATCCTCCGGTGGGCGCACGCCGGGCCCAGCACGCCAGCGAGCGAAGGGAACCTGGCTGCCGAAATCATTGTAGGTACAACAAGATAGAGGCGTCAATACCATAAGTGAGTTACTTCTCGTAACTCACACAGGTGGTCAGGGAGCCTGCAACCGCTCCAGGTAGCGCCGCGCCGAACGCTCGACCGCGGCGTTGCCGTCGCTCATCACCTGGCGGCCAGCGAACGCACCCCAGATGCGCTCGAAGCGGAACGGGCGTACCCGCTCGACGATCCGGCTGACCTCGGCAGCCGAAAGCGGGATCAGATTCGGGTAGCTGTACATGAAGCTGACCCACCGACGGTCCATCACCACCTGGATGATGTCGCCCGAGAGCAGCACTCCCCGCTGGTCGGCCCCTGCCGGCCAGTGCGCCACGATGCCACCCGGGAAATGGCCGCCTAGCCGCACGAGCGTGATGCCGCCGAAGAGGGGAAGCTGCTCCGCAGTGAACAGCTGCAGGGCGGGCGAGCGACGGACGACCCATTGTTCATCATCAGCATGGATGTAGATCGGGGCACTGCCGAAGGCAGCGCTCCACTCGACGATGGCCGAGTAATAGTGGGGGTGGGAGACGGCAATGGCGCGCACGCCGCCCAGCCGACGGACGGTCGCAATGCTCTCCTCGTCGATCAGGGTGATGCAGTCCCAGAGCAGGTTGCCTTCGGGGGTCTGGACGAGAAACGCCCGCTGCCCGATCGCGAAGGCGGGCTGCGTCTGCAGGCTCCAGAGGCCAGGCTCTTCTTCCCGGATGAGGTTGCGGTAGCCCTGGGCGCGCATCTCCTCGAGGGTCGTCCAGCGCTGGCCGTTCCAGCCGACGTACTGGCGCTCGTCCTCACAGATCGGGCAGCCCTCGGGCGGCGTGGCACGCTCCGGGTACTGCACCCCGCAGGTCACACAGATAAAGCAGGCCATCCGTTGCCCTCCTCGGCGGCAGGCTGTGCCAGCCGCTGCACTCCAGCCGATTCTGCGCCGCCCTGGCCAGGTTGCCAACTCGAGGGGCCAAACGTGAGATAATCCCGCCGAGGAGGCTTGCGGAGGCGATGGAGACCCACGAACTCGTGCGGCTGACCAGCCTCAGCCACGGTGCGGGGTGAGCGTGTAAGCTCGGCCCCGCCGAGCTGGCGCAGGTGCTGCGCCACCTTCCTCCCCTCACCGACCCGAATGTGCTGGTCGGAACGGAAACGCGCGACGATGCGGCCGTCTACCGGCTGAGCGAGGAGCTCGCCCTGGTCGCGACGGTCGATTTCTTCACGCCGATCGTCGACGACCCCTACGCCTTCGGCCAGATCGCGGCGGCCAACGCCCTCTCCGATATCTATGCGATGGGCGCGCGGCCGCTCTACGCGCTGGCCCTCGTCGGCTTCCCGCGCGACTTGCTCGCCACCGGCCTGTTGGAGCAGATCCTGCGCGGTGGCATCGACAAGGCGAGCGAAGCAGGCTGCCCGGTCGTGGGAGGCCACAGTATCGATGACCCCGAGCCCAAATATGGCCTGGCGGTAACGGGTCTGATCCACCCCCAGCGGATCATCCGCAACGTGGGGGCCCGGCCGGGGGATCTCCTCTTCCTCACCAAGCCGCTTGGCACCGGCGTGATTGCCACCGCGGTCAAGCGCCAGCTCGCTTCTCCAGAGGTAGTGGCCCACGCCGTTGCTGTGATGGCCACCCTCAACCGGGGGGCGAGCGAGGCGATGGTCCAGGTGGGAGCCCATGCTGCGACCGACGTGACCGGCTTCGGTCTACTCGGCCACCTGCTGGAGATGACTGACGGGAGCGGCGTTGGGGCGCGCGTGGTCGCTGATGCGCTGCCCTTCCTGCCGGGCGCCCGCGAGCTTGCCCACGCGGGTGCCATCGCGGGCGGTACCCGCCGGAACCTGGCAGCGGTTGCTGACCGCGTCGACTGGGACCCCAGCTTGGACGAGACCGATCGGCTGCTCATCTGCGATGCCCAAACTTCAGGTGGCCTGCTGATCGCCGTTCCGCCGGAGCGCGCTCCGGCGCTTGCACAAGCGCTCCAGGCCGCCCGCTGTCCTGCCGTCGCGCCTATCGGCGAGATCGTGGCTGGCCAGGGGATCGTGGTGCGCCGCTAGGACTTCACAGGCTTCCCACAGGGCTCCGCCTCCTCCTCACGGCAGGCTCACACGCCTGTGCTAGTCTGAGGGAAGCACCGTCCGTCAGGCGGGACAGCCCGGCCAGGGGAGCAGGATGCCTGGCATTGGGGCAGGGAGAAACGTCAGGAGGGAGGACCATGGAACAGCGAACCGTCACGCGGGACTACAGCGGGCGCACGACTGTCGCCGGGCTATTCCGCGACTCCGCGCGAGCCCAGGAAGCGATCCTCGCACTGGGCGATGCTGGCTTTACCGCCGACCAGATCGGTGTCGCCGTGCGCGACCCCGCCGTCGAAGCGCGAATGACCGAAGAGAGCGGCACCCAGGCGGTGACGGGTGCGGTGACTGGCGCGGTCAGTGGTGGGCTGCTTGGTGGGCTGGTCGGCTTTCTGGTCGGTCTGGGGGCGCTCGCCATCCCGGGCATTGGCCCAGTCGTCGCGGGGGGCATCCTGGCCTCCGCCTTTGGGATTGCAGGTGGCACCGCGGTAGCCGGGGCGGGGATCGGTGCGGCTGCGGGTGGCCTGGTCGGTGCCCTGGTTGGGCTGGGTATCCCCGAAGAGGAGGCGCACCACTTTGAGCATGGTATCCGCGAGGGGCGCACCCTGGTTACGGTCCGGGCGGAGAACCGGGCCCTGGAAGCGCTGGCCATCCTCGAGCGCTACGGTGCGGATACGGGCCCGGGCAGTGTGGGCACGGGGGGTACAACTACGGCTGGTGCCGTCGCCGGTGGTATTGCCGGTGGGATAGCCGGCGCTGCCCTGGCAGGACCTCCCGGTGCTGTGGCGGGAGCAGCCCTCGGTGGCGCAGCCGGTGCCGGAGCCGGGCACGCTCTGGGCGAAGCGAGCCAGCAAGACCGCCCGGCTGCCGGCGAGAGCGAGGAATGGGTGATCGACGAGCACGGCAACCGGGTGCCGCGGCGCCTACAGCTCTAACTCCCCCCTCGCCCGGAGCGCACCGCCCGCGGTGGTTGGCCCGCCGCGGGCGGTCCTGTTGTGCGCGAGGGCGCCGCGGCAGGTCGCCTCCCTGCTCGTCCGGCCGGCTTCCCGGGCAGCCTAGGAAGCCTGGCTGATATCCTTGCTCTCCGTGCGGGCCGCTCGCACGAGGAACGCCGTGCCGAGGCGCCCGAGCGGGGCGCGACCGAAGCGCTCCAGCCAGCGTGCCAGCGCGACGGCCAGCGGTGCGAGCCACTCATCGAGGGGCGTCGGGAGCAGCTGCAGGTTCACGAAGACCACCTCCTCGACCCGGCAGCCTAGCGCCGTGAGCCTGGCCTGTACCTCGTCCACGCGATAGTGATGGTGGTAGGCAGTGACCGTCGGTGGGGGTGGTAAGCTACGCAGCCGATAGACCAGCGGGCGCAGCATGCCGACGAGCGGGTAGAAGACCCCGTTTTTCCAGACGCGATAGGGGCTCCGGCGGTTGGGAAAGCTCGCAATCAGCACCCCGCCGGGGCGCAGCACGCGGACGAGCTCAGCGAGCGCGCGCTGGTCGTCGGCCACGTACTCGATGGCACCGGCTGCCACCACCAGGCCAAACTGGCCGCTGGCGAAGGGCAACGCCTCCAGCGCTCCCACCACCGCCGGACCGCGGACCGCCGCCAGCTGCACCATCGCCGGGCTGAGATCGACCCCAATAGCCATCCTGCCCTGCTCCGCAAGGGCGGCAAGGAGGAGGCCAGGCCCGCAGCCCGCATCCAGGGCCGGGCCAGGGGGTTCTCCGATCAGCTCCCAGATGCGCTGCCAGCGGCTCGCGAGGGCATAGCCAGCCGGGCCTGGCTGGGCATAGCGGGCAGCGTAGGTCGCGGCGACCGCGTCGAAGTAGCGCTGGACGGCTCGCGCCCGCCACCTCATGCGCGCTCGAAGGGAACGACCTTCAGCGCGGCCACTAACGAGGACGCTCCGCCCCGGGCCGGGAGCCGTCGCCGCAACCGAAAGGCAAGTGCCTCGAGCCAGAAGGTCAGACCGATCACCCAGCCGAGCGGGCGCGCCAGACCAGTCAGCGGGCGAAGGGCCAGGCCTTGGTGCTGCCACCCCCCACCGGCACCGCGTCGCCAGCGCGCAGCCAGGCCAGAGAGCAGCGCCAGCGTCCCCACCAGCACCGGCGTGAGCCCTGCCTCTTCTAACTCGGCCGGCACCGTTCGGTAGTCGAAGGCAGGGTAGCCCGGTCGCGCGGCCTCCGGTGCACCAGTCGCGCGGTTCGCCCGGAGCAAGACGACCCCACCTGGCCGGAGCACCCGCGCGAACTCCCGGTACGCCCGGGTGCGCGCCGGGGCGGGCAGGTGCTGGATGACATCCGCGCAGTAGAGAAGGTCGAACCGCCCTTTCCGGAATGGGAGGGCCTCCGCGCTTGCCAGGATGACCGGCTCCCCCCCGCGCCGTGCGAACCGGAGGGCTCCCCGGGCGAGGTCCATGCCCACCACCGGCCGACGCCCCGCGAAGCGTCGTAACCAGCGGAGGGTGGCACCCGTCCCGCAGCCGACATCCAGGATGCGGAGACCACCGCTCGGCCGACCGAGCAGCACGGGGATGATGGCGCCAGCCACCCGGCGGGTCCCGGCGGACCAGGGATGGCGCTCCTCCACTGCCGCCAGCCGGCGGTAGTAGGCCGCCTGGAAGATCGCGGGGGCTTCAGGCATGGACGGTCCCCGAGCAGAGCAGCTCGCTGAGGGCGGCCAGGGTGCTGGCCGCGGTGCTTTCCCAGCGAAAGTGGGCTGCTCGCTCCCGGCCAGCAGCCGCCAGCTCAGCTCGCCGCACCGGGTCGGCGAGTGCCGCCCGCAATGGTGCGACTAGGTCTGACGCCGCCGGGCTGGAGGCGTACCAGGCCGCTTCCCCCGCGACCTCCTGCATCGCGGAGGTCGCCACCGTGAGCACCGGTGCCCCGCAGGCCATCGCCTCGACGATCGGTAGACCGAAGCCCTCGCGCTGGCTGGGGTAGACGACGAGGGTGGCACCCGAGTAGAGCGCTACCAGCTCCTCATCGGGCGGGAAGGGAAGGTACCGTAAGCGGTCGCCGAGGCCAAGCCGCCGGGCGATCGCGACAAGGTCGAGCTGGGCGGAGTTCTCCCCCGCCAACACCAGTCGGTACTCCTTTTCCGCCACTGTCGCGAACGCCACGCAGAGCCCAGGGATGTTCCGACGTCGGGTCAGCTTGCCCACGAAGAGGAGGTAGGGGCGGTCGTCCAGGCCAAGCCGTCGTAGGACCGGCTGCGGGTCAACCGGCCGAAACACCGGGTCGACCCCCAGAGGCACCACCCGAATGCGCGCCCGTGGCACCCCGTAGTACTGCTGGATATCGGTCGCGGTCGCCGCGGAATCGGCCAGGACGACCTGGGCCCGGCGAGCGCTCCAGCGGTAGAGCAGCCCATAGCGGTAGCGGTACCAGAAGGGGAACTCCTCCGGGAGGGCGGCCTGAATAGCATCGTGGATAGTGAGCGCAGCGCGGCCCCGAAAGCCGAGCGGGATGGTATAGGCTGGGCAGAAGAGGAGGTCGACGGCAGGCAGGCGGGCTGGAAGCAGGAGATGCTCCCAGAGGAACGCTGACCCGGCAAAGGGCAGGACACAGTTCTGCAGCCCGGCCGGTAGCGGAACCGGGCGCGGGGTGAAGACCAGCACCTGAGCAAAGGGAGCGTGCTGCCGACCCCACTGACGGAGCAGGTTGGCGAGGTAACGCCCCACGCCGGTCCGGCGGCCGAGCAGCCGGTTGGCGACGATCCCGAGAGTGGGCCCCGTCACCATCCGACTACACTTCTCCGGGAGCAGCAGGATGGGTCACGCGCGTGAGGGTAGCAGAATCTGGCGCCTGAATCTGGGGGCAGGATCGCGGGGTGAGCCGACGTTCATCAACGTCGACCTCCGCCAGCGGCCGGGGATCGATGTGCTGGCCGACGTCCGCGCCCTCCCCTTCCGCCGCCGTTCGGTAGCCGAGGTCCAGGCGATCGCGCTCCTGGAACACTTTGCTGACCCCTATCAGGTGCTGGATGAGATCCACCGCATCATCACGCCACAGGCCCGGGTCTGCTTCGCCGTTCCCGCCCTGGGCACCTACGGCGCCCACCTCGACCCGGACCATCGCTTTCTGGCCGACCTCAAGCTCTGGCAAGAGATCCTCGGTGGCTACTACTGCTCGGTCCAGGTCCGCCCCCTCGGGGTGCGCTATCGCTCCAGCAAGCTGCTGGTCGCCCTGCTCCATCTGCTCGTCCGGGGTCTGCGGATGTACGACCTTGCCCAGGCCTGGGTCTTCCTCTGCCGACGCCCGCGCCGACCCGAACGGCGCTACATCCCCTGGTGGCTGGAAGAGCGCTACGGGTCGCCACCCGAACGCGCGCGCTAAGCCTACTCTTCGGCGCCACTCCCGTCAGGAAGCGCGTTCCTCGCCAGGATACCACCCGGTCGGGCTGACTCTCACAGAGCCCTCAGCAGGCGGCACCCAATCTTCACGGCGTCTTCACGCCCCACCCGGTATACCTGAGCCTGTGACACCCCCGGAGATGGCGCATTCCGCTCCCGGTCGCCCGGAGGCTGAGCGCCAGCCGCCCCTGGTGTTCGCCACTCTGGCCGACGCCGAGATGGCCAGCCGCTCGCTGGCAGCGCTCCAGCAGGCCGGGGTGACGTTCGAGCGGGTGACCATCACCCCGGCTCTCACTCGTCGGAGCAACCCGGCGGTAGTTCAGAGCGGTGCCGTGCTGGGCGGGCTGGTCGGGGCGATTGCTGGCTGGCTGTTCGGCGTGGGAGGAGCTCTGGTCAGTGGTGGGCTGGCTGGGCTGGAAGGCCGGGGGATTGGTGGCCTGCTCCTTACGACGGCAGGCGGCGCCGTGCTCGGGATGGTGGCCGGGATGCTCAGTGGGATGCTGGTCAGTCGGCGGCGACATCCACGTCCGAGCGGGCTCAGCATGCTGGTGGCGGTCTCACCGGCTTCCCCGGCTGAGCACGAGCAGGTGCGAGCGCTCCTCCGGCACCACGGTGCTCAGGAAGTCGAGCCGCCGGGTATCTCCTCTGGACAGGGGTAGGCCCCCTACCCCGTTTCCCTCGCGGGCGGCGCGTTCCCAGGGCGCGCCGCCCGTTTTTTCTTGTCCACTGGGGCATCGCCGCGAACGCTCGTGGTCGCCTCCTCGCCGGGGCTTTCTTTTCGACGGGTAGTGTGATAGCTTCAGAGAACGGAATCGCGAGAGTCGGGAGATTGCCGCGTGACCGAAGCTCGCTTGCAGAAAGTGCTGGCTGCCGCCGGGATTGCCTCGCGCCGGCGCGCCGAACGTCTGATCCTCGAGGGACGGGTCTCCGTGAACGGTCGGGTGGTGCGCTCGCTTGGCAACAAGGTCGAGCCGAGCCGGGACCGGATTGTCGTCGACGGGAAGGTTGTCCGCCTGCCGGAGACCCATAGCTATCTCCTCGTCAATAAGCCCGCCGGGGTGCTCACGACTGTGACCGACCCCTTCAACCGCCCGACGGTGATCGACCTGGTCAAGCAGCAGGTGACCGACGCCGAGGGGCAGCGGCGTCGCCTCTACCCCATTGGACGGTTGGACCTGGAGAGTGAAGGCCTCCTCTTACTGACCGACGATGGAGAGCTGACCAACCGGGTGACCCACCCTAGCACGAGCCTCGAGAAGGAGTACCTCGTCCGCGTGCGGGGCGAACTCACCGCCCCCAAGCTGGAAGTGCTCCGGCAGGGGCTGGTGCTGGAAGGCAAGCGCACTGCTCCCGCCACGGTCACGGTCGTCCGCCGGGAAGGGCCGGCCACGGCGCTCCTCCGGTTCATTCTTCACGAGGGACGCAAGCGGCAGGTGCGCAAGATGTGCGCTGCGGTGGGGCTCGAGGTGCTCCGGTTGGTCCGGGTCCGGGTTGGGCCGATCACGCTCGGGTCGCTGCGTCCGGGCCAGTGC
>JAILZB010000208.1 GCA_023512725.1 Chloroflexota bacterium | reverse complement strand
CCGCTCCGTGCGCATGCCGCCGCGCGCCGTCGCGGAGGCGATCGTCCGCCCCGTCCACGTCCTCGCGGTCGCCTTGACCCCGATCGTGCGCGCGCTCGAATGGATCACCGGGCTGGTGCTCCGGCCCTTCGGCTGGCGAGGCGGGCCACCCCCGCTGCTCGTGAGTGAAGAGGAGGTCCAGCTCCTTCTCAACGTTGGTCGCGAGCAGGGCGTGATCGAGCCGGATGAACTTGCCATGATTGGCAACATCTTCGAGCTGGAAGAAACGACTGCGCGCGAAGTGATGACCCCTCGCGTCGCCATGGTCTGCGCGCCGGCTGAGAGCGACCCCCTCGCCGTTGCGCGCCTGATCGTCGAGAGCGGATACAGCCGCATCCCGATCTACGAGGAGAGTATCGACCACATCGTGGGGGTGGTTTACGCCAAGGATCTGCTCGCTCACCTGATCCAGGGGACGCCATTCACCCTCCGAGAGATCGCTCGCGAACCGTACATCGTGCCGCCGGGAGTGCGAGTGGATCAGCTGCTGCATGACCTGCAAGAGCAGAAGAAGCACATGGCGATCGTGATGGACGAGTACGGCGGGGTCGAGGGTCTCGTGACGATCGAAGATCTGATCGAAGAGATCGTGGGGGAGATCCAGGATGAGTACGACCAGCCCACGGCAGAAGTGCGCTGGCTTGAGCCGGGTCGGCTTGCGATCGTCCCTGGCCGGTTGACCCTGGCTGACTTCAGCGACCTGATCGGGCGCCAGATCGACGCCGAAGAGGTGGACACCGTGGGTGGGCTGGTTGCTGACCGGCTGGGCAAGCCGCCCGAGGTCGGGGATACCGTGACGATCGAAGGGGTAACTCTCCGGGTGCGTGAGATGAGTGGTCGCGGTATTCGTTCGCTCCTGGTCGAACTCCCGCCAGCGCCACCGGCAGAAGCAGGCGACGCCGCCGCATGACGACCCCACCGGATGCGCGCGCGCTCGCCCGCCTCCTTGCCCTCGCCCGCCGGGCCCGCGCGGCTGCCTACTGCCCGTACAGTGGCTTCGCCGTCGGGGCGGCCGTGCTCGGGGCGAGTGGTCGCTGGTTCAGCGGCGCCAACGTGGAGAATGCCTCCTACGGGCTGACCGTCTGCGCCGAACGGGTTGCGGTCTTGACAGCAGTCGCGCGCGGTGAGCGGGCGCTCCTTGCCCTGGCGGTCGTCACCAGCAGCGACCCCCCAGCGGCACCCTGTGGTGCCTGTCGTCAGGTGCTCTGGGAGTTCTGGCACCCGCTCGGGCGCGAATGGCCGACCGTGGTGCCTGGTGCGCCGAGCGGGCCGCCCAGCCGTTCCCTCAGTCTCGCCGCGCTATTGCCCGACGCCTTCGGTCCAGCCACCCTGGCCTAGCCCGGCGCTGCCAATGGGAGGGCGCGCGTGGCTGCCGAGCCACGCCAGCGCCGGCGACGCTCCCCTGGCGCTTCACCCTGCAGGCCCGAGCTGGTCTGCCAGCCGGCGAGCGATGGTCTGCGGACTGTCGACCGCAGCCAGGACCACGCCGGTCTCCGTCACGGCAGGACTGCTCGCCACCTCGCGGAACGTCCTGCGTGATCCCCACGGTGTGGCCACTTTCCTCCCGTGCAGCCCGCCTCGCGCGGTGGCACCGGGTCGCGCAGCGCCTGCCACCGTGCCTCACCTACCCACCCTACCGCGGCGGGCTGTTCTCAGCCGGAGCACGCAGAGCAAGAGATAGTCCAAGCGGCCTTTGCTGCCGGTGCGCGAGCGCTGGTGCGTCGGCGTCGAGGGCGCTGACGCTCCTCACCGCGGAGGTGCAGCGATGGTGCGGAGAATAGAAATTTATGCAAAATCTCTGCAAATGCTTGGCAAACCCTCGACAAACGCGAAGCAGCGCATCCTCCCGTCACGGCTCGCTGCGTGGACAACTACTCTCGCTTCTCGGCTGACCGCCCCCGCGGCAGTGGCCTGCCCGCCCCGAGGAACCACTGGGTAACTGGCTGCGCTGGGCCAACTGCGGGAGAGCCCCGCCTGGATCGTGGGGGTGGTTTACGCCAAGGACCTGCTCGCTCACCTGATCCAGGGGACGCCATTCACTCTCCGAGAGATCGCTCGCGACGCAAGTGGATGGGCTGAGCGAGAGACCAGCTGTGGGAGGGCGGGAGGTGGGGGAGGAGAACGGGAGGGGAGGGAGCAGTTGCTGGACACGAGGCCTTGCGAGAAGTCCAGAACAGTCCAAAATTCTAGATTAGACAAGACTTTCTGGCTCTCGCATTACAGTCCAGATGAATGTCTGAGAAATTTAGTCCTGAGAAGTCTCTAATGGCTTCCCGCCCGTCCCGGAACCGTGCTAAACTGCTCAGGACTGGAGACACGGGAGGTGCCCATGGCGACTGAGGAGCTACGACGGACCCCACCCTACGGGCCAGCGAAGGGGATGCTGGAAGGGTTGCGCTTGCTCCAGCGCAGTTCGCCCAGTATTGTCGACCAGGAGCTGCTGCGCGCTCACGGCATCGCCCGCGGCAATGAGTACAAAGTGGTGGGAGCGCTGCGGTACCTTGGCCTGGTCGATGAAGAGGGGCGCCCCACCGAGCGTGCGCGGCTGCTCAAGGCGCGCGGGGCGGTCCAACTGCTCAACCTCCAGCAGATTGTCCGCGATGCCTACCCCACCCTCTTCCGCAAGCTCGATCTCCGCACGGCCACGCGCGACGATATCTACAATCATTTCTTGGCTGACCTTGGCCTGGCTCCCGAGATGGCGGCGAAGGCGACCCGCTTCTTCCTGGAGCTAGCGCGAGCAGCCGGCTTCCAGGTAGGTGTGGAGCGCCACGGCGTCGACGAGCATCTCGCAGACGCTCGCCGCGCAGCAGCCAGCGACAGCGCTGCCTCTCCCCGGCGTGCGCGGTCCACCGCCGCCGCGTTGCCTCCCTCTTCGCTCCGAGCGAGCGAAGGACCGACGCTCAACCTCGTCCTCCCCGCTGAGGCGCTCTCCTTGAGCGAAGAAGAGCTTGCCGGTTTCTTCCGCCGCGTGATCCGTGCCTGGCGGGCGGCTGCCACTGCTGCTGCCTCCTGAGTGTCGCTGGGCAGTCGGAGCGGGGAGCAGCAGTGTGTCATCCTGGTAGGGGAAGTCGGGTCCGCCCGCGCGCGGGCTCTCCGATCGGTCGGACGTCAGCAGGGCAGAGGTCTGCCGGCGCGAGGGCATTCCTGCTTCCGTCATCACGCACGGCCTGGTAATCGTCGGGCCTCCCCGCGTGGAGGGCTGCTGAGCGGGGTGCGCAGCTCACCCTCCGCGAACTGCGGCACGGCTCACCGCGATCAAGCGTCCTTCTGAGCAGAGGCCCGGGCTGCCTGCCAGGGAGAAGGAGCCCGGGCCGGCGTGTCCAGCCGAGCTGGGGAGGGTACCGGGTCAGCAAGCGGGAGGCGATCCCGGCGAAGAGTAGTCCCACCGCGCTGCCACTCCTCCCGGCAGGCGAGCGCTCGCTGCCAGCCGTCAGGGTCTCTCCAAATGCGGCTAAGAAGCCTCCACCATCGATGCGTACCTTCGTGAGCGCGATCGGCTCTCCCGGCGCAGCGAGGAAGATGGGCGGCACCGTGCGGGGAAGGACCGGCGGAGAAAGAGGGCCCAGGGGAGGAGAGCAAGCGCTGGGAGGGAGAGCTTCTGAGCGTGGGCAACTGCCAAGGAGCCGCTAGCCCCTGCCGCGAGGGAGCGTGGCCGCGCGCGGTGAGCCCGGGCGGTGGCACGGCCTGGCGAGTTGTTGGAGCGCGCTGTCCGTGTGGGCTTCCGAGCTGCCGGCAGCCGCGAGAAGAAGGCGCGAGAGCTTCACATAAAAAATGTGCGAGAATGGAGGCGGTGTTAGAGAGTGCTGATTTGACATAAATAATGTCGAACAGATGGCCTTTTCGACGACTTTTCATAATCAAGGTTCATAACCCTTGCTCTCCTCGCCGCGCAATTGATTTCCATAATGAAAGTGCGCGGCCGACCAACTTGGGAACTCTCCACTTCTTCCTCCTCGCACTCCGGCTGCCCACGCCCCAGGGCAGCACGGGAGAGCCCGCCCCGGCGGGCTGTCTGGCTCCGACTAGTCCGACGGCCCAGGAAAGTTGCAGGGGGGTTGGGGACTGCTCGCAGCACTCCAAGGCTGCTGCTGAGGAAGAAGGGAGTGGCTCGGCAGAAGGGCTGGTAGCAACGAGCACCGGAGAGCCCGGTGCTCTTTCTGCTTCCCGAGAAGGGCACGGGGGACCCCTCCCTAGCCAGAGGTCGCGATGGTGGCGACGAGCCGAGGCAGTCCTCGGGCATGCAGCGGCAGTTGGGGCAGACCGGGGTGCTACGGAGAGGTGGCTGTCAGGTCGGCGCCACGCCGGCAAGCCTCGACCAGGAGCGACACGGGATGGACCGCCCGGAGAGGCACCTTCCGTTGGCGCAGCCCGGCCTGGAGCTGGAGCAAGCAGCCCGGGTTTCCCACTGCAACGAGGCTCGCCCCGGTCGTCAGGATGTCGTCCACCTTGCGCTCGAGCAGTTCGGCAGCGAGCAGAGGATGGGTGAGGTTGTAGATCCCGGCGCTCCCGCAGCAGCGGTCGCTGGCGGGCAGTTCTACCAGCTGCAGGCCCGGGACTTGCTGGAGCAAGGCACGCGGCTCCCGCCGGATGCGCTGGGCGTGCGCGAGGTGGCAGGCATCCTGGTAGGTGACCGTCACGGGGACCGGACCGAGCGGCTGGGGCAGGCCGACTGCGGCTAGAAACTCACTGATATCCTGCACCCGGCTCGCAACCTGGCGGGCGGCGGCGGTGAGATGGGGGTCGTCGGCGAGGAGCTCGCCGTACTCCTTCAGCATGGCACCACAGCCCGCCGCGTTGACGATGATCGGAGCATCGCCCGCGAGCGCCGCCAGGTTCCGCCGTGCCAGCGCCCGGGCCAGCTCCCGCTGCCCGGCATGGGCCATCAGGGCGCCGCAGCAGGTCTGGGCGGGCGGTGTGATGACGGCAAAGCCAGCCCGGCGGAGCAGCTCTTCGCTCGCCCGGTGGACCTCGCCGAACAGGGCCGGCATCACGCAGCCCAGGAAGAACAGGACCTGCCCTCGCTCGGGTCCCAGGGCTGGGAGGAACGGCTGGGGGTGGTAGGGAGGCGCGAGCTGGACCGGTGCCAACGCCTCAAGGGGGCGCAGCGCCGGGGGGAGCCACGGCCGGAGCAGCCGACGGAGCCCGCTCGCCTCAGCAAAGCGCAGGAGTGCCACCAGTAGCCCCACCACCCGCCGCGAGGGGAGGACCGCCCGGAACGCGAAGCGCTCCAGCCGTCCGCGCCAGCCCGGGGTCGGGTGCTGGCGGGCGATCACCGCGCGCATCGCCTCCAGCATTCGTCCGAACGGGACCGCCGAGGGGCAGATCGGCTCGCACGCGCGGCAGCCAAGGCAGCGATCGAGATGGAGGACCACCCCTTCGCTCAGCGGCAGCCGTCCCTCGCTGACTGCCCGCATCAGGTGGATCCTCCCCCGCGGCGAGTCAGTCTCCAGCCCCAGCAGCTGATAGGTGGGGCAGGCGCTGAGGCAGAGCCCACAGCGCACACAGCGGACGAGGTCCTCGCGCGTCGGCCCGTCTGGCAAGAGGGGGGAAGAAGCAAACGTCACAGCCCAAGTGTACGCCGGCGGGCCAGTCCTGTCGCGCGCGGGAGTGCTGGCAGGTGCCCCGCTTGCTCGCGCCACCGGGCTTATCGGAAGGGGCGACGGGGAGGGGTGGGGGCGTCGGTGCGCACCGCTGCAGGAGAACGCGGCCAGTTGCAACCGCTTAATCGTACTCCCCGGGCGCCGCACCGGAGCGCTGCTGCCCGCATGGGCTGCCGAGGGTCAGGGGGAGGGGGCTGGCGGGAGCTCCCTGCGGTCGGGCGCCGGCCGTGCCAATCGGTAGGTGGGTTGAGCAGACACCTGGCCACACATTGACCACACTTCTGGCCACCTGATCCGTCAGCGGGGAGCACGCACCTTCCTGCCGGCGGCGTGGTCCGGCCGAAGGAGCGGGTGGCCGCTGGGCGAGACTTCCCTGGGCTGCCACCCACCTCCGTTGACGCCCCGACAGTAGGGTGACTATAGTTC